>NZ_JAKZHU010000001.1:639525-959288 GCF_022568795.1 Arsenicicoccus dermatophilus | reverse complement strand
GCCCCCAGGTCCACGACCAGGCTGGTGCGGCTGCCGGTGTCGACCAGCCGGACCGCGGCCGCCAGGACACCGAGCGCGGCCCAGGCGTCCAGCTCGTCGAGCACCATCGGCAGCCCCAGGTCGTCGGCGAGGCGGGTGTGCTCGTGGGCCTGGTCGACCGAGGAGAGCAGATCGGTGGGCAGCACCCACTCGGGCAGCGCGGCACCGGTCAGCCTCACCCGAGGGCCCGCCTCGGCCCGGGACTGGAGCAGATGGGCCGCCCCCGCCACCACCACCGCGCTCGCCGCGACCCCCGCCGCACGCCCGAACAACCGCGCCCGTCCTGCGTCCATCGACCGTCCTCCTCGCTGCTGGCGCCACCCTAGCCCGGTCTGGCTAGGGTGGCACCGTGCCGACCCTCGCCGACGCCGTCCAGGTCCTGCAGTCCGGGGACACCAGCCAGCCCGCGATCACGTGCTACGACCGCAGCGGGGGCCCCACCGACGGCGAGCGGATCGAGCTCAGCGGGCGGGTGCTGCTGACCTGGGCCGCCAAGGCCGCCGGTGCGCTCCAGGACGAGCTGCTGGTCGAGCCCGGCACCACGGTGGGGCTGGCGCTGCCGCCCCACTGGCGGGTCGGCTACTGGGCGCTGGCGACCTGGTGGGTGGGCGCGACGCTGGTCACGGGCCCACAGGCCGCCACCGCGGACGTGCTGGTCACCGACGACGTCGCGCTGGCCGCCGACCACCACGGGGAGCAGGTGCTGGTGACGCTCGCCGGGCTCGCGCGGTCGCACCCGGGCCCGGTCCCGGCCGGGGTCATGGACGAGGCGCGCGAGCTGGCGTCCTGTCCCGACCGCTTCGTGCCGCTGCTGCGGCCCGCAGGGGCCGACCTGGCGTGGCGGGCCACCGACCGCGCCAGGACGTATGCCGAGGAGCTGCCGGGCCGCACGGGGCGCGCGCTGGTGGTGGCGAGCGGGGCCGAGACCGAGAGCTGCCTGCGGTCCATGGTCGAGCACTGGGCGGGCGGAGGTTCCGTCGTGCTGGTGCGCTCGGCGGACGCGGTCGTCCCGGCCGCCGACGTGGCGGCGATCCGGGTGGCCGAGCGCGTCACCGACTAGTCATCTCGGGCCACCCACCTGCGGGTCTCCTGGTCACCAGGGCGTCGGCTGCCACCGCCCGGGTGCGAGGCCGGGGTGGCCTCGGCGTCACACGAACCTCACCAACCCCCTGGACCTCACGAGTCACATGCCTGTCATTAGTCCAAAGGCGGCATCGCGGCATCAACGGGTTCCACATCACGTCATGGTGTGATCAGATACTCTCCGTAGTCATTCAGTCACTAAAAGTAGTAATGACTCCGGGGCGTACCAGCCACCCACCCCTCCCCTGACCGGGAGGGCCACCCGGGACCGCCCCCACCCCGGGTGTTGGAGAGATCACTCATGCGTATTGCTCACCGCGCGCTCGGCGCGGGACTGACGGCGGCCACCTGCGCCGCCACGGTCCTCGCCGGCGCTCCCACCGCCCAGGCTGCCGAGGTCTACACCCGGCCCGCCGACGGGACCATCGAGATCACCGGGCGAGGCTTCGGCCACGGCCGGGGCATGTCGCAGTACGGCGCGATGAATGCCGCCCGCCAGGGCCGCACCTGGCAGCAGATCGTCAGCCACTACTACCCCGGCACCACGGCCGCCTACCTCGCCAACCCCAGCGTCCGCGTGAGCATCGCCGGCAAGGTCGGCAGCACCCTGCGCGTGGCCCCCGAGGCCGGCCTGGTCGCCGACGACGGCGCCGGCCAGGTCGTCCGGCTCGCCACCACCAACTGGGGCGTCCCGCTCACGTCCTGGGAGGTCGCCCGCCCCGCCGCCGGTGGCACCAGCACCACCGCGACGCTGTGGTTCACCACCGCCCTCGGCAAGCGCTACGCGCTGCGCTCCACGAACGCCGGGCTGTGGACGATCCGACCCGCCGACGGCACCGTGACCGCGCTCACCCCCACGCTCAAGCCCGCGGCGACCTACCTCGGCACGGCCACCGGTCGACGCACCGGCACGACGATCACACCGGTGGTGACCACCAGCATGGAGAACTACGTCCGCCAGGTCGTGCCCTTCGAGAGCCCCGGCAGCTGGCCGGTCGCCGCGCTGGCCGCCCAGACCGTCGCCGCCCGTTCCTACGCGGCCGCCGCCCTGCGCCGCCCGTGGGCCGCGACGTACGACATCTGCGACACCCAGGCCTGCCAGGTCTTCGGCGGCATCACCGCCGAGACCGCGAACAGCCGCGCCGCGGTCGCCACGAGCGCCGGGACCATCCTCACGTCCGCCGGAGTCCCCGCCCTGACCGAGTTCGGCTCGTCCAACGGCGGCCAGCGGGTCTACGGGCTCAAGAGCTACCTGCCCGGCACGTCGGACGCCTTCGAGACCGGCCTCGCCCCCACCACCAACACCTGGACCACCTCGATCCCGGTCACCCGTCTCGAGCAGGCCTACCCGGCCATCGGCACCCTGCGCACCCTGACCGTCCTCACCCGGGACGGCAAGGGCTACTGGGGCGGCCGCGTCCTCACGCTGCGCCTCACCGGCACCAAGGGCTACGTCGACCTCACCGGAGACCGCTTCCGGTCCCTCGTCGGCAGCTCCGCCCTGCGCTCCACCTACTTCCTGCCGATCTCGGCCTGACCTCACCCGTCCCCCAAGGAGGAGATGACATGACCGGCACCCGCGCCACCCTGATCAAGGGCTCTGGACTGCTGACCGCCGCCATGGGGCTGAGCTTCGGCTTCGTCGCCCTGCCCAGCATCACCGGCCCGGCCTCCGTGCCCGCCGCGGTCCCCGCCCGCAACACCCCGGTCACGCCCGGGACCACCACCCACCCGCTGAACGGCGCCCCGCAGACCTCGGTCGCCGCCGCCGGCCCGCAGACCAAGGTCATCGACCAGGCGACCCTCCCGCGCGACAAGGACGGCAAGGTCGTGATGCCCGCCGGCAAGGTGGCGCTGGACCCGGCCCTGGAGGCCGGACAGGCCGACGACACCGTGGTGGACCTCGCGGCCACCGGTGACCTGGTGGGCATCACCTGGCCCGCCTCCACGACCGTCGCCCCCCGGGCCACGGTCGCCGTGCGCGCCAAGAACGACCAGGGTTGGCAGGACTGGCAGGAGCTGACCGTCGACGCCGTGCGGGACCAGCGCACCGGCACCGTCCGCAAGTACGGCACGGACCCGCTGTGGGTCGACGGCGCCACCCGGGTCCAGATCCGGGTGGCCCCCGAGGCCAAGGCCCTGCTGCGGACGGCGTCCCTGGCGGCGATCACCTCCCCCACCACCGCGGCCGACGCCCAGCTGACGCCGCAGGCCACGCCGGGCGCCGCGAGCGCGGCCTACGCGCCGGGCTACATCTCCCGCGCCGGGTGGGGTGCCAACGAGTCGCTGCGCAAGGGCTGCGTCCCGACGATCAACCCCACCACCCAGGTCGTCGTGGTCCACCACACGGCCGGCACCAACGGCTACACCGCCGCCCAGAGCGCCTCGATCCTGCGGGGCATCTACGCCTACGACACGAACTCCCTGGGCTGGTGCGACGTGGCCTACAACATGGTCGTCGACAAGTACGGCCAGAAGTTCGAAGGGCGCTACGGCGGCCTCAACCGCCCGGTCAAGGGCGCCCACGCCGACTCCTTCAACACCCGGACCTTCGGCATCTCCATCCTCGGCAACTACGACGTCGCGTCGGTCCCCTCGGCCGGCATGTGGGCCCTGAAGCAGGGCATCGCCATGCGGCTGTCGCAGTTCTACATCAACCCCTACGGCAAGACGACGATGTACTCCGAGTACAACGGCACCACGTCGCGCTTCCCCAAGGGAGCGGCCTACTACGCCAACAACATCGCCGGGCACCGCGAGTCGAGCTACACCGCGTGCCCGGGGCGCTACCTCTACCCGCGCCTCGGCGAGCTGCGCACCGGTGCCGCCGCTCTGGCCGGGTGGACCGGATCGGGCTACAACTCCCCGATCTACAAGCGCTACGTCGCCGGCGGCGGGGCCGCGAAGTACGGCTACGTCAACGTCGGCGAGAGCCTCGTGTCCGGGATGCAGCGCACGGCCTTCACCTCGGGCCGGTTCTTCTACTCCACGCCCGCCGGCGTCAAGATCATCGGCCCCGGCATCAACACGACGTGGATGGGCCTGGGCGGGTGGACCTGGGCGGGCTACCCCACCACCGACGAGGTCTCGACCGCCAACGGGTGGTACGTCCACTTCAGCCGGGGCATCACCGTCACGTCCAACCGGTCCGGCCTGCGGTCCTACACCGGCGGCGCGATCCGCGGCTACTGGCTCAAGCGTGGCGGCATGTGGGGCTCCCTCGGCGCCCCCACCGCGGCGATGCAGACCATCCCCGGAGGCTGGCAGCAGCAGTTCGCCGGCGGTCTGATCAAGGCCGACCGGGCCACGGGCGCCGTCTGGCTGGCCTGACCCCGTCAGCACCGACGCCGAACCCCGCCGACCTCCTCGGGCCGGCGGGGTTCGGCTGCGCGAGCCAGAGCGGCAGGTCCGCCTGCGCGGGTCGCCTCAGGACCGGCAGGGGCCCACGCGGTAGACCGTCACGGTGCCCTCGTGCCCGATCGGCGTCAGGCCGGGGCGGTTGGTCAGGCTGTTGAGACCAAGATACTTCCACGGGCGGCGGAGCTGGTCGTCGGACCAGAACAACCTCGTGTCCTCCGTGGCGTAGCCGATCTTGAGGCGCTTGACCGCCCGGCATACCTCCCGGTCCGTGGCGAGCTCCTTGAACCGCGCGGCGACCAGCTTGCGGTCCGCGTCGAGCGAGGTCGTCAGGTGCGGGATGACGGACTCGCGGCCGCTCAAGGGGCCGGCGAGCGCGGCGCCGTTCCAGGGATTGCCGACGACCCGTTCGCCGTCGGCGACCCCCGGGCGCAGGGTCTGCTGGTAGAGCACGGCCTCGTCCCGGTCCACGAGGGTGGTGTTCTCCTTCTCGGGGTAGTAGCCCTTGCGGATCGTCTCGGCGACGTCGTCCAGGGCCAGGCCGCCGGGCAGCGCCCAGACGACGGCGGCGAGGACGCCGATCCCGGCCCCCCACTGCCACACCACCGAGCGACCGGGCATCACCTGCAGGTGCCGGCCGGCCCGGTGGGGCCGCTCGGAGTACCACGCGTCCAGGGCACCCAGCAGCTTGTCGCGGCACCAGACCAGGCCCAGCCCGACGAGGGGCGCGGCGGTGATCGGCAGCAGCGCGACGATGCGGTACTGGTCGTTGTACCAGAAGCTCGTGAGGTCCTTGGAGATCGGCTCGTCGGTGCCCGCGGCCAGCATGTAGAGGTAGACGACCACCCCGTGGGCCAGCGGCACCCACAGGGTGTGACGCTGCTGGCAGGCGCGCACCGCGCCGAGCACGGCCAACGCTCCCATCACCCAGGACGACGGCGAGCCGGGCGACCCCAGGGCGAGCGCGTTGCCGAAGGCCTGGGCCAGGGTCATCCCGGCCGGCCAGTCGAAGGACATCGTGCTCTTGAGCGCCGGGATCTGCAGGACCCGGGCCCACAGGGGCGGCACCACCAGCACGACGGCGAGCACGATCAGCAGCACCCACAGCGGCCCCAGCCGCCGGGTCCGCCACAGCCGGGACAGGCCCCGGGCGACCGCGGCGGCGAGCACCGGCACGGCGAGCGCGAACGCCGCGAAGACGCTTCCCGGGTGGGCGTAGTAGAGCCCGCTGGCGCTCAGGAACCCGGCGACGACGGCCGTGGCGATCGGGATGGTCGGCGTCGCCGCCTGGGCCAGCGAGATGACCACGAGCGCGAGGACCGCGGGGAGCACGGCGATGCCCAGCATGTTGGGCCACAGGACGCCCCACTTCATCAGCAGCGCCGGGAAGAGCGGGATCGAGCAGGCGGCGACGACCGAGGCGAGGATGCCGTAGCGATGCCGGGCCAGGACCACGTGGGCGAGCAGCGCCACCGAGGGGATCCAGCACAGGGCCCCGATGACCACCGCGAGGACGTTGGCGGCGACCACCGCGTCCACCCCGGTATGCCGGACCAGCAGGCCCGCGATCGCGTGGAACAGCGGCGGGTAGAAACCGGGCCGCCCGGTCGTGTTGGCCGTCGCCGCGACGGTGGCGGGGCTGGCCGAGCCGAGGCTCCCCACCCGCTCCACGGCGTTGATGTGGAAGACCCCGTCGTAGCTCTGCTGCACCGACTCGACCTGGCCGATGGTGTGGATCGCGACGGCCGCGAGCCAGGTCGCGCCCAGCGCCGCGGTGACCCCGAACACCGCCAGGTCCACCAGGCTGCGACGCTCCACCGCCTCCGGCGGCAGTTGCAGCAGCCGCGGCGCCCAGGTGCGTGCCGCGAGCCACAGGGCGCCGGCGACGACGGCGACGACGAGGGTGCCGACCGCGACGGCGATCCAGGTCCAGCTCAGGTGCAGGCTCGCTGCCAGCGGGATGGCCCAGCCGATGGCGGCCAGGGACAGCAGCGGTGCCGCGCCGAGCAGGGGCTCCCGGCGCAGCCCGAGAGCGGCGCCGACGACCAGTCCGGGCACCGTCACCAGGACGGCGGCGAGCAGCAGGGCGGGCCAGACGGCGACCCAGGACATCTCAGCCCTCTCCGCGCAGGTGGGCCACGGCCTCGCCGATCGGGCCGTCGTGGACCAGACGCCCCCGCTCGAGGACGACGCCGCGGTCGCAGACCCGCTGCACCATCTCCAGGTCGTGGGTCACGACGACGAGGGTCTGGCCCATCTCCTTGAGCGCCGCCACCCGGTCCAGGCACTTGCGCTGGAAGGGCTCGTCACCCACGGCGAGGATCTCGTCGATGAGGAAGATGTCCGGCTCGGAGTGCGCCGCGACGGCGAAGGCCAGGCGCAGGAACATGCCCGAGGAGTAGAACTTCACCTCGGTGTCGATGAACTTCTCGATCTCGCTGAACGCGACGATCTCGTCGAAGCGCTCGTCGATGGTGGCTTCCGACATACCGAGGATGGAGCCGTTGAGGTAGACGTTCTCCCGACCGGTCAGGTCCGGGTGGAAGCCGGCGCCGACCTCGATGAGCCCGGCGATCCGGCCCCGGATCCCGACGCTGCCGCGGTCTGGCAGCATCACGCCGGACAGCAGCTTGAGCAGCGTGGACTTGCCCGACCCGTTGAAGCCGAGGAGCCCGACGGACTCCCCCTGCGCGACCTGCAGGGACAGGTCGTCGAGGGCGAGGAAGGTCTCCGACAGCTCGCCCTTGCGGCCGCGCACGGTCCACATCGCCCACTCCTTGAGGGAGTGGGAGTGGCGCAGGGTGAAGCGCTTGTCGACGTGGTCGACGTCGATGACGGTGAGGTGGTCGGCCATCTAGAGCTCCTGGGCGAAGCGGCCTTCGAGCCGCCGGAAGACCATCTGACCCAGCCCCACGACCAGGCCGGACAGGGCGAGGCCGAGGAGGCTCCACCAGGGCCAGCTCGGCGGCATGTCGGCGGTGACGCCGCGGGTGGGGATCCAGAAGGCGTAGTGGATCAGCTCGACCGCGGCGGTGAGCGGATTGACCTGGTACAGCGCCCACAGCCACGCCGGCAGCGCGTCGTGGACCTTCTGCCAGGTGTAGAGCACCGGCGACAGCCAGGTGGCCATCATCACGATGAGGTCGACGAAGTTCTCCGCGTCCCGGAAGAGCACGTTGACGGCGCCGAAGAGCAGCCCCAGACCCAGGGCGAGGAGCCCGGTGATCAGGATCGAGCCGGCTGCGGCGAGCAGGTGCAGCGGACCGGGCCGCCACCCCACGAAGAGCGCGCCGACGAGCAGCACGACCAGCTGGGGCACGAAGTGGATGAAGGCCACCCACACGCTCGCCACCGGGAAGAGCTCGCGCGGCAGGTAGATCTTCTTGACGAGGTCGGCATTACGCACGATCGAGCGGGTGGTGTTGCCGAAGATCTCGTTGAAGAAGTTGACCATCACCACGCCGCTGAACATGTAGATCACGTAGTTGTGGATCGCGGCCTCGAGGCGCAGGAACTTCCCGAGGGCGAGCCAGAACACGAAGATCTGCACGGCCGGCTTGACGTAGGACCACAGCAGCCCGAGCACGGACCCGCGGTAGCGGACCCGCATCTCCTTGCGGACGAGCAAGGAGAGCAGGAACCGCCACCGAGGTATGTCGAGCAGCCCGTTCGAGCGCCCGGGGGCGACCAGAGGCGCGTCCGCGAGCGCGGTGGAGGCCGGGCTCATCGCTCCTGCTGGTCCCCGCCGTGCGCCGCCTCGTCCTCGCCGGGCGCCGCGCCGTGACGCGCGCGGTAGCCGGGATCGGTCCGGTCCAGGGACTCCTGGTCGGAGCCCTCCTGAGCGACCGCCGGGGCACCCTCGGACGTGGTCGACGCGGTGCCCTCGGAGGCACTCTCCTGGTCGATGCCGAAGGTCTTGGCCCAGGCCTCCATCGACGTCAGCTGGGCCGCGCGGGCTCGATACTGCTCGCGCAGCTGCTTCCACTCGCTGTACAGCCGGGCGCGCAGCATCGAGCTCTCGGCCATCAGGGCCTTGAAGGTCTGGGGATCGCGCTTGTACCACGCGGCCCCGGTGCCGTCGGCCTTGGACACGAGCGCCGAGTCGTACTGCGACAGGATCCAGAACTTGCTCTGGTAGTGCGGGATCGAGGCCTGCGGGCGCTCCTGCGACTTCGCGCTGGTGGGCAGCAGGTGACGGGCTGCGGTCTTGAGCGCGAACGGTGCGACGGTGCGGGCGTTGGGCTGCTGGGGCAGGCGTCCCTTGCGAGCCGGCTTGCTCCGGTCGACCAGCGGGTAGGCGTCGGGGTCCGCAGAGTAGCGCGAGTCGTCGAACTCCTTGGCCATGGCGCGCAGCTGGGGCATCGTGCCCTCGATGGACCGGTGCAGGTGGTCCGGGCCGCTGAGGATGTCCTTCATGGCCTTCACCCGCAGCGACTGCGGGTAGTACTGCGAGGAGATCGTGTGCTTCACGTCGTTGAAGAAGAGCTCGCGGACCAGGCGGCCACCGTGGTCGTAGGGCGAGTGCAGCAGACCGACGAGCAGGCGGTTGCGCTCGTGGTAGTACGCCTGCCAGTCGACGGCGTCGTCCTTGTCGATCCAGGACACGTGCCACACCGCGGCACCCGGGAAGGACACCGTCGGGTAGCCCGCCTCGCGGGCGCGCAGGCCGTACTCCGCGTCGTCCCACTTGATGAAGATGGGCAGGGACAGCCCGATCTCCCGGATGACCTGGGTGGGGATGAGGCACATCCACCAGCCGTTGTAGTCGACGTCCGCGCGGCGGTGCATGAAGGCGGTGGCGCGCAGGTTGGAGCGGGACAGGTCGTGCCGCTCCTTCAGGCCCGGCAGCGAGCCCCACAGGAAGCGCCAGCGGTTGACCTCCTCGCCGAAGGCGTGCAGCACCGAGCGGTTGTGCAGGTCGAACATGTGGCCGCCGACGATCGTGGGCACCCGGCAGTAGCCGGCGAAGTCCAGCGCCCGCAGGATGCCCTCGGGCTCGATGTTGACGTCGTCGTCGAGGACCATGTGGTAGTCGCTGCGACCGGCCTTGACCGACTCGTACATCCCGCGCGAGAAGCCGCCGGAGCCGCCGAGGTTGCCCTGGCGGATGAGGCGCAGCTGGTCACCGAGCGCGGCCGCCGCGGCGGGCCAGGTGGGCTCGTCCTCGACGAGCTGGCTGCCCTGGTCCACGACATACACCATGTCGATCCGCCGGCGCAGCTCCTCGGCCTCGGACAGCGCCTGGATCGTCTTGGCGCAGTAGTCCGCCCGGTTGAAGGTCGTGATGCCGATGCTCAGGGTGCCCGGGCGCGGCGGGGTGCCCGCCACCTGCCAGTCGGCCTCCTCCAGGACCAGGCCGGACTCGCCCGCGACCAGGTCGAACCAGTACCACCCGCCGTCACCGAAGGTCTTGAGGTCCAGCTCGAAGGTCGTCTGCTCGTCCTGGCCGGACACCGTGCGGGTCGCCACGCGCTGGGCGCGACCCGTGGCGTTGGAGCGGTAGACGAGGACCGAGCCCTCGCCGCTGGTGCGCACGCGCAGCCGCACCTGGTCCACGACGGTCCAGGCCCGCCAGTAGCTCGCCGGGAAGGCGTTGAAGTAGGTCGCGAAGGAGGTGCGCAGGCCGGCGGGCATCCGCACGCTGCGGCGCGACAGGATCTGCTCGCCGCGCAGGGTGTCGCCCACGGCGTTGCTGGTCGACACGGCGGTCGCCTCGGCCATGGCGGCCTGCGCCTCGGTCAGGCCGGCCGACTCGGCGGCGCTGACCGCGGCTCGTCCGAAGTCGAGGTAGAGCGGCAGCGTGTCCTCGTCGGAGGCCAGGGGCATGACCACGCGGGCCACGGTCGCCCAGCCGGTCTCCTCGTTCGGGACGGCGTGCGCGCCCAGGTCGGTGGTGGTGCTCATGCGTCGACTCCTCCGCTGACGAGCTCCTCGCCCCGCTCGAAGTGGGGGGCGAGCTTGTTGTCGACCATGCTGAGCGCTGCTCCGATGGCCATGTGCATGTCGAAGTACTTGTAGGTGCCCAGACGTCCGCCGAAGAGCACCCCGCGCTGGGCCTTGGCCAGGTCGCGGTAGCGCAGCAGCTGCTCGCGGTCCTCGGGCGTGTTGACCGGGTAGTACGGCTCGTCGTCGCCGGTGGCGAAGCGGGAGTACTCGCGGTGGATGATCGTCTTGTCCCGAGCCATCTCCCGCTCCGGGTGGAAGTGGCGGAACTCCAGGATCCGGGTGAAGGGCACGTCCGCGTCGGGGTAGTTCATCACCGGGCAGCCCTGGAAGTCACCCACGTCCAGGCGCTCCTCCTCCAGGTCGATGGTGCGCCACCCGAGGCGCCCCTCCTGGTAGTCGAAGTAGCGGTCGACGGGGCCGGTGTACACGACCGGCACGTTGCCCGCCACCGCGTCGCGGGAGAGCTCGTGGCTGCTGTCGAAGAAGTCGGTGTCCAGGCGGACCTCGATGTTCTTGTGGTCGGCCATCCGCTCGAGCCAGGCCGCGTAGCCCTGCGCGGGCAGACCCTCGAAGCGGTCGTTGAAGTAGCGGTTGTCGTACGTGAACCGCACGGGCAGGCGGCTGATGATGTCCGCCGACAGCTTCTCCGGGTCGGTCTGCCACTGCTTGGCGGTGTAGTGCGCGATGAAGGCCTCGTAGAGCGGGCGGCCGATCAGCGACACGCCCTTCTCCACGAAGTTCTCCGGCGTCTTGTCGCCGAGCTCGGCGGCCTGCTCGCGGATCAGGGCTCGCGCCTCGTCCGGGCCGTAGGCCGCGCGGAAGAACTGGTTGATCGTGCCGAGGTTGATGGGCATCGGGAAGACCTCGCCGCGGTGGCAGGTGTAGACCCGGTGCTGGTAGCCCGTGAACGAGGTGAACCGGTTGACGTAGTCCCACACCCGCTCGTTGGAGGTGTGGAACAGGTGAGCGCCGTACTTGTGCACCTCGATCCCGGTATCAGGGTCGATCTCGCTGTAAGCGTTTCCGCCGACGTGCGAACGACGGTCGAGTATCAGAACCTTCTTGTCGAACCTCTCGGCCACCTGCTGGGCCACGGTCAGGCCGAAGAGTCCGGCCCCGACGACGACGAGGTCATGGTTCACGCGGTGCTCCCAATGGTGCGTTCCGGCTGAGTTTCGCCTCACCCTACTTCACGCCCACGAACGCTCATGCGGCGCGGGGAGGCGTGTCCGGGGCGGGGCGAGCCGCGGGCCCGCGGCGCCTGCGCCGCACCCGGGCGAGCACACCGTAGGGTGTGCGTCGTGAACGAGGACGTGTGGCTGGTCGTGCCGCTGTACAACGAGGCGGCGGTCATCGGTGACGTGGTGTCCCACGCCCGCCGCACCTTCCCCAACGTGGTCTGCGTGGACGACGGGTCCAAGGACGACTCGGCCCGCCGGGCCCTGGCCGCCGGTGCCCGGCTGGTCCAGCACCCGATCAACATGGGCCAGGGCGCGGCCCTGCAGACCGGCTTCGAGTTCGCCGTGACCGATCCGGGGATGCGCTACGTCGTGACCTTCGACGCCGACGGCCAGCACCAGGTCGACGACGTCCTGCAGATGCTCGACCGGATCCGCCGCGACGACCTGGACGTGGTCTTCGGCAGCCGGTTCCTGGACGAGCGCACCCGTCCGAGCGCGCTGAAGCGCCTGGTCCTGCGCGCGGCCGTGGCCTACACCAACCTCAGCACGGGCACCCGCCTCACCGACGCCCACAACGGCCTGCGGGTCCTGTCGCGCCCCGTCGTGGAGCGCATCGACCTCACCCAGAACCGCATGGCCCACGCCTCGGAGATCGTCGCGCAGATCGGGGCGATGCGGCTGGACGGTCGTCCGGCGCGGTATGCCGAGGAGCCGGTCCACATCCTCTACACCGACTACTCCCTGGCCAAGGGCCAGTCGCTGTGGAACTCCGTCAACATCCTCGTGGAGCTGATGTTCAAGTGAGGTCGCTGATCCAGCTCGCGCTGATCGCCGCCGTCGTGGCGGTCGTCTTCCGACTGACCACCGCGCGCGGCGCCCGCACCCAGGCCATCCGCCGGCTCGGGATGATGGCCTTCGGCGCCTTCGCGGTGTGGTCCATCCTGGTGCCGGGCGTGTGGACCCGGGTCGCCCGTTTCGTGGGCGTCGGCCGAGGCACCGACCTGCTGCTCTACTCGTTGGTGGTGGCCTTCCTCGCGTACGTCGTGAGCACCCAGCTGAGGTTCCGCGAGTTCGACGTGCGCTTCACCCGGCTCGCCCGGCGGGTGGCGCTGGACGAGGCCACCCGCCGGCACCCGGAGGTGGCCGGCGGCGGCCGGGCCGTCGCCGAGGACCGACACGGCGCGATCCCCTCCAGCACGCCCGCGGCCACGGCGGCTACGGTGATGCGTCCTCAGGACGACAACGACCCCGACCACGAGGCCCCGACTGCTCATGACGCACGCTGACGACCACGAGCCACGCCGCCCCGGGCGCCCCGCCGAGGACGAGACGGAGTCCTACGTCATCGACACCCGCCGCAGCCGCCGCCGGGTGAGCGCTCCCCGCAACCCGCTGGGTGGGTCCGCCCGCCGGACGGGCGGACCCCGCCAGGAGCGGCCGGATCGCGAGCCGGAGCTGGACGACCGCGGGGAGGCCTCCTCGGCATACCCCCGCCCGGGCTCCCCGGCGGGTCGGCCCGGCGAGGCCGGTCCGGACGGGACGCGTCTGATGCCTTCGGACCCGGCGGAGCCCGCGGCTCCGGCCCGGCCGCGGCCGCCCGCGCGACCCGGTCAGCCGGGTGGCCCGGGTCGTCCCCCGAGGGGTCGTCCGGGTGGCCCGGCGGGGCGCGGGGCCTCGGCGGTGCCGCGGCCGCCGCGCCGTCGACGCCGTCCCCCGGTCCTGGCGCTGGCGGCCCTGGTGCTGGTCGCCTGGCTCGCCTTCCTGGTCGTCACCCCGCTCCACGCCTGGAGCACGGTGTCGAACGTCGACGTCACGCCGGCGGGTGAGCGGCCGTCCCGGGTCAAGGGCTACAACTACCTGCTCGTGGGGTCGGACTCGCGCCAGGGGATGACGGCCGAGGAGGAGAAGGCCCTGTCCACCGGTGACGCCGAGGGTCAGCGCACCGACTCGATCATCCTGGTGCACGTCTCGGAGACCGGGCAGAAGTCCGCGATGGTGTCGCTCCCCCGCGACTCCTACGTCCCCATCCCCGGGCACCGCAAGAACAAGATCAACGCCGCCTTCGCGCTCGGCGGTCCCAAGCTCCTGGTGGCGACGGTCGAGGGCGTGACCGGCATCCGTGTCGACGGGTACGTCGAGATCGGCTTCGGCGGCTTCGCCAAGGTCGTGGACTCCCTCGGCGGCGTGGACATCGACGTGCCCTTCGTCATGAACGACGAGAAGGCCGGGATCAACCTCCAGAAGGGGCCGCAGACGCTGGACGGCGCGCAGGCCCTGGGCTTCGTCCGGTCCCGCTACACCGATCCCGAGGGTGACCTGGGGCGGGCCAAGCGCCAGCGGCAGTTCCTCGGCGCGATCATGCACAAGGCCGTCAGCCCGGCCACGGTGCTGCTGCCCTGGCGCTACTGGGGCTTCAGCCACGCGGCGGCCGGCGGGGTCAAGGTCGGCGAGGGCACCGGTGTCGGCGACCTGACCAAGGTGATGCAGGCCCTGCGCGGGGCCTCGACCGGCGACACCCTGTCCCTGGTCGTGCCCATCTCCGACCCCGGCTACCACACCTCCGCGGGCGACGCCGTGAAGTGGGACAGCGAGAAGGCCCGGGCGTTCTTCGCCGCGATCAAGAACGACGAGGCGGTGCGCTGACCCCCGCCCGGTCCGCGTGACGACGGAGCCGCACCACCCCTCGGGGCAGGTGCGGCTCCGTCGTGTCGGCAGGAGGTATGCCGGGGCAGGGCCTCAGCGGTCACCGCGCTGCGCGAGCACCGCGCGGTAGGCGACCCGCCGGATGCCCTCGGGGACGATCCGGTAGACCCCGCGCACCAGCACGTTGCGGACGCACTGCGCGGGCGTGGTGAAACCCATCCGCAGGAAGCGCCGCTGCAGCGCCAGCTCGGTGCGCAGCATCGACCAGCCGCCCCGGCGGGCGTAGGCCCCCTCCCCCACGCGGTAGCACAGCAGCGGCTCGGCGACGTTGGCCACCCGCGCCCCGCCCTGGATCATCCGGGCGAAGAGCAGGTAGTCCTCCATCTGCTTGAAGTCGGAGTAGCCACCCGCCGCCTCGACCGCGCGCCGGCGGTAGACGACCGTCGGGTGGTTGAAGGGCTGCGCCATCCGCGAGGACGCGACGATCCGCTCCTCGGACAGCGGGGGCACCCGGGTGCCGACCACGTCGTCGCGACCGGTGCCGATCTCCAGCATCCCCGAGCCCACGCAGTCCACCCCGCCCTCGACGATCGGCACCTGCACCGCGAAGCGGGTGGGCAGCGAGATGTCGTCGGCATCCATCCGGGCCACGACGTCGTGCGCGCAGCGCGCCATACCCTCGGTGAGAGCGACGCCGAGCCCGCGGTTGACGGGCAGCCGCACCAGCTCGACCGGGACGACCGACCGGGCGACCAGCTCGTCGATGGCGGCCTCCAGCGGTGGCGGCACCGGGCCGTCCTGCACCAGCACCACCTGGGCCGGCCGTCGGGTCTGCTCCACCGTCACCGAGTCGAAGGCCTCGGCGAGATGCCTCGGGTCGTCGGCGCGGTAGACGCACATCAGCACGCTGAAGCCGTGCGCCTCGGGCTGGTTCACTCCTGATCCTCCTCCTGCGACGGGGCCGCCGGAGCCACCGCCGCGGACAACAGCTCCTCGGTCGGGCGCGGCCCGCGCCGCACCCCGTCCCACAGCCCCCGGCCCAGACCGTCCAGCAGCACCCGCCGGTCCGTGGACCGGGCGAGCGTGCGCCCCCAGCGCACCAGGGAGGACCCGCCGTACACCGCCTTCTCCCACGGCGTCAGCGAGCGCGACCGGGTCCACATCCAGACCTTGTTGCGCACCTCCCAGTAGAACCGCGGCCCCGGGTCGGCGTCGGTGGCGCCGAAGGTCTTCGTCTTGTGGACGACGACCGAGGTGGGGCAGGCGATCCCGTGCCCGCCGCGGACCAGGCGCGTGGAGTACTCGAAGTCGTCGTTCCACAGGAAGTAGTCCGCCACCGGCAGCCCGCGCTCGCGCACGACCGCGGCGTCGCACAGCAACGACACGAAGCTCGCGGACCGGACCGGCAGGCAGCCGATCTCGGCGGCCGCGGCGGACTCGGCGGGGCTCGCGAAGGGTGAGCGGCGGGGCGTGTTCATCGGGTGGTCGCGCCCGTCGGTCCACACCACCCGGCTGGCCACGATCGCGGGGATGCCGAGCGGGTGCTCCTCGCGGGCGCGGACGAGCTCGGCGAGGGCCGTGGGGGTGGGGACGGTGTCGTCGTCCATCACCCACAGCGCGTCGCAGCCGAGCTCCAGGCCCCGGCGCAGGCCGAGCGCGAAGCCGCCCGCACCGCCCGCGTTGTGCCGGGCCGTGGTGACGTCCAGCGTCGGGTCACCCGCGGCCCGGGCGGCCAGCAGCTCGCCGGTGCCGTCGTCGGAGGCGTTGTCCACCACCACGACCCGCGTCGGCGGATGGGTCTGGGCGGCGAGCGCGTCGAGGGTCTCGGTGAGCAGGGCCTTGCGGTTCCAGGTGACGACCACCGCCACCACACGCGTCGAGAGGTCCATGACTCAGCCCTCGAGGATCTGCCTGGCCATGACCAGGCGCTGGATCTGGTTGGTGCCTTCGTAGATCTGGGTGATCTTGGCGTCGCGCATCATCCGCTCCACGGGGAAGTCCTTGGTGTAGCCGGCCCCGCCGAGGGCCTGCACCGCGTCGGTCGTGACCTTCATCGCCACGTCGCCGGCGAAGCACTTGGCGGCCGCGCCGAAGAAGGTCAGGTCGGCGTCGCCGCGCTCGGACCGCGCCGCCGCGACGTACACCAGCTGTCGGGCCGCCTCGAGCTCCATCGCCATGTCCGCCAGCATGAACTGCAGACCTTGGAACTCCCCGATGGCCTTGCCGAACTGCCTGCGCTCCTTGACATAGGCCAGCGCGCAGTCGAGGGCGCCCTGGGCGATGCCGACGGCCTGGGCGCCGATGGTGATGCGGGTGTGGTCCAGGGTGCGCAGGGCGATCTTGAGGCCCTCGCCGACCTTGCCGACACGCCGGTCGTCACCGACACGCACGTCGTCCAGGTGCAGCTCGCGGGTGGGCGAGCCCTTGACGCCGAGCTTGCGCTCCGGCTCGGAGAAGCCGACGCCCTCGTCGCCCTTCTCGACGACGAAGGCCGTGACGTTCGCGCCGCGGCGGCCGTCGGGGTCGGTGACCGCGAGGACCGTGTAGTACTCGGAGACACCGGCGTTGGTGATCCACGCCTTGGTGCCGTGCAGGACCCAGTCGTCGCCGTCGCGGCGGGCGCGGGTGCGCATCCCGGCGGTGTCCGAGCCGGCCTCCCGCTCGGACAGGCCGTAGGAGAACATCGCCTCGCCGCGGGCCAGCGGCGGCAGGTAGCGCGCCCTGACCTCCTCGGAGCCGGCGAGGACCAGCGGCAGCGAGCCGAGCTTGTTGACCGCGGGGATGAGCGAGGAGGAGGCACAGCCCCGGGCGACCTCCTCGATGACGATGCAGGTGCCGAGGGCGTCCAGGCCCACTCCGTCGTACTCCGGCGCCACGTGCGGTGCGTGCAGGTCGACCTGGCGCAGCGCGTCGTAGGCGGCCTGCGGGAAGATCCCCTCCTCGTCCACCTGGGCCGCGGCCGGGGCGATCTTCTCGGCGACCACCTGGCGCAGCATCGCCCGGAGCTCCTCGTGCTCCTCGGTGGTCCGGAACAGGTCTGCGGGGATCTTGGCTGGCACGCTCGGAGCCTACCGGTGGGGGTGCGACCCGCCGACCGCGCGGCTCCGTGTCGCGGGCGGGTGACGTGGCACGCGAGCAGGTATGACGGACAGCGGTCCTCGGTATGTCTGCGCCATACCGGGTCGGTCCGGCCCGGTCACGCACGAGACGCAGGAGGCCCCGCCATGACCGATCCGACCCGCTCGGACGACCCGACCGCCACCGACACGGACCGGGTGTTCGACCAGGAGCAGCAGGGGCATCTCTCCCAGGAGCAGGCCGCGGCGCAGGCCCAGGGCCTGGATCCGGCCGCCGGGACGCCGACCGAGGACGCCGGGGGCCCGGCCCGCGGCTCCGGCGAGGCCGACGACGACCAGGCCCCCGTCGACCAGGACGACCCCGAGCTGAGCGGTGCCGACCTGCCCGAGGACCAGGCGGACGGGCAGGGTCCCACCGTCGAGCCCGGCGCGTGAGCGCCGCGGGTGACCGGCCGGCGCTGAGCCGGCTGGTCGGTGACGTGCAGGTCTTCGCCCGCGAGGTGTGGGGCCGACGTCCCTTCCTGCGCACCCACGGGGAGAGCGGCGAGGACTTCGCCGACGTGTTCGGCCCGGACGCGGTGGACGAGCTCGTGGCCCGGCGCGGGCTGCGAGCGCCCTTCCTGCGCCTGGCCAAGGACGGGTCGCCGCTGTCCGACTCGCTCTTCACCACCGCCGGCGGGGTCGGGGCGAGCGTCACCGACCAGGTGTCCGACGACCTGCTGCACGAGGAGTTCGCGAACGGCGCGACCATCGTCGCCCAGGGCTTGCACCGCACCTGGCCGCCGTTGCTGCACCTGGCCCAGCAGCTCGCCGTCGACCTCGGGCACCCGGTGCAGGTCAACGCCTACATCACTCCGCCGCAGAGCCAGGGCTTCGCCGACCACTACGACGTCCACGACGTCTTCGTGCTGCAGACCTCGGGCCGCAAGCGCTGGGTCCTGCACGAGCCGGTCCTGGAGGCGCCGCTGCGCCACCACCCCTGGGCCGCTCGGCGCGGCGCGGTCGAGGACAGGGCGCGGCGCGAGCCCACGCTGGACGTGACCCTGGAGCCGGGCGACGTGCTCTACCTGCCGCGGGGCACGATCCACGCCGCCTCGACCTTCGGCGAGATCTCCTCGCACGTCACCATCGGGGTCCACACCTGGACGCCGTATGCCGCTGCCGAGGTGATCACCGAGCTCGCCCTCGAGCGCGCCGCGGCCGACGTGGTCGTGCGGCGCTCGCTGCCGGTCGGGGTCGACATCACCTCGGACACCTCGGGATTCGCCGACGCCCGGGCCGCGCTGGTCCGCGCGGTCGAGGAGCTCGACGACGCCGCCATCAGTCGGGCGCTCGCCCGCCGCGACGAGCGCAGCCGTCGGCTGGCGCCCCTCTCCCCGATCGCGCAGGTGCAGGCCGGCCTGGACCTGCACGAGGCCAGCATGGTCCGGCTGCGACCGCACCTGTCGGTGGCCGTCGAGCCGGTGCCTGCCGACGACGCGCAGCTGATGCTGACCAGTCGTCGTGGGACCCAGCGGGTGCCCGCCGCCCGTCGCGAGGCCGTGGACGCCCTGGTGGCCGGCGGGCCGGTGCCCGCGGGCGAGCTGGGCCTGGAGACCAGCCGCACGCTGCTGCGGGCGGGTGTCGTGCTGCCGGCCTGACCGCGGCGGCCCCGGGCTCACCTCCGGGTCGAGTCCCCGGCCGGCTGCGGGCGAAGCGGCCCCGACCACGGCGTCACGTGGTCGGGGCCGCTTCGTCATGCCCGGGACCGGTTGCCTCGCCCTCGTGCTGGCCGGCGCGGCCGGGTGGCCGCGGCCCCCACTGCCGGGGCTGGTCCGGTGGCGGCGGGCGACCCGGGGGGTGGTCGATTCGGTGACGGATGGGCGAGATGGAGGGGTTTCCACCCTCCTGGCAGTTGCTTGAAGTAGTTTTACTTATACACACAGTGACTACTGTCAGGAGTCCCGCTATGCCCGCACACCCCACGCCCCGCCCGGGACGGGTCGCTCCCCTCGCCATCGGCGCCGTGGCCGTCACGCTGGGTCTTGCCGCTGTCGGCAGCCCTGCCCAGGCGGCGGGCAAGGGCCCCGACCGGCTCGCGATCGCCACCGCCGACCTCACGACGCCCCGCACCGCCCGCCCGGCGGCCGGCGCCCGCGCCGCGCTGGACGCCCGCACCCGCGACACCGCCCCGCGGGTGGCCGGCGCCGCACGTCGCGCCGCCACCACCGCCAAGGGCCGGCCGAGCAGCGTCGGCACCACCCAGGGCGTCCCCGCCGGCTGCGCCCCCCTCGGGCTGCAGGCCGACCAGCTGCGCGACCGCACCTGGATCCTGTGGAGCACCACCGACGCGTCCGGCGCCCCCGTGGTCTCGGGCACCGCCACGGTCTCTCGGCTGCGCGAGGGCTCGACCACCTGGCAGACGGTCGGGACCGTCCCCGCGACCGCCGGCGCGATCCTCGACGGCACCCAGTCGCCCGCAGGCCCCGCGTCGTACCGGATCACCACCACCGTCAACGGCACCGCCTTGACCTGCGAGATGGCCGACGCCGCAGGCGAGCCCGTGACTGGGCTGAGCATGTTCCCCGACGCCGGCCCCGGTGTCCCCGACTTCGCGTCCGCCACCACCGCCACCGCGAGCCTGCAGCTGCAGAACGACAGCTCCCTCGCGATGCCGCTGGAGCCCTCCTCCAGCCTGCCGGACACCGTCACCCCCGCCTTCAGCCCCGACGGGCAGTGGCTCGCCTACAGCCGCTGGACCGACGGCTCGCGCACCGGCGCCGACCTGGTCCTGCAGCGGGCCGACGGACGCGGCACCCCCAGCCTGCTGCGCGGGGCCGCCGCCGACGCCGCCGCCCCGGTCAACCTCGAGCCGAGCTTCTCCCCCGACGGCCGCTGGTTGTCGTGGGTGCGCTACGCCCCGGACACCGCCGGGCGCTACGTCCCCCGCGACATCCAGATCCGCGACAACGCCACCGGCACCGTCCGCACCCTGTCCAAGGCGTACGGCGCAGCCACGTGGGACCGTGACAGCGCCACCCTCGTCGCCGCCGACGTGCTCACCCCCACGGGCGGCCTGGTCACGATCGACGTGACCTCCGGGGCCGTCACGGCCCTGTCGGGCACCGCCGGGGGCTACGACCCCACCGTCACCCGGACCGGTCAGATCGTCTTCGCGTTCGACACCGGCACCGCGCGCGGGCTGCGGACCCGCACCACCACCACCGCGACGGGCACGGTGTCCACCCGCTACTCCGCGGGCGCCGGTGCCTCCCTGAGCAACCCCCGCGTCACCCGGGACGGCTCGGCGGTCTACTTCCGGATGGACCTCGACCCCGACACGACCCCCTCCTCGGGCGACGAGACCACGGGCGTCTACCGGCTCGTCGGCAGCAGCGCCTTCCCCGACATCACCGCGGTGGGTGGCACCGCCGCGGACCAGGCGTCGGTGGCCGTGAGCTTCGACCTGCGGATGGCGCCCGGCAAGGGCACCTCCGACCTGAACGGCGACGGCGCGAACGACCTGGTCGGCAAGGACGCGTCGGGCAACCTGTGGCTCTACGCCAACACCCGCGTGGACAGCGCCCCGCTGCGCACCCGCACCCAGATCGGCGTGGGGTGGAACGTCTTCAACCTCGTCCTGACCCCCGGCGACCTCACCGACGACGGGATCGGCGACATCCTCGGCCGCGACGCCTACGGCAACCTCTTCCTCTACCCGGGCAGCGGCGCCGGCACGGTGCGCGGCAAGGTCCAGGTCGGCAAGGGCTGGACGGGCTACACCATCGTCTCGGTCGGCGACTGGGACCGGGACACCCACGCCGACCTCGTGGCGCGCGACTCCGCCGGCGCCCTGTGGCTCTACCGCGGCTCCGGGCGCACCCACGTCCCCAACGTGCTCTTCGGCAGCCGGGTCCAGATCGGGACCGGCTGGTCCGGGCTCAACGCGATCGTGGGCGTCGGGGACGCCAACTACGACAACAAGGCCGACCTGCTGGGCCGGGTCGCGAGCACCGGGCGGCTGGTGAGCTACTTCGGGCCCGGCGACGCGTCCCGCAACTACGGCGCGTCCACCACCAACACCACGTCGTCCTTCGCGTCGTTCTCCCAGATCGTCGGCGCGGAGCGCTACTCCGGCTACGGCACCAGCCTGGTGATGGTCGACTCGGCAGGCAACATGCAGGACGTGCTGTTCACCGGGGACGGGCAGCTGGCCTATCCCTACAGCACGCAGCAGATCGCGACGGGCGGCTCGGCCTTCCGCTGGGCGCCCTGACCCCGAGCTCGCGGCCCGCCTCCCCCACCCGGGGCGAGACGCAGGAGCCACCGGACACGGCGGGGGTGGTGCACCGAGGCAGGGTGCACCACCCCCGCCGGCGTCCCCGGCTCGGTCTCGGACGCCCTCTCAGGCGCGTCGGGAGCGCAGCCTCTCGCCCTTGGCGCGGGCCTGGTCGCGCAGGTCGGCCTGGAAGGCGACCATCGCCGCGCGCACCCGCCGGGCCTCGTCGTCGGTGCCGGCGCCGATGATCCGCGCGGCCAGCAGGCCGGCGTTGCGGGCGCCGCCGATGGACACGGTGGCGACCGGCACCCCTGCCGGCATCTGCACGATCGACAGCAGCGAGTCCATCCCGTCCAGGTGCTTCAGCGGCACCGGGACCCCGATCACGGGCAACGGCGTGACCGCGGCCAGCATCCCGGGCAGGTGGGCGGCCCCGCCGGCGCCCGCGACGATCACCTGCAGGCCCCGCTCGGCGGCGGTCTCGCCGTACCGGATCATCTCCGTGGGCATCCGGTGCGCCGACACGACGTCGGCCTCGTAGCCGATGCCCAGCTCGTCCAGCGCCTGCGCCGCACGCTCCATCGTGGGCCAGTCCGAGTCGGAGCCCATCACGAGCCCGACCACGGGGCGGGGGGATTCGGTCATTCGGTCACCACTCCTTGCAGGTAGTCGCAGGCATGCCGCGCACGCTCGCGCAGGTCGTCCAGGTCGTCGCCGGACACGTCGACGTGCCCGATCTTGCGTCCCGGTCGCACGTCCTTGCCGTAGAGGTGGAACTTCATCTCGGGGTCGCGCGCCATCAGGTGCAGGTAGGTGCGGTAGAGCTCGGGATGGTCGCCGCCGAGGACATTGCCCATCACCGTCCAGCGCGCCCGGGAGCGGGTCGACCCGAGCGGCAGGTCGAGCACCGCGCGCAGGTGCTGCTCGAACTGGCTGGTGACCGACCCGTCGATGGTCCAGTGACCGGAGTTGTGGGGGCGCATGGCCAGCTCGTTGACGACGTATGCCGGTCGCTGCGCTCCGTCCGCCCCGACCTCCCGCGTCTCGAACAGCTCGACCGCCATCACCCCCGTGACGTCGAGCTCCCCCGCGATCCGCAGCGCCGCCTCGGCGACGAGGGAGGACAGCGTGTCGTCCAGGTCGGGTGCGGGAGCGAGGACCTCGGTGCAGATGCCGTCGACCTGCACCGTCTCCACGACGGGCCACACCGCGGCCTGACCGGACCGGGAGCGGGCGACGAGCACGGCGAGCTCACGGGTGAAGTGGACGGCCTGCTCGGCGAGGAGCCCGTCGGACAGGCCGCCCTCGCCCGCCGCGACCTGCTCGGCGGCCGCGTCCAGCCAGTCCTGGGCCTCGTCGGCCGACGCGACCAGGCGGACGCCCTTGCCGTCGTAGCCGCCTCGCGGGGTCTTGAGCACCACCGGCCATCCCACCTCGGCGCCGAAGGCCTCGAGCTCGTCCCGGGTCCGCACCTGCGCCCAGCGCGGGCAGGGGATACCGAGGTCGGTGAGCCGGCGGCGCATCACGAGCTTGTCCTGGGCGTGGACGAGAGCCGCGGGCCGCGGCTCCACGGTCACCCCGGCGGCCTGCACGGCCCGGATCACCTCCGAGGGCACGTGCTCGTGGTCGAAGGTCACCACGTCGCACCGCCGCGCGAAGGCCACCACGTCGTCGACGCTCGTGTGGTCGCCCACCGGGGAGCTCGGCACGACGAGGGCCGCGGCGGCGGTGTCGGACTCGGCGAGGACGGACAGGGTGACGGCCAGGCCGACGGCGGGCGGCGCCGACATCCGGGCGAGCTGGCCGCCGCCGATGATCCCGACGACGGGGAACCCACCGGGGGCACGAAGAGGAGCGGAGGTCACGGCGCACAGACTACGGGCTGTGGCCGCGCGCCCACGCGATCACCCCGAGATACCGCCCTCTGCCGCGGGATTCGGCATCTACCAGCCGGTACGGCTAGGGTCCGGGCCTCATGGGAGGCAGGCGGCAGGGGCGGACGCAGGGGTCACGCCGCCGACGGGTCCTCACCCGCCGCTCCTCCGGGGTCGAGGTGTGGCTGCCCGAGCCGGACCCGAGACACCCCGCGCAGGCCCCACGACCGGCGCCGTCCTCCCGCCCCACGCCGCCCCCACGACCGGCGCCGTCCTCGCGTCCTACGCCGTCCTCGGGCGGCCGTCGACCGGATCCGCCCCGTCGGGCCGAGCCGGGTCGGGTGTGGCCGCCCGAGGCCGCCGAGCCGCCCCGCCGGCGCCGACGCCGCCGCCGGGCCCCCCGTCCCTCCCGCGGCCGTCGGCCGGAGATCCAGGGCCTGCGTGCCCTGTGCATCGCCCAGGTGCTCTGCTACCACGCCTGGGGCCTCGGGTCCCCCGTCGGCGTCGACGTCTTCATCACCATCTCGGCCTACCTCATGACCGGCGCCTTCCTGCGCCGGGCCGAGGGGGGTCAGACCCCCTCCGTCGTGGAGCGCTGGGTGCTGACCTTCAAGCGGCTCCTGCCCCCGCTCGTGGTCACCGTGATCGCCTCCGTCCTGGCCGCGCTCGCCCTGCAGCCGCAGAACCGCTGGCACGGTGTCCTGTGGGACGGCCTGGCGTCGGTGACCTACTGGCAGAACTGGCGCCTGGCCGCCCTCGCCGCGGACTACTTCGCCGAGGACCACAGCGCCGCGTCCCCGCTGCAGCACCTGTGGTCCATGTCCATGCAGGGCCAGGTCTTCCTGCTCTGGCCGGTGCTGATGGCGAGCTGCCTGCTGCTGGCCCGGCGCCTGGGCCGCGGGGTCCGCTCCGTCGTGGCCCTGACCTTCGCCCTGGTCGCCGCGGGCTCGCTGGCCTGGCTGCTGCTCGCGGCCCCGGCCGGGGGTGCGGTCTACTTCGACACGCGCGCCCGGCTGTGGGAGTTCGCCCTCGGCTCCGCCGTCGCCGCGGTCGCCCCGTGGGTGCGGCTCCCCCCGAGGGCGGCACGGCTGACCGCGGGTGCGGGGCTGGTCGTCCTCCTGCTGTTCTTCACCGTGCACCTCGGCAGCTACCCGGGCCCGGCGGCGCTGGGCCCCATGCTCGCGGTGAGCGCCATCCTGGTGACCGGCCAGGGCGAGGGCCGGGGCCGGGTCGCCGAGCTGCTGTCGGCGCGGCCGCTGATGTGGGTGGGTGACATCTCCTACTCGCTCTACCTCGTCCACTGGCCGGTCTTCGTGAGCTACCTGGTCGCGACGGACCGGCAGCGGCTCGGGCCGTGGAGCGGGCTGCTGCTCATGGCCGTCTCGCTCGGGCTGGCCCAGCTGCTCACCGTGCTGGTCGACCGGCCGGCCCAGGCCTTCCCCCGGCGTGGGCCCTCCCTGCGCCTGCAGGCGGCGATGGTGGCCGGCAGCCTGGCTGTCGGCCTGGTCCCGCTGCTCGGGGGTCAGGCGATCCTCGAGCGCAGCCACGCCCAGCAGGTCCAGGCCGCCGCGTCCGAGGCGGGCTCGGGCGACCACCCGGGGGCCCGGGCCCTCGCACCCGGCGCCCCGGCCCCGACCTTCGGCGCCCCGCCGATCCCCGGCCCGCTGGCCCTGTCCCAGGAGTGGGTCCCGGGCTTCCCCGGCCCCTGCTCGGCCCGGCAGACGGCCCGGCTCGCCGGCCTCAAGACCGGCTGCGGCGTCCTGGCCGCCACCCGTCCGGGCGCCCGCAAGGTCCTCGTGGTCGGCGACTCGCACACCGAGCAGACCACGGTGCCGCTGGTGACCGAGCTGGCCCGCCGGCACGGGTGGCAGGCGACGTCCTACCTCACCGGGGGGTGCGCCTTCGGGCAGGTGCGTCACTACGCCGGGTCCTGCGCCCGGCGCAACCAGGCCGTCCTCGACCTCATCGCCCAGGACCGTCCCGACCTGGTCTTCCTGCACACGACCTACGCGGTGGCCGACTCCCCCGCGGAGGAGCTGCGTCCCGGGGTGGAGCCGCTGGTGCGCGACCTCACCTCCCGGGGGATCACGGTGGTCGGGCTGCGCGACAACCTCCGCTCCACCCGGCACCTGTACGAGTGCTCCTCCTCGCGGCCGGACCGGGGGGCGACCGGCGGGTGCGTCCTGGACCGGACCCGCCACCTGGCCGCCGTCGACCCGGGCCGGGCGCTGGAGCAGATCCGCGGCTACCACCACCTGGACCCGACCGACCTGTACTGCGTCGGCACCCGCTGCCCGACCATCATCGGCAACGTCTTCGTCTACCTCGACCCCCACCACCTGACGGCGAGCTACTCCCGCACGATGGCCCCCCTGCTCGCCGATCGGGTCGACCGGCTCCTGCAGCTGCGGTGACGGCCGTTCAGCGCACGGTCATCCCTGGTCGCACCCCCTGTCGGCGCCAGGACAGGTCGGGTACGGTGCGACCGTGACTACCCCCTCGTCCCCCGGTTGCAGCGTGTCGTCGAGGTGCTCTGGCGCGAGGTCGCGAAGTTCGGCGCCGTCGGGCTCGTCGCCTTCGTCGTCGACGTCGGCATCTCCAACGCCCTGTGGGGTACCCAGGCCAGTCCCGGCCCGATGCACGACAGCGCCACCAAGGCCAAGTGCATCGCCGTGGCCGTGGCGACGGTCGTGGCCTACCTCGGCAACCGCTTCTGGACCTATCGGCACCGGCGCCGGCCGGCCATGGCGCACGAGTTCGCCATGTTCCTGTTCTTCAACGTCGTCGGCATGGCGATCGCCGCCGCCTGCCTGCTGGTCAACGACTACGTGCTCGGGCGCACCGACGCGCTGTCCCGCAACATCGCCGGCAACGGCGTCGGCCTGGTGCTGGGCACCCTGTTCCGCTTCTGGGCCTACCGCACCTTCGTCTTCCGCGACGAGCGCCCGGGCGACCCGGAGCCGCTCGCGCCCGAGGTCGCCGGCACCCGGGCCGAGGAGCCGAGCAAGCCCACCACCACCGTCGCCTGAGGGCTCGCACCCCGCACCGACGGGTCGGCGCCCGACGGCTGCTGCCGCGGGCGCCGACCGGCGCGGGTCAGACCCCCGGCCAGCGCGGGGTGCGCTTCTCGGCGAAGGCCCGCACGCCCTCGGCCCGGTCCCCGCTGAAGGCCGTCGCCCGCCAGCAGCCGTCCTCGATCTCCAGCCCGGCCACGAGGTCCACGTCGGTGCCGAGGCGCATGGCCTTCTTGGCGTTGCGGACGCCCACCGGCGAGTGCTGCGCGACGACCTGGGCGATCTCCAGCGCCCGGTCCCGGGCGGTGCCCGCCTCGACGACCTCGTCCACCGCCCCGAGCGCCGCGGCCTCGTCGGCCGTCGTCCGGGCAGCGGTGAAGATCATCCGCGCCGCGCGGGACCAGCCGACGCGACGGGTGAGCAGCTGGGTGCCCCCGCCGCCGGGGATGACGCCGACGGAGACCTCGGGCAGGCCCACGGTGGCCCCGGACCCGCACACGATCAGGTCGCAGGACAGCGCGATCTCGAAGCCGCCGCCCAGCGCGAAGCCGTCGACCGCAGCGACGGCGGGCACCGGGAGCGCCAGCACCCCGCCATACGCACCGCGGGCCACCGGCCGCTGCGCCATCAGGTCGGCGTCGGTGAAGCCGTTGCGCTCCTTGAGGTCCGCGCCCACGCAGAAGGCCTTGGGGTGGGTCGACGTCACCACGACCGCGCGCACCTCCCCGGTGAGCGCCAGGTCGGCGAGCGCCCGGGTGGCCGCGCCCAGGTCGCGGGCCATGGCCGTGGAGACGGCGTTCATCGCCTCGGGCCGGTCGAGGGCGAGCTCGGCGACGTGGCCCTCCTGCCCGTGGCGGGTGATGGTGACGTTGTCGAAGGTCGGCGTGGTCATCGGCGAGGCTCCTGTCGGGCGCGGGTGATGGGGGCGGGGCCGCGTGGTGCGGCGTCAGGGGTGCCGCGGCAGCGGGTGAGGTATGGCGGGCCGCAGCGCGTCCAGGGTCGAGGCCGGCACCGCCCGCTGCAGCAGGGAGGGGGTCACCACCCCGACGCCGCGCAGGGTGCGGGTGCGTTGCCGTGCGGTCCGCAGCTCGGGCACGCCGGTGAGCAGGCTCGCGAGGTGGTCGTCGACGAGGACCTTGCCGGAGGGGGCGACCGCGGTGAGCCGGGCGGCGCGGTTGACGGTGTCGCCGAAGACGTCGCCGAGCCGGGAGACGAGCTTGCCGTGGGCGAGGCCGACGCGCACCGGCGGGAGCAGCTCGTCGTGGCGGATCTCGTCGACGAGGTCGAGGGCGAGCCGGGCGCCGTCGACGGGGTCCTTGGTGACGAAGAGCACCTCGTCGCCGACGGTCTTGATGACCCGGCCGCGGTGGGTGGTGATGACGTCGGAGCACAGGGCCTCGAAGCGTTGCACGACCTGGGCGAGCTCCCGCTCGGACAGGCGTCGCACGAGCGAGGTGAACGACACCAGGTCGGCGAATCCCACGCAACGGCGCAGTCCCTGGGTGCTGACGGTGGGGTCGGCGTCGGCGACCATCCGGGCCGTGGCGGCGGCCAGGTGTCGCCGCCAGGCGTAGACGAGGAGCGGCTCGAGGGCGTCGGCGAGCTCGGCGACCTTCTCCGCCGCGGCGATGGCGGTGGCCTCGTCGGGCTCGGCTCGGGTGGAGTCGTGGCCCTCGTCGGCCACGGCCGCGCGGCGCAGCTCGACGTCCCCCTGGGCCCAGGGGGAGAGGAACTCGGCGAGGACCGAGCACTGCCAGACCGAGAGCCGGTCCGCGGTCCGGGCGAAGGCTCGGGTCAGTCCCAGCGCGGTGTCCTCGTCGATCTGCCCGCTGCGCACCAGCGCGGCCATCTGGCCGATGGCGTCGAGGTCGTAGCGCGAGAACACGGTGTCGTCCTGCGGGCTGACGGGGAAGCCCAGGGCCTTCCAGAACTTCTCGGCGGTGCGCACCGAGACGCCGACGGTGCGGGAGACCTCACGGCGGTCGCGGTCCAGGGGCCCGCCGAGGATCTCGGTCTGGACGGTCTCCAGGCGCGGGTCGAGGCGGGCCTGGGCCTGCGAGAGGGACCGGGGTCGGCCTGTGGCCTCACCCATGGCTGCCTCCTCCCGGCCACGCCCACGTCGGCGCGCCGGGACCATCTTGCCTCAGTCCGCGAGGCGCGCGTGCACGACGTCCCCGGCCGCATGGGCCGTCTCGCCGACGTCGGTGCGCACGACCAGGCGGCCGGCGGCGTCGACGCGCTCGGCCCGCCCGTGGCGCACCGAGCCGTCCGGGAGGCTGATCGCGACCTCCCGGCCGATCGTCGCGCAGGCGTCGGCATACTCCCGGACGAGCGTGGGCAGCCGTGCGGGGAGCGCCCACTGGGCGTGACGGCGGCCGAGGGCCGTGAGCACCGCGACGACCACGTCCTCCCGCCCGACGTCCAGGCCGCACAGGGCGAGCGAGGTCGCGCGCTCCACCGGCAGGTCGCCCCGCTGCTGGTGCACGTTGATCCCCAGACCGAGCACGGCCAGGCCCGCCGCGGGCACGAGCTCGCAGAGCACGCCGCAGACCTTCCGCTCGTCGTCGGTGGTGACCAGGACGTCGTTGGGCCACTTCAGCACCGCGTCCGGCAGGCCCAGCGAGACGAGCCCGTCGCGGACGGCGAGCCCGGTGAGGAGCGGCAGCCAGCCGAGGTCGGCAGCCCGCGCGACCGGGGCCGGGACGCAGGCCGACAGGGTCACCGCCATCCCGGGCGGCGTCTCCCAGGAGCGCGTCAGCCGCCCGCGACCGGCCTGCTGGTGGTCCGCGGTCACGACCTGCCAGGGGCGGGGGTGACGGACGAGCTCCGCGTTGGTGCTGTCGACCCGGTCCAGCACGGTCACCCCCAGCCAGGGGGACGAACCCCCGTCCGGACCAGCGGACATGGCGTCGGTCACACGTGCGGTCAGGGCGTCTTCTCGGAGGGCGGAGGTCACGACCCCAAGGCTATGGTGACTGCCATGGCTGACGCTCCCTCCACCCCTCCGGCCGAGTTCGACCTGGCGACCACCGCGGGCCGTCTGGCCGACCTGCACCACCGCAACGACCAGGTGCGACGCGGTGCCTCCGACAAGGCCGTCGAGAAGCAGCACGCCCGCGGCAAGCAGACCGCCCGCGAGCGGGTCGAGGCCTTCCTCGACGAGGGCTCCTTCGTCGAGCTGGACCAGTACGCCCGACACCGCTCGACGGCCTTCGGCCAGGACAAGGTCCGCCCCTACGGCGACGGCGTGATCACCGGCTACGGCACGGTCGACGGTCGCCAGGTGTGCGTCTTCGCGCAGGACTTCACGGTCTTCGGCGGGTCGCTCGGCGAGGTCTTCGGCGAGAAGATCGTCAAGGTCATGGACTTCGCCATGAAGATCGGCTGCCCGGTCGTCGGCCTCAACGACTCCGGCGGCGCGCGCATCCAGGAGGGTGTCGCCTCCCTCGGGATGTATGGCGAGATCTTCCGCCGCAACGTCCTGGGCTCCGGCGTCATCCCGCAGATCTCGCTCATCATGGGCCCCTGCGCGGGCGGCGCGGTCTACTCCCCCGCCATCACCGACTTCACCGTCATGGTCGACCAGACCTCGCACATGTTCATCACCGGCCCGGACGTCATCAAGACGGTCACCGGCGAGACGGTCGGCATGGAGGAGCTCGGCGGTGCCTCGGCGCACAACGCCAAGTCCGGCTGCGCGCACTACATGGGCTCCGACGAGCAGGACGCGATGGACTACGTCAAGGAGCTGCTGAGCTACCTGCCCAGCAACAACCACGAGGACCCGCCGGTCTTCGACCACGAGGTCGACCTGGCCCCCACCGAGCTGGACGTGGCCCTGGACACGATCATCCCGGACTCGCCCAACATGCCCTACGACATGCACGAGGTCTTCACGGCGATCCTGGACGACCAGGAGTTCCTCGAGGTCCAGTCCCTGTTCGCGCCCAACATCATCACCGGCTTCGGCCGGGTCGAGGGCCACAGCGTCGGCATCGTGGCCAACCAGCCGATGCAGTTCGCCGGCTGCCTGGACATCGACGCGTCCGAGAAGGCCGCCCGCTTCGTGCGCACCTGCGACGCCTTCAACGTGCCGGTGCTGACCTTCGTGGACGTGCCCGGCTTCCTGCCCGGCACCGACCAGGAGTGGAACGGCATCATCCGCCGCGGCGCCAAGCTGATCTACGCCTACGCCGAGGCCACCGTGCCGCTGGTCACCGTGATCACGCGCAAGGCCTACGGCGGCGCCTACGACGTCATGGGCTCCAAGCACCTCGGTGCCGACGTCAACATCGCCTGGCCCACCGCGCAGATCGCCGTCATGGGTGCGCAGGGCGCGGTCAACATCCTCTACCGCAAGGAGATCGCGGCGGCGCAGGCCGAGGGGCGCGACGTCGAGGCGGCGCGGGCGCAGTTCATCAAGGAGTACGAGGACCACCTCGCCAACCCCTACGTCGCGGCCGAGCGGGGCTACATCGACGCGGTCGTCGCGCCGCAGGACACCCGCCGCAACGTCGTCCAGGCGCTGCGGGCCCTGCGGACCAAGCGGGAGACCCACCCGCCCAAGAAGCACGGCAACATCCCGCTCTGACCGGCGCCGAGCCGCACCCCCGTCCGCGAGACCCCCGAGCGATCCCAGGAGCCCGCATGAGCGAGACCACCACCACCGCTCCAGAGGCGACCCCCGAGGAGCAGCCGGCCGCCGTACCCCCGCTGCTGACCGTCACCAAGGGCACCCCGACGGACGAGGAGCTCGCCGCGCTGCTCGTCCTGCTGGCCGCCGCCTCCGGAGGCGAGACCGACGACGAGGGCCCCCAGCACGGCATCTGGGCCAGCCGCGCCCGGAACCTCGGCGTGTCCTCGCTGGGACACCGCCGTCGCTCCTCGTGGGCGTGGCGCTCCGCGCGCTGAACTGCCCGTCTGCGTCGACCCGGCCTCGGCCCGCGTGCCCCGCTCCCCCGAGCGCGGCACGCGGGCCGTAGCCGTGCCAGGTCCGACCAGGTGGGCTACGGTCGGACGGGTGAGCACCCCCAGGACCGCCAGCCCCACCGCCGTCGACCGCATCGCCGAGGAGTTCGTGCGCGAGAGCCTGGCTCTCAGCCCGCTGCTCGCGACCTACATGGGGGTCGTCGGCCACGACGACGAGATCGACGACTTCTCCCCCGACGGGCTGCGCCGGCGCTCGGAGCTGCGCGCCCGGACCCTGGCCGCCCTGGCTGCCGTCGAGCCGCAGACCGACGCCGACCGCGTCACGGTGGCGGCGATGACCGAGCGGCTCCAGCTGCAGGAGGAGGTCTACGCCGCCGGTCTGGAGGAGGCCTCGCTCAACGTCATCGGCTCGCCGCTGCAGGACATCCGCGCGGTCTTCGACGTCATGGCGCACCAGTCCGTCGAGGAGTGGGCGACGATCGCGCTGCGCATGGCCCGGGTGCCCCTCGCCCTGGAGCAGTACCAGGAGTCCCTGCTGGCGGCCCGCGAGAAGGGCAACGTCTCCAGCCGCCGGCAGGTGGAGGCCTGCCTCCAGCAGTGCCGGGACCTGGTGGCCCCCGACGGCTACTTCGACGGCTTCCTGCGGGGTGCGCTGGCCCCCTCCGTGGCTCTGCCCGCCGAGCTGCGCGAGCGGCTGGGCAACGAGGTGGGCGCCGCCCGCGCGGCCTACGCGCGCATGGCGGACTTCCTGCGCGACGAGCTGCTCGACGACGCCCCCGAGCAGGACGCGGTCGGCCGCTCGGTCTACGAGCTGTGCTCGCGCATGTTCCTCGGTGCGACCGTCGACCTGGAGGAGACCTACCGCTGGGGTCAGGAGGAGCTCGCCCGGATCACCGCCCAGATGCAGGAGGTCGCCGAGCAGGTCCGTCCCGGCGCCACCGTCGCCGAGGCGATCGCCGCCCTGGACGCCGACCCGGCATACACCCTCCACGGCACCGACGCGCTGCGCGAGTGGATGCAGGGCAAGGCCGACGAGGTGATGACCATGCTCGACGGTCGCCACTTCGACATCCCCGAGCCGGTGCGGCGGATCGAGTGCTGCATCGCCCCCACCCAGACGGGCGGGATCTACTACACCGCGCCGTCGGACGACTTCTCCCGGCCCGGCCGCATGTGGTGGTCGGTGCCCAAGGGGGTCACCACCTTCTCCACCTGGCGCGAGCTGACGACCGTGTACCACGAGGGCGTCCCCGGCCACCACCTCCAGCTGGGCCAGGCCGTCGCCAACCGGGAGCAGCTCAACTCCTGGCGACGCCAGCTGTGCTGGACCTCGGGGCACGGCGAGGGATGGGCGCTGTATGCCGAGCGGCTGATGGCCGACTTCGGGCACATGGACGACCCGGGCAACCGCATGGGCTGGCTGGACGGACAGTCGCTGCGGGCCGCCCGCGTGGTCCTCGACATCGGGGTGCACTGCGGTTTCGAGGCACCCGCCGAGGTCGGCGGCGGCGCCTGGACCTATGACAAGGCCTGGGCCTTCCTGCGTGCCCACTCCACCATGGACGAGGCCTTCCTGCGCTTCGAGCTGGACCGCTACCTCGGGTGGCCGGGCCAGGCGCCGGCCTACAAGATCGGCGAGCGACTGTGGCTGCAGCTGCGCGACGAGGTCCAGCAGCAGGAGGGAGAGTCCTTCTCCCTCAAGGACTTCCACCGCCGGGCTCTCGACCTGGGGGGCCTTCCCCTGGACGTGCTCCGCGACGCGGTGCTCGGCACCCTGTGACCTGAGCGGGCAGCGGCGGGCGGGAGCCCGCGGGGCGCGCCGCCGCCCGCGCCCCCGCCCGCCGCGGCACCGGGGCGGGGCAGGTCCTGGCTGGCAGGATGACGCCGTGGAGATCCTCACCCTCGTCGTGGGCCTGGCCCTCACGGTCCTCGCCGTCACCACCCTGTCCGACCGCTGGGGCCTGTCCGCGCCCCTCGTGCTCATCCTGGTCGGACTGATCGGGTCCTACCTGCCCTTCGTGCACGAGCCGATGCTCTCCCCCGAGCTCGTGCTGGTGGGGATCCTGCCGCCGCTGCTCTACACCGCGTCGCACAACACCTCCCTGGTCGACTTCCGGGCCAACCTGTCCGCCATCGGGTGGTTGTCGATCGGGCTGGTGCTCTTCACCGCCCTCGGGGTCGCCCTGGTGGTGCAGGGAATCCTCCCGGTCCCCTTCGCCGCAGCCTTCGCGATCGGCGCGGTGGTGGCGCCGCCGGACGCCGTCGCCGCGACCGCCGTCGCCAAGCAGATCGGGCTCCCGCGACGCGTGGTCACCGTGCTGGAGGGTGAGTCCCTGGTCAACGACGCCACCGCCCTGGTGTCCCTGCGCACGGCGACCCAGGCCCTCGTCGCCACCGTCTCCGTGGGCGCCGTGCTGCTGGACTTCGGTCGCGCGGTGCTCGTCGGCGTCGGGGTCGGCCTCCTGGTGGCGGTGGTCGCGAGCCAGGTGCTGCGGCGCACCACCGACCCGGTCGCCACGACGGCGCTGAGCTTCCTGCTGCCCTTCATCGCGTTCGCGCCGGCCGAGGAGCTGCACGGCTCCGGGGTCCTGGCCGTCGTCGTCGCGGGCCTGCTGCTGGGCCACGAGGCGCCCGTCGTGGAGACCGCGCAGTCCCGGGTGACCACCCGCGTCAACTGGCGCACGATCACCTACCTGCTCGAGAACTCCGTCTTCCTGCTCGTGGGCCTGCAGACCCGCTCCATCGTCAGCGCCGCAGGCCGGTCCAGCCTCGGCTGGGGCCGGGTGATCGGCGTGTGCGTCGCCGCCCTGCTGGCCGTGATGGTGCTGCGCGTCGTGTGGATCATGGCCACACGCTTCGTGGTCCGCGCCCGGGGCCGGGCGGGCACCCCGACCACCGAGGCCGCCGTGGTCGCCTGGGCCGGGATGCGCGGCGTGGTGACCCTCGCCGCCGCGCTGTCCCTGCCCGCCGCCACCCCGCACCGCGAGGTCCTCGTCCTGGTCGCGCTGGTGGTCACCGCGGGCACCCTGCTGATCCAGGGCCTGACCCTGCCGCTCGTGGCGCGCCGGCTCGGCGTGCACGGGCCCGACCCGCGCGAGGACGCCCTGCAGGAGGCCACGCTCTACGCTCGCGCGGTGGCTGCCGGGCACCGGGCGATGCGGGAGGTGGTGACCCCGGAGACCGCCGAGCTGCTGGACCAGCTCCGGGCGCAGTCCGAGCAGCGGGTCAACGCCGTCTGGGAGCGGCTGGGCGGCTGGCGCCAGGGGCAGGAGACCCCCTCGGAGGCCTATCGCCGCCTGCGCACGGTGGCCCTGCACGCCGAGCGTGAGGAGGTCCTCCGGGCCCGCGCCGAGGGGACCGTCGACCAGGAGGTCATCGCCTCGGTCCTGTCCGCGCTGGACGTGGAGGAGAGCTCGCTGGTGCGGGTCGAGGACCGCGCCCGCCGGGTCCGCGCCGCGCTCACCCCGGCCCTGCCCTCCGCCCCGTGCGAGCACCTCGCCGCCGCGCCCTGCTACGTCGAGCCCCGGACCACGGGCGAGTGCATCGGCTGCCGGGCCGAGGGCACGGTCCCGGTCCACCTGCGCCTCTGCCTGACCTGCGGGTACGTCGGCTGCTGCGACTCCTCCGCCGGCCGCCACGCCACCCGTCACTTCCAGGCGACCGGGCACCCGGCGATGCGCTCCTTCGAGCCAGGCGAGTCCTGGCGCTGGTGCTACGTCGACGAGCTGCTCGCCGCCGGGCAGGAGTGAGGATGGCGGCGACCCTCGTGCTGGTGCACGGCACCCGGATGAGCTCGCAGTTCTGGCGGGACTACCCGGCGCTGCTGCCCGGCGTGCGGATCGTCACCCCCGACCTTCCCGGTCACGGGGCCCGGGTCGGCGAGGAGTTCACCTGGGACTCGGCGCTCGCGACGATCGACGACGCGGTCCAGGACACGAGCGGGCCCGTGGTGCTGGCCGGACACTCCCTGGGCGGCTATGTCGCCATGGCCTGGGCAGCCCGGCACCCGCGCCGGCTCGCCGGGCTCGCCCTCGTCGGGTCCTGCGCCATACCGCGCGGTCCCGGGCTGCTGGCCTACCAGGGCTTCGCCCGGCTGGTGCCCGTCGTCGGCCCGGCCCGGGTGGCGCGGGTCGCCAACGCCCTGATCACCCGGCTGGCCTCCGGACGAGACCTGACCGGGATCGTCGACGACGGCGAGGCCTACGCCGCCCTGCCCACGGCGTGGGCGGCCGTCACCGCCCACGCCCGACCCGAGCTGCTGGGCGAGGTCACCTGCCCGCTCCTGCTGCTCAACGGCAGCCGGGACCAGCTGCGGCTCCACGCCCGAGCCTTCGCCCGGGCCGCCGTCTGCGCGGCGGAGGTGCGCGTGGTCACCGTGGCGGGCGCCACCCACGTCCTGCCGCTCACCCACGCGCCCCGCTGCGCCGCCGAGCTGCAGACGCTCCTGGACCGGGCCGGTGACCGCTAGGGTCACGCTCATGCCGGTGCCCCTGGTCCTCGCCTCCGCCTCCCCCGCCCGTCTCGCCACGCTGCGGGGCGCCGGTCTCGCGCCATACGTCCAGGTCTCCCAGGTCGACGAGCCCGCCGTGGTGGCCCGGGTCGAGGCCGGGCGCGGCCCGCTCTCCCCCGCCGACCACGCCCTGGTGCTCGCCGAGGCCAAGCGCGACGACGTCGCCGGTCGCCTGCACGCCCAGGGCTGCACGGACCGGCTGGTCCTCGGCTGCGACTCGGTGCTCGAGCTCGACGGTCGGGTCCACGGCAAGCCCGAGCTGCCGCAGGTCGCGACCGATCGCTGGCGGACCATGCGGGGCCGCTCCGGAACCCTGCACTCCGGCCACGCGGTCACCGACCTGCGCACCGGCAGGTCGATCAGCCGGACGGCCAGCAGCACCGTCGTGCACTTCGCCGAGCTCACCGACGACGAGATCGAGCGGTATGTCGCCACGGGCGAGCCCCTCTGGGTCGCCGGCGCGTTCACCGTCGACGGCCTGGGTGGGGCCTTCGTCACCGGCATCGAGGGCGACCACCACAACGTCGTCGGGGTGTCCCTGCCGCTGCTGCGCGAGCTGCTGCTGGAGCTGGGGGTCGGCTGGTTCGACCTGGAACGCGTCACCCCCGACGGGGACGTCTGACCTGCCCAGGTCGCCCCTGACCCGGCGTCGGCGGCGACGGCGGGAGCGCCACGACTCCCGTCGGAGGCGATGCGGGTCACCGCCGGCTTCCCCCAGGAGGAGCCGACCCCCCGGCCTGCAGGTCGTCGACCTGCCTGCGGGCGAGGACGCCGTCTGCTGCGTGCCTCGCGGCGCGGGGCGGGCGTCGGGGCCTCCTGGCAGGCGCTGGTGCAGCGCGTCGAGGCCACCGGACAGGTGCCGGACGTCGGCTGCTGCGAGGACGACGTCCGCCCCCCGTGATCCCGGGGGTCCACCCTGCGCCGTGGCGGCGGGTGGACCCCTGGTCAGCCGTCCGAGACCTGGGCATCGCCCCCTTTCGTCAATCACCCGTTCGGCGCAACTCAGACGTACAGTCTGGACATATCCGCCGCGAACGGGTGTGATCGTCCAATCAGCCTTGGACCGACGTCTGGCGTTCGACGACCAGCCTCGTCCCTGTGGCACCTCCCCCCGTCGGCACCCCCCATCGGCCGGCGGCCTCGAGAAAGACGCACCAGATGAAGCGTTTCACCGTCGCAGCGACCTTCACCCTCGCCTGCGCCACGGCCATCACCCCGATCGCCCTCACCTCCGGCGCCTCGGCAGCCGGTGGCGACAACGGCGGCCGCCAGGCCGTCCTCCTCGCACCCTCGGCGCGCGCCTCGGCCATGGCCTCCGCGCAGGACTCCGCCGGTGAGATGGTCAAGGCTCTCGGCCTCACCTCCGACGACTCCTTCAAGGTCAAGGCCATCGTCAAGGACGCCGACGGCTCGACCCACGTCCGCGTCGACCGCTTCTTCAAGGGTGTCAAGGTCGTCGGTGGCGACCTGATCGTCCACCGTGACAAGTCGGGCAAGGTCACCGGCCACGACGGCATGTTCACCGGCAAGATCACCGTGGGCACCAAGCCCTCCATCGCCAAGGCGACCGCCGAGACCAAGGGTCTGGCCGCCGCCAAGGCCGAGGCCAGCGCCAGCAAGCAGAAGCGCGGGCTCAACCAGGCCGCCCTGGCCGGCAACACCCTGGTCATCCACGTCGACGACAAGGGCACCCAGAAGCTCGCCTACGAGGTCAAGACCACCGGCTTCGCCGGCGACCGGACCCCCTCGCGCATCAAGTCCTACATCGACGCGGACACCGGCGCGACCATCTCCTCCTACGACGAGATCGCCTTCGGCTCCGGCAACGGCGTCTTCGTCGGCAGCGTCACCCTGAGCACCACCTCGTCCGGGGGCAGCTACCTGCTGAAGAACCCCACCACGGGGAACTACACCACGGACGCCAACAACCAGAAGATCAACGGCACCACGTTCACCGACCCGGACGACACCTGGGGCAACGGCTCCAACTCCAACCGTCAGAGCGCCGGTGTCGACGCGCAGTTCGGTGCGGACAAGACCTTCGAGTACTACAAAAAGGTGATGGGTCGCAACGGCATCTGGGACAACGGCACCGGTGCCCGCTCGCGCGTCCACTACGACAACAACTACACCAACGCCTTCTGGGACGGCAGCCAGATGACCTACGGCGACGGTGAGGGCAACAACGCGCCGCTGACCGAGATCGACGTCGCCGCCCACGAGATGAGCCACGGTGTCACCGAGAACACCGCCGGTCTGGCCTACGAGGGCGACGCCGGTGGTCTGAACGAGTCCACCTCGGACATCTTCGGTGTCGCGGTGGAGTTCTACGCCAACCTGCCCAAGGACAAGCCGGACTACTACATGGGCGAGCTGATCAACCTGCGGGGCGACGGCACCCCGCTGCGCTACATGGACAAGCCCTCCAAGGACGGCGTCTCCTACGACTGCTGGTCCTCGAGCGTGGGCAGCGCCGACCCGCACCACTCGTCCGGCCCGGGCAACCACTGGTTCTACCTGGCCTCCGAGGGCTCCGGCGCCAAGACCATCAACGGGATCAACTACAACAGCCCGACCTGCAACAGCTCCACGGTGACCGGCGCCGGCCGCGAGAACATCGAGAAGGTGTGGTACCGCACCCTGTCGACCAAGCTCACCTCGACGTCCACCTACAAGGCCGCTCGTGAGGGTGCCATCAAGTCGGCCATCGAGCTGTACGGCGAGAACAGCCAGGTCTGCAAGTCGGTCGAGTCCGCGTTCAGCGCGATCGCGGTGCCCGCGGGCACCGCCAAGTGCGGCACCGGCACCCCGACCCCGACCCCCACCGGCACCGCGACCCCGACGACCTCGCCGTCGCCGACCGGCACGGCCACGCCGACCAGCACCGGGACCGCGACGCCGACCTCCACGCCGCAGCCCGGCGGCAGCGTCGTCACCAACGGTGACTTCGAGGCCGGCCAGTCCGGCTGGACCGGCTCGTCCGGCCCGATCACCGACAACACGGGTCGCAAGGCGCACTCCGGCAGCTGGAAGCTCTGGCTCGGTGGCAACGGTTCCAGCGGCACCGAGTACGAGCAGCAGACCATCAAGGTCCCGGCCGGTTCGCCGAAGCTGACCTACTGGGTGGCCATCGACACCGCGGAGACCTCGTACTACTCCAAGTACGACACCGCCAAGGTCCAGCTGATCGACGACGGCACCAAGGTCGCCTACACCGTGGCCAGCTACTCCAACCTGGACAAGACCTCCGGCTACGTCCAGAAGACCATCGACCTGTCCTCGTACGCAGGCAAGACGGTCACGTTGAAGTTCACCGCCACCGAGGACTCCCTCAACCAGACCTCCTTCGTCTTCGACGACGTCGCGGTCCAGTGACCGGAGCCTGACGGCACCCCGCTCGACGCGAGCGCCCCGGACCTCACGGTCCGGGGCGCTCGCCCGTCGACGGCAGCGGACAGCAGCCCGAGCAGAGACGGCGGCCGCGCACCCGACGGGTGCGCGGCCGCCGTGGCGTGGAGGCGGTCGCCGCCGGTCAGACCGGGGAGATCCCGGTGTGTCGTGAGGTGAAGTAGCGCGAGCGCCCCGAGGCGTAGCCGAGCCGGTGGATGATCTGGGCCCGCAGGTCCTCGGGCTCGCAGATGTCGTCGATCACCAGGTCCGCCGCCAGGCGCTCGAGGTCGATGTCCTTCTCGTACTCCTCGCGTCGCGCTCGCACGAAGGCGTCGCGGTCGGCACCCTCGGGGATCTCGGCGATCTTGTTGGCGTAGACCGCGTTGACCGCGGCCTCGGGGCCCATCACCCCGATCCGGGCGGTGGGCAGGGCGATCGTCGCGTCGGGGGCGAAACCCGGGCCACCCATGGCGTACAACCCCGCGCCGTAGGCCTTGCGGACGACGACGCACAGCTGGGGGACGGTGGCCGCGGACACGGCATACACCATCTTGGCGCCGTGGCGGATGATCCCGCCGCGCTCCACCTCGGAGCCGATCATGAATCCGGGCACGTCGGCGAGGTAGACGATCGGGATGGAGTAGGCGTCGCAGGTGGTGATGAACCGCGCGGCCTTGTCCGCGGAGTCGCTGAACAGCACGCCACCCTTGACCGCGGAGTTGTTGGCGACGAATCCCACGGTCTGGCCGGCCACCCGGCCGTAGCCCACCACGAGCTCTGCCGCGAAGGTGGGCTTGACCTCGAAGAACTGCTCGTCGTCGACGAGCCGGTCGATGACCTCGTGGATGTCGAAAGGCACCGACTCGACCTCGGGGATGTCCGCCCGGGTCAGCGGCTGGGCGGGCTCCTCCGCGTCGAAGACCGGGGTGGGCGAGCGCCAGGAGAGCGGCATGTAGGAGAAGTACTCCCGCGCCAGCTCGATGGCCTCCTCGTCGTCGTGGGCGAGCAGGTCTCCGACGCCGGACACCGTGCAGTGCATGCGGGCCCCGCCGAGGTCCTCGAGGGAGACCTTCTCCCCCACGACCATCTCGGCCATGCGCGGGGACCCGAGATACATGGAGGCATTGCCGTCGACCATGATCACGATGTCGGTGAAGCTGGGGATGTAGGCCCCGCCGGCCGCGGACGGCCCGAAGAGGCAGCAGATCTGAGGCACCTTGCCGGACAGCGCGACCTGGTTGTGGAAGATCCTGCCCGCGCCCCGGCGGCCCGGGAACATCTCGACCTGGTCGGTGATCCGGGCCCCCGCGGAGTCCACGAACCAGAACACCGGCAGCTCCTCGCGCAGGGCCGTCTCGGTGGCGCGGACGATCTTTTCGACCGTGCGGGCGCCCCACGAGCCGGCTTTGACCGTGGGGTCGTTGGCGACCACGATCGCGGGCCGTCCCTGGACCAGACCGCGCCCGGTCACGACCCCGTCGGCGGGCAACCCGCTCGCCGTCGCGTTGGCATAGCGCCCGTCCTCGACGAAGCTCCCCTCGTCGAAGAGCAGCGCGACCCGGTCGCGGACGTAGAGCTTGCCCTGGGCGGCGAGCTTGTCGGCGGCCTTGGCGGGCGGGGTGGCGGAGGCGGCGTGGGCGGCGGCGAGGCGCGCGCGGACGTCGGCAACCTTGGGATCCGGCTGGTGAGCCATCAGGTGTCCCTTCGGGTGCGGTCGACGGTGCGACCGACGGGTGCGATCAGGGGTATGACGACATGCTGGCGTGCCACGGGCAGACGCGCCACCGTGCCCCCGCGCGGTGGTCGGGCCGGGCGACGACGCCTGACCGGGCCCGACCACCCGGGGTTGGCCTCAGGTGGTGGGCAGGCCCAGGCCGCGGCCGATGAGCATCCGCTGCACCTCGGAGGTGCCCTCGCCGATCTCCAGGATCTTGGCGTCGCGGTAGAACCGCGCCACGGGGTACTCCTCCATGAAGCCGTTGCCGCCGAAGATCTGCGTGGCCATCCGGGTGGAGGTCACGGCCGCCTCGGAGGTGTACAGCTTGGCGATGGCCGCGGCCTGCTTGAACTCCTGCAGGCTGCGGCGCCCGGCGTCGAGCTCGTCCTTGAGCCAGGCCGCCTTGTAGGTCAGGTTGCGGGCGTTCTCCAGCATCACGGCCATGTCGGCGAGCTGGAAGGAGACGCCCTGGTTGACCCCGATCGGCCGGCCGAAGGTCAGCCGCGTCCTGGCGTAGGCGACCGATTCCTCCAGCATGCGCGCGATGCAGCCGACGGCGAGGGCGGCGATGGCCACCCGACCGTCGTCGAGGGTGGCCAGGAACTGGCCGTAGCCCTTGCCGCGGGTGCCGAGCAGGTTGGCCTCGGGGACGTGCACGTCGGTGAAGGACAGTCCGTGGGTGTCGGAGATGTTCCACCCGAGCTTGTCGTACGGCGGGGCCACGTCGAAGCCGGGGGTGCCGCTGGGGATCATGATGGCGCTGATCTCGGCCTTGCCGTCCTCGCGGGTGCCGGTGCGGGCGGTGACGGTGACGACCGAGGTGATGTCGGTGCCGGAGTTGGTGATGAAGCTCTTGGCGCCGTCGACGACCCACTCGCCGTCCACCAGCTCGGCGCGGGTCCTGGTGCCGCCGGCGTCCGAGCCCGCGTCCGGCTCGGTCAGCCCGAAGCCGGCGAGGGCGCGACCCGCGGCGAGGTCGGGCAGCCAGCGCTCGCGCTGCTCCTGGGTGCCGAAGGTGAGGATCGGGTTGATGCCCAGGCCGACGCCGGCCTCGAGGGTGATGCCCATGGACTGGTCGATCCGGCCGAGCTCCTCGATGGCGAGGCAGAGATAGGTGAACTCGCCGTCGCTGTGCTCGCCCTTGTGGCCTCCGAACTCCTCGGGGACGACCAGGCCGAAGAGGCCGAGCTCGCCCATCCTGGGGATCAGGTCGGCGGGGAAGTGGTGCTCGCGGTCCCACCGGGCGACGTGCGGGGCGATCTCGCCCTCCGCGAAGTCGCGCACGGTGCGACGGAAGTCCTCGTGGTCCTGGGTGAGCTCGAACACGGCGACGCTGCCTCTCGACGGGCTGATGGGGACGATGGGTTGCTTGACGTTGACGTAAACGTAAAGCACGATGCAGGGCATGACAACCCCGGACGAGTGGTCGATCGCGCAGATCGCGGCCGACTTCGGGGTGACGCATCGCACCGTCCGCCACTACGAGGACCTGGGCCTGCTCTCCCCCGAGCGGCGCGGCACCCAGCGCGTCTACCACCGCCGCGAGCGCACCCGGCTCGGGCTGATCCTGCGGGGCAGGCGACTGGGCTTCCCCCTCGAGGAGATCCGCACCATCGTCGAGATGTATGACGAGGCGCAGGGCCCGACCTCCCAGCTGCGCTACGTCCTCGACCAGATCGACGACCGCCGGGAGGACCTGCGTCAGCGCCTGGAGGACCTGCGCGCGTCGATGGCCGAGCTCGATCGGTTCGAGCAGCGCTGTCGCGAGGAGCTCGCCCGGCGCGAGGTGCACCGGGGCCCGGGACCGGCCACCCCGGGGTCGGCACCAGACACCTCCCCTCTTTCGGGCTAGTTATCTCTCTTTGAGTGTGTCCGCTGCGGCGGTCCGCATACGGTCGACGGGTACGCCCACGACCTGAAGGACCTGCATGTCTTCCACGAGCCCGCGACTGCTCGCATCCGCCGGCACGCTGCTCGCTCTGTCCCTGGTGAGCGTGTCGCCCGCACGGGCAGCAGCCCCCAGCGACCCCGCCGTCCCCGCCCCGGGCGGTCGGTCGGCGCTGCCCGTGAGCCTCGACCGGGCCGGAAGCACCTTCACCTCCCTCGCCGCCCCCCTCGAGCTGGACACGGACGGCGACGGCACGCGGGACACCGTGGCCTACCAGCTCACCCTGACCCCGGAGATCGAGCAGGCCACCCGCCTGCAGGTGCGCCAGACCCGGTCCGCGACCGGCACGCGGGCCGCCCGGATCGCCCTGGCCACCGCGTCCCGCGACCAACGGCTGGCCCTCGGCCGACAGGTCCCCGGCGCCGCGGCGCTCGACGCCGATCTCCTCGACCGGGTCGTGGCCGACGCGGCGCAGGTGGCCATCTGGCACCAGGGCGCACCCGTCCAGCCGGCCGCCCGTCCCTACGCCACCGGTCCGACGGGCATGGACCTCGCTGCCCTGGCCGCCGTGCACGTCGCGGTCTACCGCGCCCTGCTCGACACGCCGGTCGGCGGCAGCGCCGGCCCCGAGCTCGTCGTCACCGCCCCCTCCGGGGTGGAGGGTCGTCTGATCCCCGTCGCGGGCACCGCGCCCCTCACCCGCGCCGTGCCCGCCCTGGGCACCGCGCTGCCCGGCAGCACCCCGGCGCCGCGCGCGACCACGGCACCCACCACCGCGCCGGGCGCGACCCCCATCGCCGCACCCACGCCGGCACCCACCGCTCCCCCGGCCCCCACCACGCCGGGCGCCACCCCGGCACCGACGCCGACCTCCCCGGCCCCCACCGCGGGCGCGCCGACCGCGGCACCGACGACCCCGCCGACGGCGACCGCGTCCCCGGCCCCCAGCCCCACGCCCACCGCGCCGCGCCGCCCGGTCTCGCCGGCGCTCCCGCCGGCCTCGGCCGCCCTGCAGCCCGCACGACAGACGGCAGCCCCCGTGCCCGTCGCCGTCGTCCTGCCCGGTGACCCGACGACCGGCCCGCAGCGCCGCGACGTCCTCGCCCTGCCCTATGCCTTCGACACCGACGGCGACGGGACCCGCGACACGACGGGCTTCACGATGGAGCCCGACCTCGCCGTCCCGACGACCACCTCGGTGACCCTCAGCGGCACCGAGGGCTGGAGCAGCAACAGCCTGCCGTCCGCCGTCCCGGACCCGGCCGAGTGGTCCGCGATCCGCGACCGGGTCGCCACCCTCACCGGTCTGGCCGCCACCGCCGACGGCCGGGAAGCCCTGCTGCACCGCGCCGGGGTGGACCTGCCCGCCCAGCCCGTGGGCGAGCGGGACGCCCTGGTGCTCCAGGCGGTCCAGGTCACGGTGTGGCAGCTGTCGTCCGGCGTGCGACCGGCCGACGACTACACCTATGCCGCCGACCCGCAGGTCCCCGTCAGCGGCGACCGGGCGGCGCTCGGCAAGGCCTTCCGCACCCTGGTGGGACGCCTCGCCGCTCTCCCGGCCGAGGCATCCAGCGCGGCCGAGGTCTTCCGCGTCGACGTGCCCTCGGTCACCCGGGCCGAGGCCGCGCCGACCGTGACCGGCGGCCGGTCGGCGGTGCGGGCCGCCGGCGCCTACCGCGCTCCTTCCCTCGTCGTGGGCACCGCCCGCCCGGCCCGGGTGCAGGCTCTGCCCGCCGCCCTCCCGGCCGCGCCGGCGCCGAGCGTCGGTGCCCTGCCGCCCGCGTCCGACAAGTACTCCTCCTGCCTGGCGCTCAAGCGCACGGACATCAGCAAGCAGGACGCGGACTACCGCACGGCTCTGGACAAGGACGGCGACGGGATCGCCTGCGAGAGCAACGCCCAGGACGGCCCCGTCGATCTCGGTCGCCCGGCCGGCACCGCGGCCTCCGTGCCCGCCGTGGTCCCGGCGGCCGCCACCCCCCAGAGCCCGACCGTGGTGCCCACCTCCGCGTCCGCCGCCACCGCCAGCGCCGGCGGCGGCACCGGGATGACCTGCCCCGACTACGCCGCCCAGGGCGTCACCGACATCGCGTCGGGCGACCCGCGCTACACCGGCTCCCTGGACGCCGACAGCGACGGGATCGCCTGCGAGGCCGGCGGCGAGGGCGCGGCGACCGGTCAGCAGCTCGCCCAGACCGGTGCCGACGTGGCGACCCTGCTGGGCGGCGCGGGCGCGCTGCTCGCGGCGGGCGTCGGTCTGGTCCGCGTCGGTTACCGCCGCCGCCCCGCCCAGGGGGGCTGACCCGGCGCCACCGGTCGACCACGGACCGGCAGGGCGCTGACCTCGCCGCCCGTGCCGCGCAGCGGACGACATACGACCGGCAGGACCGCGCGCCGCGGCCGACGGTGCCCCGATCGTGATGTGCCACAAGGGGTTCCTGGCATCACGGCGTGCCGGACACGGGCAGAATGTCCGACATGGCCCGACCGAACAGTCCCGCCCGCCTCTCCCTCGCGGCGTTCGTGGCATCCGTCGCTCTCGCCGGGTGCGGCGACGCCAGCCGGACCACGACCTCGGCGTCCTCGGTCACGGCGAGCTCCGTGGTCCCCGCCGCCACGGTCACCGTCACCTCCACCACCGCCCCCCGCCCCACCGTCACGGTCACCCGGACCGAGGACGCACCGCCCGCGCCCGTCGCCGAGACCACCAGGACCGTGGTCACCGAGCGCGTCGGCACCGTGGCGGCGGCCGGCGTGGCCCCCGCGGGCGACGTCAAGGGCGGACGGATGCTGCTCATCCTGGACTCCTCGGGGTCCATGGCGGCGAGGGACGCGGCAGGTCGCAGCCGGATGGAGGGCGCCCAGGCGGCGCTGCGCTCGGTGATCGACGGGCTGCCCGACGACGCCCAGGTCGGGCTGCGGGTCTACGGCTCCCGGGTGCGGGTCTCGGGCAAGGCCGCCCCGGGCTCCCCCGCCTGCACCGACAGCCGCCTGGTGGTGCCGGTGGGCCGGCTCGACCGCCGGGCCATGAAGGACCAGATCGCACGCTTCGCGCCCTACGGCGACACCCCGATCGGCTACACCCTCGAGCAGGTGGTCGGTGACCTGGGCCGCAGCGGGCAGCGGTCGGTGGTGCTGGTGTCGGACGGCGAGGAGTCCTGCTCCGGCGATCCCTGCGCGGTGGCCAAGCGGCTGTCGACGGAGGGGATCGCCATGAACGTGCACACCGTCGGCCTGGAGGTCGGCGAAGCCGCCAAGCGACAGCTGCAGTGCATCGCGGAGGCCACGGGCGGCAGCTATCACGACGCGACCAGCCAGGACCTCACCCGGACGATCAACGAGACGGTGACCACCGCGCGCGGCACGGGCCGCACCTGGGGCACGTCGAGCACCCACCGGGGCCCGGAGCCCGGAGCCCTCGGCGCCACCATCGTGATCGTGTTCCTGCTGTGGCTGCTCACCCGGAGCAAGAGCTAGCGCGCCGCCCGCTCGCAGATCCCCACCCTCGGCGGGCGACGTGTCACGATAGGTGACATGCATGCGCTGATTGCCGAGCTGCCCGCCGTGGCAGCCGCGACCTCGACGACGACCGGCCGTGACGTCGCCATCGCCCTGCTGCTGGTCGGTCTCATCGCCTGGCTGCTCAACAACTGAGCCCCGCCGACGCAGATCACACTGCGCACGACGGGCCGCCGCGCGCGGGCCGTAATAGGCTCCGGACCATGGCCTCCATCACCAAAGTCCTGATCGCTAACCGTGGCGAGATCGCGGTCCGCGTGGCCCGCGCCTGCAAGGACGCGGGCATCGCCTCGGTCGCCGTCTACGCCGAGCCCGACCGCGACGCCCTCCACGTCAAGGTCGCCGACGAGGCCTACGCCCTCGGTGGGTCCACGCCCGGCGAGTCCTACCTCGTCCAGGACAAGCTCCTCCAGGTCGCCTCGGAGGCCGGCGCCGACGCCGTGCACCCCGGCTACGGGTTCCTGTCCGAGAACGCCGACTTCGCCCAGGCCGTGATCGACGCCGGCCTGACCTGGATCGGCCCGCCACCGGCCGCCATCGACTCCCTCGGCGACAAGGTCAAGGCCCGCCACATCGCCACCAAGGCCGACGCGCCGCTCGTGCCGGGGACCAAGGACCCGGTCGAGTCCGCCGACGAGGTCGTGGCCTTCGCCCAGGAGCACGGGCTGCCGGTCGCCATCAAGGCGGCCTACGGCGGCGGCGGACGCGGGCTCAAGGTCGCCCGCACCATGGAGGAGATCCCCGAGCTCTACGACTCGGCCGTCCGCGAGGCCGTGACGGCCTTCGGTCGTGGCGAGTGCTTCGTCGAGCGCTTCCTGGACAAGCCGCGGCACGTCGAGACCCAGTGCCTCGCCGACCAGCACGGCAACGTCGTCGTCGTCTCCACCCGCGACTGCTCGCTGCAGCGCCGCAACCAGAAGCTCGTCGAGGAGGCGCCCGCGCCGTTCCTGTCCGACGAGCAGAACGCCGAGCTCGTCCGCGCCTCCAAGGCCATCCTCAAGGAGGCGGGCTACCACGGCGCCGGCACCTGCGAGTTCCTCGTCGGCCAGGACGGGGTGATCTCCTTCCTGGAGGTCAACACCCGTCTGCAGGTGGAGCACCCGGTCTCCGAGGAGGTCACCGGCATCGACCTGGTCCGCGAGATGTTCCGCATCGCCGAGGGCCAGGAGCTGGGCTACGACGACCCGCAGGTCCACGCCCACTCCATCGAGTTCCGGCTGAACGGCGAGGACGCGGGCCGCAACTTCCTGCCCGCCCCGGGCACGGTCGCCCGCTTCGAGCCCCCCGCCGGCCCCGGCGTCCGCCTGGACACCGGCATCGTCGAGGGCGACGTCATCGGCGGCAACTTCGACTCCATGCTGGCCAAGCTCGTCGTCACCGGTGCCACCCGCCAGCAGGCGGTCGAGCGGGCCCGCCGCGCGCTCGACGAGTTCCAGATCGACGGCATGCCGACGGTGCTGCCCTTCCACCGCAAGGTCGTCCGCGACGAGGCCTTCGCCCCGGCCGACCCGCAGCAACCGTTCACGGTGCACACCCGCTGGATCGAGACCGAGTTCGCCAACGACATCGAGCCCTTCTCGGGCGGCGCGGCCGACGCCCCCGAGTCCGACGAGCGCCAGAAGGTCGTCGTCGAGGTCGGCGGCAAGCGCCTGGAGGTGTCGCTGCCCGGCAACCTCTCCCTCGGCGGGAGCGGCTCCGCGTCTGCTGCCAAGAAGAAGGCCCCCCGCCGCGCCGGCGGCGGTCGAGCGGGCGGCGCCGCGGCGTCGGGTGACTCGCTCACGGCGCCCATGCAGGGCACCATCGTCAAGATCGCGGTGGAGGAGGGCCAGCAGGTCCAGGCCGGCGAGCTCGTCCTGGTGCTCGAGGCGATGAAGATGGAGCAGCCGATCAACGCGCACAAGGCCGGCACCGTCACCGGCATCGCCGCCGCGGTGGGCGAGACCGTCTCCAACGGCGCTGTCCTCATGGAGATCAAGGACGCCGAGTGACCTGCCGTCGGTAGTCGGCTCGGCCGGACCTCGGTGTCCAGGCCGCAGCGACCGCCCCCCGGCGGGTCCAGCGCGAGCGGGCCCGGCATACCCCGCCAGAGAGGGTATGCCGGGCCCGCCGTGGTGAGTGCCCACCCGGTCGCGCGGTGCCGAGAGTCCTCCCCGACGTGCCGGGGCGGGAAGGCTCCGCAGGAGCCGGGGCCGGGGCCGGGGTCAGCCCCGCAGGGCGGCCACGATGGCCTTGGCGAAGGCCGGGATGTCGTCCGGGTTGCGGCTTGTGATGAGGTTGCCGTCGGTGACGACCTCCTCGTCGACCCACTCGCCGCCCGCGTTGCGGATGTCGGTCTGGACGCTGGGCCACGACGCCAGGCGGCGGCCCCGGACCACGTCGGCCTCCACGAGGACCCACGCGGCGTGGCAGATCGCGGCCACCGGCTTGCCGGAGCCGACGAACTCCTTGACGAAGGACACCGCGTCGTCCTCCATCCGCAGCGCGTCGGGGTTGGCCACGCCCCCGGGCAGGACGAGGGCGGCGTAGTCGCCGACCCGGGCCTGCGAGACCACGACGTCGACCGGGCGCTTCTCGGCCTTGTCGAGGTGGTCGAAGGTCTGGACCTCACCGGCCTCGATGCTGATCAGCACGGGCTCGTGCCCGGCCTCGGTGACGGCGTCCCACGGCTGGGTGAGCTCGACGCGCTCGATCCCTTCGCCGGCGACGAGGAATGCGACCTTGGACATGGTGCTGCCTCCTTGAGGTACGAGGTGGGGGACGGTCACCCGTCCCCCACCTCGTGCCCTACCCCCGGCCGCCGGGGCCTCAGACGTCGTCGGGCCTCGCTTCGCTCACTCGGCCGTGTGCAGTCGGCGCGCCGCCTCGGCGATCGAGCCGGTCATCGACGGATAGACGGTGAAGGTGTGCGCGACCTGGTCGACGGTGAGGCGGTTCTCCACGGCCAGGGCGACGGGGAAGATCAGCTCGGATGCCTTGGGCGCCACCACGACCCCGCCCATGAGCAGCCCCGACGCCTTGCGGGCGTAGAGCTTGACGAAACCGTCGGTGAACTGGTCCATCTTGGAGCGCGGGTTCGTGGCCAGCGGCATCATGATCTCGCGGACGTCGAGCTCCTGGTCGGCGATGTCCTTGGCGGACACGCCGACCGTGGCGATCTCGGGGTCGGTGAAGATCGTGGCGGACACGCCGTGGAGGTTGAGCGGCTGCACGGCATCGCCCAACGCGTGCCACATCGCCGTGCGCCCCTGCATCGCCGCCACCGACGCGAGCGGCAGGGCGGCCGTGCAGTCGCCAGCGGCATAGATGCCGTTGACGCTGGTGCGCGACACCCGGTCGACCTCGATGTGTCCGGACTCGGTGAGCTGGACCCCGCACTCGGCCAGGCCCAGGCCCTCGGTGGCGGGCACCGAGCCGACGGCCATGATGCAGTGGCTGCCCTCGACCGTGCGGCCGTCGGTGAGGGTGGCGACGACACGGTCACCCACCCGCTCGACGGTCTCGGCGCGGGAGCGGTTGAGCACCACCATGCCGCGTCGGCGGAAGACGTCCTCGATGACACGGGCGGCGTCGGGGTCCTCGCCGGGCAGGACGTGGTCGCGCGAGGAGATCAGCGTGACCTTGCTGCCCAGCGCGAGATAGGCGTGGGCGAGCTCGGCGCCGGTGACGCCGGAGCCGACGACGACGAGGTGCTCGGGCACCTCGGGCAGCGCCCAGATCTGCTTCCAGGTGAGGATCCGCTCGCCGTCGGGGCGGGCGCTCGCGAGGACCCGCGGGGTGGCGCCGACCGACACGAGCACGACGTCGGCGTCGAGCATCTCCTCGGCGTGGTCGCGCTCGACCCCGGGCTGGTCCTCCTCGGTGACGTGCTCCGGCGCCGTCGCCACGACGGGCGTCACCGACACCTTGCCGGGCGCGACGAGTCGACCGACGCCCTTGAGGACGGTGATGCCCTCGCTGACGAGGCGGGCCTCGATGTCCTGCGACTGGCGCACCGCCAGGCGCAGGATCCGGGCGTTGACGTCGGCCAGGTCGGCCACCGCGACGTCGTCGGCCTCCAGGTCCGAGCTCCGCCCGGTGGTGGGGTCCTCGAGGTGCACCCCCATGTCCCGGCTCTGCGACATACGCGTCATGAAGCTCGCGGTGGAGATCAAGGCCTTGCTGGGGACGCAGTCGGTGAGGACCGCCGCACCGCCCAGGCCGTCCCGGTCGACCACGGTGACGGTGGCGCCGAGCTGAGCAGCGACGAGGGCTGCCTCGTAGCCCCCCGGGCCACCACCGAGGATCACGACAGACTGGTTGCGTTCGATCACGGGTCCATCCAACCATCACGACGCGTGTGCCGGGGCACGGACCTTGCGTGACCGACGTGTCCCGATTCCCTAGCCTGGGTTCCATGAACCTGGGCGTTGACCTCGGCACCACCCGCACGATCGTCGCCACCGCCGACCGGGGCAACTATCCGGTCGTCACCTTCTACGACGACGACGGAGACGCGAGCGACCACGTCCCCTCCCTCGTGGCCCGCGACGGGGACCGGCTCCGGCACGGCTTCGACGCCCTGCGCGCCGCCGCCGACGGGGCCGAGCTCACCCGCTCCTTCAAGCGGGTCCTGTCCGACCCGCTCGTGACCGCGCAGACCCCGGTGGTCGTCGGCGGTCGCCCGGTGCCGGTCCTGCAGCTGCTCACGACCTACCTGCTCGCGCTGCGCACCCAGCTGGTCGAGCGCTCCAGCCTGTCGCCGCACCTGACCCACGACAGCGAGCTCCGCGCCGCGATCGGGGTGCCCGCCCACGCGCACGGGGCGCAGCGCTTCCTGACGCTGGAGGCCTTCCGACGGGCAGGCTTCACCGTGGTCGCCATGCTCAACGAGCCGTCCGCGGCGGGCTTCGAGTTCACCCACCGCCAGGCCCGCGCCCTCTCCCGCACCCGGACCAAGGTCGTGGTCTACGACCTCGGCGGAGGGACCTTCGACGCGTCGGTGGTGGACGTGGCCGGCACCCACCACGAGGTGCTCGGCTCGGCGGGGCTCAACCGCCTGGGCGGCGACGACGTGGACGAGGTGATCGCGACCCTGGCCGCCGAGCGTGCCAGCACGAGCCTGGCCGTGCTGCCGCGGGCCGCCCGGGCCGCTGTGCTCGACCAGACCCGGGACGCCAAGGAGCGGCTCTCCCCGCAGACCCGCCGGATGCTGCTGGACGTGGCGGGGCGCGACGTCACGATCGACGTGGCCGAGGCCTACGAGCGGGTGGCCCCGCTGGTGCAGCGGTCGGTGGACTGCATGGCCCCGCTCGTGGACGGCATCGACGACGGCGGTCTCGCGGGGATCTACCTCGTCGGCGGGGGCAGCGGGCTGCCCCTCGTGCCGCGGCTGCTGCGGGAGCGCTTCGGACGCCGCGTGCACCGCTCCCCCATGCCGGCCGCCTCCACCGCGGTCGGGCTCGCCATCGCCGCGGACGGCACCGAGGGCTACTCGCTGCGCGACCGGCTGGCACGCGGCTTCGGGGTCTTCCGCGAGCTGCGCGACGGCGAGGCCTTCTCCTTCGACCCGATCTACGGCCGCGAGGACGTGCTCGACCCCTCGGCCGCGCGGGTGGTGACCCGCCGCTACCGCGCGGCGCACAACCTCGGGTGCTACCGGTATGTCGAGCACTCCGGCCTCACCCCGAGCGGCGACCCCTCCGGGGACCTGATGCCCTTCGCCGAGGTGGTGTTCCCCTTCGACCCGACACTGCGGGACGGCCGGGGCCTGGGCGGCGCGACCGTCGAGCGACGTCCCGGGGGGCCGCTGGTCGAGGAGCGCTACGTCCTGGACGAGCACGGGATCGTCCAGGTGAGCCTGACGGACCTGGAGACGGGCTATGCCCAGACGCACGCCCTCCGGGTGGGGTTCTGACCCGCCCACTAGGGTTTGACCCATGAGCCATGACCTGCGCGATCCCGCCACCGATCCCTTCGAGGTGGCCCGCGCCGCCGCCGCCGTCATCGCCGAGCGCACCGGCGGCGAGGAGCACGACGTGGCCCTGGTCCTGGGCTCCGGCTGGGGCGGCACCGCGGACCTGATCGGCGAGACGCTGACCGTCGTCGACAACGCCGACGTGCCGGGCTTCACCACCTCCGCGGTGGTCGGCCACAGCAGCACCATCCGGTCCGTGGCCCTGGGCGACACCGGGCGTCGCGCACTCGTCTACGGCACCCGCACCCACTACTACGAGGGCAAGGGGGTGCGGGCCGTGGTCCACGGGGTCCGCACCGCCGCCGCCGCGGGCTGCCGCACCGTCGTCCTCACCAACGGCTGCGGGGGGCTGCGCCCGGAGTGGGCACCGGGCACCCCGGTGCTCATCAGCGACCACATCAACCTCACCGCGCACTCCCCGCTGGAGGGCGCGACCTTCGTGGACCTCACCGACCTCTACTCCTCGCGCCTGCGGGCGCTCGCGCGCGAGGTCGACCCCGGGCTGGCGGAGGGGGTCTACGTGCAGTTCCCCGGGCCCCACTACGAGACGCCCGCCGAGGTGCGGATGGCGCGCACCCTCGGCGGTGACCTGGTCGGCATGTCCACCTCCCTCGAGGCGATCGCCGCCCGCCACGCCGGTCTGGAGGTGCTCGGCGTCTCCCTGGTGACCAACCCCGCGGCCGGCGTCTCGGACCAGGCGCTCTCCCACGAGGAGGTCCTCGAGGCGGGCCGGGCCGCGTCCGACCGGTGCGGTCGGCTGCTCGCCGACGTCGTGACCCGGATCGCCCAGCGCCGCCCCGCCGACCACGAGGAGCGTCGAGCCGTATGACGAACCGCACCGACGCCGCCCGCGCCGACGCGCTCGCCGCCCTGCTGGCCACCGCCCGCACCTGGCGCGACGACGATCCCGACGAGACCACCCGCGCCGAGCTGGACGCGCTGGTCCTCGCCGCCGAGCGCGGCGACACCGTGGCCGCGGCGGACCTGGCCGACCGCTTCGCGGGGACGCTGGAGTTCGGCACCGCCGGGCTGCGCGGCGCGCTCGGGGCGGGTCCGCGCCGGATGAACCGCGCCGTCGTCATCCGCGCCGCGGCCGGGCTCGTCGCCTGGCTGCAGGGCGAGGGCGGGCGGGCCGCGCCGGTCGTGGTCGTGGGCTTCGACGCGCGCCACGGCTCCGACGAGTTCGCCCGGGACACCGCGGCCGTGGTCACCGCTGCGGGCGGGCGGGCGCTGGTCCTCCCCCGCCCGCTGCCGACCCCGGTGCTGGCCTTCGCCATACGGCATCTCGGGGCGGACGCCGGCGTCATGGTGACGGCGTCGCACAACCCGCCGCAGGACAACGGCTACAAGGTCTATCTCGGGGACGGCTCGCAGATCGTGCCGCCCGTCGACGCGCAGATCGCCGCGCACATCGCCGCGGTCGGATCCGTCGCGGACGTTCCCCGTGCGGACGACGGCTGGCAGACGCTGGGCGAGGAGCTGCTCGACGCCTACGTGGCGCGGGCCGCGGCGCTGGTCGACGCGGACACCCCGCGCGACGTCACCGTGGTCCACACCTCCCTGCACGGCGTCGGCACCGAGACCGTGCAGCGGGCCTTCGCGCAGGCGGGTCTGCCTGCGCCGCAGGAGGTCTCGAGCCAAGAGGCCCCGGACCCGGACTTCCCCACCGTGGCCTTCCCCAACCCCGAGGAGCCCGGCGCGATCGACGCGGCGCTCGACCTCGCGGCCCAGGCGGACCCGGACCTGGTCGTCGCCAACGACCCGGACGCCGACCGGTGCGCCGCGGCCGTCCGCGACGGCGAGGGCTGGCGGATGCTGCGCGGCGACGAGCTCGGCGCGGTCCTCGGGCAGGCTGCCGTCGACCGGCTGCTGGCCGACCCCACCGCCCCCCGTCGGGTCCTCGCCTGCTCGATCGTGTCCTCCCGGCTGCTCGCTGCCATGGCGCGCGCGGCGGGGTTGGAGCACCGCGAGACGCTGACCGGCTTCAAGTGGATCGCCCGGGTGCCGGGGCTGGCCTACGGCTACGAGGAGGCGCTCGGGTACTGCGTCGACCCGGATGCCGTGCAGGACAAGGACGGCGTCTCCGCGGCGCTGGTGCTCGTCCAACTGGTCGCCCGTCTCAAGGCCCAGGGCCGCACCCTCACCGACGTGCTCGACGACCTGGCCGTGGCCCACGGCGTCCACGCGACCGATGCCTTCTCGGTGCGGGTGAGCGACCTGGCGCTGATGCCCGCCCTGATGGAACGCCTGCGCGGCGAGAGGCCCGAGCAGATCGGGGGGTCTGCGGTCGAGCGTCTCGACGACCTGGCTGCCGGGTCGGCCGACCTGCCCCCCACCGACGGGTTGCGCTACCACCTCGCGGACGGGTCCCGGATCGTCGTGCGGCCCTCCGGCACCGAGCCCAAGGTCAAGGTCTATCTCGAGGCGATCGAGCCCGTGCGGGGCCGAGAGGACCTGGCCCGGGCCCGCGCCGAGGCCGCTCGCCGGCTGGCCGGCATCCGGGAGGACCTGACCCGGCTGACCGCGCTGTGAGCGACGCCCCGGCGCGGTCGTCGCGCACGGTCGCGCCGGGCGACCGCGCCCGGGTGGTCGTGGTGTGCGGGCCGGGCGGCGCGGGCAAGTCCCGCCTCGCCGACCGGCTGCGCCGCGAGCTGGACTGGCCCACCGTCCGGCTCGACGACTTCTATCGCGACGGCGACGACCCGGGCCTGCCCATGCTCGCCGAGCTCGGCATCCCGGACTGGGACGACCCACGGTCCTGGGACGCCGCCGCCGCGCTCGACGCCCTGGAGGCCCTGTGCCTGACGGGCGAGGTCGACCTGCCGGGATACGACATCGCCACCTCACGCCGGGTGGCCGGGGCGCGGGTGACGCTGCCGCCGGGCCGGCTCGTGGTCGCGGAGGGGATCTTCGCCGCCGAGCTGGTGGGCGACCTGCGCCGCCGTGGGCTGCTCCGCGAGGCCTGGTGCGTGCGGCGCACCCCGTGGGTCACGTTCACGCTGCGGCTCGCCCGCGATCTGCGCGAGCGGCGCAAGCCCCCGCTGACGCTGGTGCGCCGCGGGCTCGCGCTGCGCCGGGGCGAGCGTGGCACGGTCGCCCACCAGGTGTGGCTCGGGGCCGACCCGGTCACCCCGGGCGAGGCCTGGCAGCGGGCCCGGCGGCTCGACGGTGGACGGGGTGCACGGAGCCCACGGCTCGCCCCAGGAAGCCGGTGGGGATGGTGACGGTGCCGTCCAGCGAGGCGGCGCACTCGCGGTCGAGGCCCTTGCGTCGCCCCGGGTCACCGACGCGGCCCGCCCTGCCGCTATGAATCCCGACGTGGGCTCCAGACTCCCGCGGCCGGCCGGTGCTCAACCGCTGGGTGTCACCACGCCGAGCAGATCCCGCGGGTCCCGACGGCGTGCTCGCGGTGCGCCGCACGTCGGCAGGCCGCGTCGATCGGCGGACGCGCCGACGGCCCCGGCTGCGCCTGCCGGGGCCGTCCTCCTGCGCGGTGTGGGGAGCGCCCCGGTCACCGGACCTTGAGGGCCACCGCGTCCACCTGGAAGGTCGTCTGCTTCCAGGAGTCCTCCTTGCCGGTCCAGGTCAGGGTGACCGTCTGACCGGCATACTTCGTCAGGTCGATGCTGGCATCGACGTAGCCTGAGGTCTTGCCCAGGTTGGAGTAGGTCGCCAACGTCGTGCTGCCCGCGGTGACGGTGAGGGTGTCCCGCGGCGTGGTCGTCGTGATCTCGTCGCTGAGGACCTTGAGCTTGAAGGACAAGGTTGCCTGCGAGGTCGACGGGATGGTCACGCTGCGGCTCAGCGCCGCGGTGTTGGTGCGGCCCTGGCCGTTGAGCTTGGCCAGGTGGGTGCCCTCGGCGGCGTCACCGGTCGTGATGACCGTGCTGGGGGTGGCCGTCCAACCGGTGCTGCCCGACTCGAAGCCGCCGTTGGTGAGGATGTCGCGGCCCTGGTCGGGGACCTTGCCGGTCACCTTGGCGACCGCGGCGCCCGCGTCCAGGATGCCCGCGCCGCAGCCGGTGCAGGAGGACGGGAACGCGCGCGCGGTGGACGTCAGCGTGCTGCGCACCTCGGCGGGAGTCAGCGTGGGCTTGAGCCCCACCAGCAGCCCGGCCACACCGGCGACGTGGGGCGCAGCCATCGAGGTGCCGGCGTACTGCACGTAGGTCGGGTCACCCGGAGTGGTCTTCCCGGCGTTCATCGTCGACAGGATCGCGGTGTCGCCCACGATCTTGTCCTTCTCGCCGCCGGGAGCCGCGAGGGCGATGTTGGAGCCGTGGTTCGAGTAGTACGTGAGCGCGCCACCCTTGCCGGTGGCACTGACGTTGACCACGCCAGCGCAGTTGCCGGGAGCGTAGTTGGCCGAGTCGTCGTGAGAGTTGCCCGCGGCGGTGACGATGGTCATGCCGCGACCGGCGGCGGCGTTGATGGCCTCCTGGTAGGCCGGGGTGCAGGCCTCCTTGCCACCGAGGCTCAGGTTGGCGACCTTGGCGGGGTTGGCGTTGGGGGTGGTGCCGGCGACCGCGCCGCCGGACGCCCACGTGATGGCGTCGATGACGTCGGCGTCGGAGCCGCCGCACTTGGCGAGGACCCGGACCGGGACGATCTTGGCCTTGGGCGCGATGCCCGCGACGCCGGTGCGGTTGTCGGTCACCGCGGCGATGGTCCCTGCGACGTGGGTGCCGTGCCAGCTGGAGTCGTGCTGGAAGGAGGCCGAGCACTCGCCGTCGGCGTTCCAGTCGCCCTCGTCCTGGGGGTTGGCGTCGCGACCGTCGTTGTCGCGGGCGTAGACCGCCTTGCTGACCATGTCGTAGCCGGGCAGCACGTTGGCGTCCAGGTCGGGATGCCTGGTGATGCCGGTGTCCAGGACCGCGACCACGGCGCCGTTGCCCTGGGCCTGCTGCCAGGCGGCGGGCGCGTTGATGCCGCCGATGGCGTCGTTGAGGTCCCACTGCTCGGGATAGCGCGGGTCGTTCGGGGCTCCGGGGAGGTCGAAGCCCGACACGCGGCCGTTGACCACGGCGTACTCCACGGCGCCGCTGGCGAGCAGCGCCTGCCGGGCCCGCTCGGTGGCGGCCGGGGTGGTGGCGGTCGTGGCGACCAGGGTGGCCCCGATGCCGAGCGTGCGGACCTCGGACAGGGTGGAGCCGCCCCGGCGACCCGCGGCGGCGAGGGTCTGGCGGCGCTCGGAGGTGGCCTGCAGGCCACGGTGCTCGGGCTTGAACTTGACGATCAGCTCGGCGGGCTCGGCGGCGCGGGCCGCGGGGGTGGGGGCTGCGGGGGTGGGAGCGCCGGCCTCACGCGGCTGCGTCGCCGCGTGGACCGGTGCGGCCGGCACCCCGGAGGCCAGGGTCAGCGAGGCCGCGAGAGTGATCGCCAGGCGCCCGGGACGGGGGGTGGAGCGTGACATGGGGGATCCAATCTGTCACCTGGATGGGTGGTGGTAAGTGAGCAAACTGTAGATCCCTGGGACATACCTGTTCAAGGGACACGGATGGACTATCTGCGAATCGTTTCGTCGACCCCGGCCCGACGAGGAGATATCACGGAAGGTCACTCCGCATATCCCGGCTTGATCACCTCGTCGATGAGGGCGAGGCGCTCGTCGAAGGGCAGGAAGGCCGACTTCATCGCGTTGATGGTGACCCACCGCAGATCGCTGGCACCCCAGCCCGACTCGCGCACCAGCAGGGTCATCTCCCGCCCCATCGAGGTGTCGCTCATCAGGCGGTTGTCGGTGTTGACCGTCACCCGGAACCGCAGGTCCTTGAGCAGGGTGATCGGGTGCAGCGCGATGCTCGGCGAGGCTCCGGTCTGGACATTGCTCGACGGGCACATCTCCAGCGGGACGCGCTTGTCCCGCACGTAGGCCGCGAGCCGTCCGAGGCGCACCTGGGCGGGGTCCGGCAGCCGACCGTGCTCGGCCACCCACGACGGCACCGGGGTGCCGTCCACCGTGAGGTCGTCGACGATCCGCACCCCGTGCCCGAGCCGGTCGGCCCCGCACCAGGTCAGCGCCTCCTGGATCGACGGCAGCCCGAAGGCCTCCCCCGCGTGGATGGTGAAGTGGGCGTTCTCCCGGGCGAGGTGCTGGAAGGCGTCCAGGTGCCGCGTCGGCGGGTGACCCGCCTCGGCCCCGGCGATGTCGAAGCCGCTGACCCCCTCGTCACGGAAACGCACCGCCAGCTCGGCGATCTCCCGCGACATCGCCGCGTGCCGCATGGCGGTCAGCAGCGCGGTGACGCGGATCGGGCGGCCGGCCTCGCGGGCGAGCCCCTCCCCCTCGCGCAGCCCGGCGTTGACCGCCTCGACCACCTGGGCAGGCGTCAGCCCGCGCTCCAGGTGCAGCTCGGGGGCGTAGCGCACCTCGGCATAGACCACGCCGTCGGCCGCGAGATCCAGGGCTTCCTCGCGGGCGACCCGGCGCAGCGCGTCCTGGGTCTGCATCACCGCGACGGTGTGCGCGAAGGTCTCCAGGTAGCGCTCCAGCGACCCGCTGTCCGCGCTCTCGCGGAACCACCGGCCGAGGTCACCCGGCGTCGCCGCGGGCAGGTCGGCATACCCGGTCTCCTGAGCCAGCTCGAGGACCGTGCTCGGACGCACCCCGCCGTCGAGGTGCTCGTGAAGGAGCACCTTGGGCACGCGGGCGACCAGCGGGTCGACGTCGTATGCCGGAAGGATCGTGGGGTCGCTCATGGCTGTGGCTCCTCGTCTCGGTGGGCGGTGTTCGGTGTGAAGGCGGGGGTGCAGATCGCGAGGTACTCCGCGCCCTGCGGGCCGCAGGAGTAGCGGATCCGCTCCCCGGCCCGGGTGACGACGCTCTGACCCGGGCCGACGTGCACGGTACCGCCGTCGTGCTCGACGAGGACCTCGCCCGCGAGCACCACGGTGACCTCGTCGAAGTCCGGCGTCTGGGCCGGCTCGCTCCACCCGGCGGGGGCGACCATGCGGGCGACGGAGACGCCCCGGTCACCCGTGGAGGCGGCACCGACGTGCTCGTCGACGACCTTGCCGCCGGGGACGGGGATGCGGACGGGGTCGGTGATCAGCTCCGGCATCCTCTCAACCTAGCCGGGTCGCCCGGCGCTCGGGGTGGGGGATGCCGTCCTCGGCGTCGGTGAGGAGGCGGCGCAGCGAGGGGAACAGCAGGGCCGCGATCGCGAGGGCCCGCGCGGTGGAGTCCACGTGGCCGAGCAGAGAGGCCGACACCGCCTCGACGGCGACGCCCCACAGGATCACCGGCCGCGACCCGACGAGGTCGATCAGGGTGCCGCCGAGGGGGCCAGCAGGAAGCTCAGGAAGCCCATCATCGCGAAGACCAGGCCCACGGTGGCCGACGGGATGTGCCGTGGGCGGGGCGAAGGGGGATGTCGCGCAGGCCGGGCCGCGCCGGTCGGCACGCCCTCAGATCCCTCCTGATCGCCGGTCAGCGCCTCCCGAGCTGGGTGCCGAAGACGAATCCGCTGAAGACACCGACGAAGTGACAGCCCGCCAGGACGACCCTGGTCAGATCCACGACCAGCACCAGCTCGGTGGGCAGGAACCGCCCCACGATGACGGGCGCGGCGAAGGCGACGGCGGCGAACGCCAGGGCCAGCACGACCCTGGCCCCCAGCCGGAGCCGAGGCGCGAGGACGCCCTTCATCAGGGTGACCGCGGTCGCGGTGGTCACGAAGGACAGGATCAGGATGGCGGCGCCGCCCACGGGTGAATCTCCTTGCGGTGCAGGTGTTTGCCCGGTGTGGGCACCGCACCTTACCGGCCGGTCGGCAGGGTCGACCTCGGTGCCCCCCGCCGGACGTGGCGGGCCGGGTCATGCCCTGTCGTCGCAGGATCTGGGACCGGGACGTCGCTCTTCTCGCTCGCTCGGACAACGCCCTGCGCAGCCGTCCACCGCGTCGCGGGCGACGCGGCGTCCTCGCAACCGGGCTGGGAGACGGCCTTCGTCGTGTCCGCCAGGACCGTTGCGGCCGCTGTCGGCGAGGGTGGGTCACCCGCGGCGGGCCTGGTTGCGGTTGTGCAGCCAGACGTACACCCCGGTCAGGACGAACGCGATGGTGGGCAGCGCCCAGTCGGACGGCTTCACCACGCTCAGCAGGATCAACGGCCCGAGGACCATCAGCACGATGACGATCGCGAGCACCTTGCCCGCCCACCGGTTGCCCTCCATCAGCGGTCCTCCCCCGCCACCGCGGCCAGTCGGCGCAGGCCCTCGTCGATGATCGCGGGCCCGGTGCCCACGTTGAAGCGCACGTGGTCGTGCCAGCGCGCGCCGAACTCCGCGCCGATCCCGACCGCGAGCCGGGCGTCGGTGAGCAACCGTCCTGCCGGGTCGTCGCCGAGCCCGAGACCGGAGACGTCCACCCAGGTCAGGAAGGTCGCGCGGGCGGGAGCGACGACCCGGGCGCCGGCGGGCAGACCGCGGCGCAGCTGCTCGTGGTGGGCGGCGAGGTCGGTGACCAGGTCGTCCAGCCAGGCGTCGCCGCCGCGATAGGCCGCCTCGGCGGCGAGATAGCCGAGCTGCCCTGCGTGGTAGGGCAGCTCGTAGGGCAGACCGCCCGCCAGGCGCCCCCGCACGGTGGCGCTGTCGGTGACGATGAGGGCGGCCTTGAGGCCGGCGATGTTCCACGCCTTGGAGGCGGCGTGCATCGCGACGCCGTGCTCGCGGGCAGCGTCCGAGACGGCGAGGTAGGGCGTGAACGTCGTCCCCGGCAGGGTCAGCGGGGCGTGGATCTCGTCGCTGATGACACAGGCGTCGTGGCGGGCGACCAGCTCGGCGAGGGCGGCCAGCTCGGCGCGCGGGTGGACCAGGCCGACGGGGTTGTGCGGGTGGCACAGCAGCACCGCGCGGGCGCCGGCGCGCAGCTCGCGCTCGATGCCGTCCAGGTCGATGGCGTGGCCCGCGTCGCCCAGCAGCAGCGGCACCTCGACGGTGCGCATGCCGGTCTCTGCGCCGTAGTGGAAGAACGGCGGGTAGACCGGCGGCATGATCACCACCGTGTCGCCCTCGTCGAGCAGCGCCGTCATCGCGGCCATGATCCCGACCGACACGTCGGCGCACAGCGTCGCCTGGGACTCGTCCACCCGCCAGCCCCAGCGGCGCTCGGCGAAGCCCGCGAAGGCCTCCTGCAGCCCCCGGCCGAAGCTCGGGTAGCCGGTGTCTCCGCGCGAGATCGCCTCGTGCAGCGCGTCGGCCACGACCGGCGCCAGGGCGCAGTCCATCTCGGCGACGGTCATCGGCAGCACGTCGGGCTCGTAGAGCGACCACTTGGCGCTGGTGCGCTCCCGCAGCTGGTCGAGGGCGGGCCACCGGACGAGGCTCATGCGGATCTCCTTGCGTGCGTATGCCGAGAAGGATCTGGTCGGACCGGTCGGTGCGGTGCCGGTGCGTGCTCAGCCGGCCAGGGGCTCACCCGCGGGCGATGCGGTCCAGCACCACCTCGTGCCGCTCAGGCTGCCCCTCGCCGATCGCCCACGCATCCTCGAGGGCGGCGACGGCGCGGTCGACGCGCTCCGGGGTGTCGGTGTGCAGGGTGAGCAGGGGCTGCCCCGCGGCCACGAGATCGCCGGGGCGGGCGTGGATCTCGACACCGGCGGCGGCCTGCACCGGGTCCTGCTGGCGGGCCCGTCCGGCCCCGAGCCGCCAGGCCGCCAGGCCCACGGCATACGCGTCGAGACGCTGCAGGACACCGCTCTCGGCGGCGGTGACCACGTGCTGCTCCCGGCTCGTGGGCAGGGGCGCGTCGGGGTCCCCGCCCTGCGCGGCGATCATCGCCCGCCACACGTCCATGGCGCGGCCGTCGGCGAGCGCCTGGGCGGGGTCCTCGTCGGGTCGGCCTGCGGCGGTGAGCATCTCGCGGGCGAGCGCCACGGTGAGGTCGACGACGTCCTGGGGTCCGCCGCCGGCGAGCACCTCGACGGACTCGCGGACCTCGAGGGCGTTGCCCGCGGTCAGGCCCAGCGGGGTGCTCATGTCGGTGAGGAGGGCGACGGTGGTGACGCCGGCGTCGGTGCCGAGATCGACCATGGTGCGGGCGAGCTCGCGGGCGTCGTCGAGCGACTTCATGAACGCGCCGGAGCCGACCTTGACGTCCAGGACGAGCGCGCCGGTGCCCTCGGCGATCTTCTTGGACATGATCGAGCTGGCGATGAGCGGGATCGCCTCGACGGTGCCGGTGACGTCGCGCAGGGCATAGAGCTTCTTGTCGGCCGGGGCCAGCCCGGAGCCTGCCGCGCAGACGACGGCGCCGACGTCCTCGAGCTGGCGCATCATCTCGTCGTTGGTCAGCGCCGCCCGCCACCCGGGGATGGACTCGAGCTTGTCGAGGGTGCCGCCGGTGTGGCCGAGGCCGCGGCCGGACAGCTGGGGAACGGCGACGCCGCACGCCGCGACGAGGGGCGCGAGCGGCAGGGTGATCTTGTCGCCGACCCCACCGGTCGAGTGCTTGTCGGCCGTGGGCCGGCTCAGCGAGGAGAAGTCCATGCGCTGCCCGGTCGCGATCATCGCCGCGGTCCAGCGGGCGATCTCGCGCCGCTCCATGCCGTTGAGCAGGATCGCCATCGCCAGGGCCGACATCTGCTCGTCGGCCACGACCCCGCGGGTGTAGGCATCGACCACCCAGTCGATCTGGCCGTCGCTGAGGGCCTGGTGATCACGCTTGGCCCGGATGATCTCGACGACGTCGTGCTGCTCGCTCATGGGAGGACACTACCGGCGGTCCGGGTCGGTCCTACGCTCGGTGCACCCCGCGCGGGGCTGCCCAGGCCCCGCCGGGCGAGGGTCCGCCGGGCTCAGGCCCCGGGCTCGGGCAGGGTCGCCGGAGCCGGGTGGAGGGGGCGGTGACGAGCCGGCAGCGCCCACGCGACACCCACCGCCGTGAGCGCGATCCCGCTCAGCAGCGCCACGATCAGCCCCCACCCGGGCGACATGCTCAGGCCCTCCTGGTGGGTCGTGGCGATCTTGTGCAGCGCCGGGATGGTCGACCCCGCGCAGCCCGCTCCGAGCACCGCGAGCGTCCAGGGCGCCCAGCTCATCCCGATGCCGCCTCGGCGCCGGTGCAGGTGGGCCGTCGCCGCCGCGAGCAGACCCAGCGCCAGCGTGTAGACGCCGTCCCCCTGGGTTCCGGCGACCGTCAGCTGACTGACCATGACCGTCCCGATGAGCCAGGGGCCGAAGGACCCCAGCACCGCCAGGGCGGAGGCCCCGAGGGCATAACCCGCCCACTCGCGGTCCGTCACCGGGGCCACCTCCCGCTCCAGGAGCGGGGTGTCGGCACCCACCGGCGCGGTGGGGATGGTCTCCGTCGGTCCGGCCGGGGCGGACTCGCGGGCGACCGTGAGGTCCGGCGCCGCGGCGGTGATCCCGGGGCGGGACGGCAGCGGTGGGGCTGCGGACAGGTGGACGGTGCGGTCGGTCATCGGGCCCTCCCCGGTCGGGACGGCGGCGTCGGCACCGCCGTGGGCCCATGGTCCTCCCGCATGCCCCGAGAGATGGACGGATCGTCACCACCAGCGGCTCATCCTCACCCGAGTGGCGCAGAGCCAGCGGTCACCGACCCACGAACGGGTGACGTCCGGGCAGTCAGTTCGCCGCCGGAACCTCGGCTCGATAGCGCACGAAGGACGGCACGACCGCCGCGCACACCAGCACCCCGACGACCACCAGGACGCCGCCCGCGACGACCGTCCACGGCGCCCCGAGCCACCCGGCGGCATACCCGTGCAGCACGTCCGCGACCCGCGGGCCGCCCGCCACCACCACGATGAAGACGCCCTGCAGGCGGCCCCGCACCTCCGGCGTCGCCGCCGTCTGCAGCATCGCCTGCCGGAAGGACGACGACGCCATGTCGGCCGCGCCGCCGATCGCCAGCCCCGCCGCGCACAGCCACAGCCAGGGCTGCATCCGGCCGTCCGCGGGCACGACGGCCAGCCCGGTCGCCACCACCCCCAGGCCCCACACGACGATGCACGCCACGACGGCGAGCCCGTGCCGCGACACCCGGGACACCCACCCGGAGAAGACGCCGCCCAGGAGCGCCCCCACCGGCAGCGCGGCGAAGAGCACCGCGAACGCCAGGCCGCCGCCGATCTCGCCGCCCAGGTCGACGTGGGCGATCTCCGGGATCAGGGCCCGCGGCATCCCGAAGACCATCGCCACCAGGTCCACCACGAAGGACATGAGCAGCACCGGGTGGCCCCCGAGGTAGGTGAATCCGTCGATGACCGAGCGCAGCCCGGGCGAGGAGTCGGGGTGGGCCTCCCCCGGGATCCGCGGCAGCCGCCGCACGGCATACACCGTCGCCAGCAGGCAGACCGCGTCGATGAGGTAGAGCCAGGAGAAACCGAGGACCGGGATCAGCGCGCCCGCGACGAGCGGCCCGGCGATCGCTCCGGCCATGAACAGCGTCATGTTGAGCGCGTTGGCGGCGGGCAGCAGCTCCGTGGGCAGGATCGCGGGGAGCAGGGCCACGCGGGCGGGCTGGTTCATCGCGAAGAAGGCCTGCTGGATCGCGAAGAGGCCGAGCAGCACCCAGACGTTCGTGGACCCGAGCGCCGCCTGCGCCCAGAACGCGATCAGCGTCGCGATGATGCCGAGGGTGGTGAAGGTCAGCAGCCGACGCTTCTCCAGGTGGTCGGCGAGCGACCCGCCCCACAGACCGAACACGACGAGCGGGACGAGCCCGAACAGGCCGGTGAGGCCGACATACTCCGACCGACCGGTGTCGCGGTAGATCTGCGCCGGGACCGACACGATGGTGAGCTGGGCGCCGACGACGGTGACGCAGTTGGCGAGGAAGAGCCGGCGGTAGTGCCCGTGCTGCAGGGGGCGGGTGTCGGCGACGATCGAGCGCAGGTCCACCGAGCCAGACTAGGTGCACCCAGGCGCCGGCCAGGGGCTTCGTCCAGGCAGGATGGCCGTATGACGATCCCGAGGCTGCCGGACCCTGCCTATCTCACGCGCCTGGCCGACGGCACCGTCAAGCAGCTGAACCCCTTCACGGGGACCCAGGTGTGGACGGTGCCCGGTCGCGGCAACCGCCCGGTGGGCTCGCCGGTCGCCGACCCGGTGCCCGTGACGGCGGAGGCCGCGCGGCGGCTGTGCGCCTTCTGCGAGGACCGGCAGCTCGAGACGCCGCCCGAGAAGTCCCGGCTGGTGCGGGGATCCGCGGGCCCGCAGATCCTGCGCGGGGTCCTGCCGGGCGATCTCGGGCGGACCACCGCGCAGTTCCGGCGGGTGCCCAACCTCTTCGAGATCCTGTCCTACGACTACTGGCACCTGGGCTATGGCTACGAGCTGCCGAGGGTGGCGCGGGAGCACCGGGATGCCTATCTCGCCGACCCCGACGGGCGCGCCCACGTCCTCGCCGTCGCCCGGGCCAAGGCGCTCGCCTCCGGGACGTCGCCCGCGGACCGGGCCGCGCTGGACGAGGACTCGCAGCTCGCGGGGACCACGGGCTTCTTCGGCGGCGGGCACGACGTGATCGTCGGACGACGCCACCTCGTCGACGGCGCCACCGACACCGGGCAGCTCGCGTCCTCGGGCACGCTGACCGTGGTGGAGCACCGGGACTACCTCGCGCTGACGCTGGACGCGCTACGAGACCTGTACGACACCAACAGGTTCGCGCGCTACGTCGCGGTCTTCCAGAACTGGCTGCGCCCCGCCGGTGCGTCCTTCGACCACCTGCACAAGCAGCTCGTGGCCATCGACGAGCGCGGCGTGCAGACCGAGCAGGAGATCGCCCGGCTGCGCGCCAACCTCAACCTCTTCAACGAGGCCGGGCCGGACTACGCCGCCCAGCACGGGCTCGTCCTCGCCGACACCGAGCACGCTGTCGCCTACGCGGGATTCGGCCACCGCTATCCCACCGTCGAGATCGTCTCCCGGTCCGCGACCAGCGAGCCCTGGCGGCAGTCCGAGCAGGAGCAGACGGCCATGGCGGACCTGATCCATGCCGTGCACGCCGCCACCGGACCCGACATCCCCTGCAACGAGGAGTGGCACCACCGCCCCGTCGACGTCGACGTCCCGATGCCCTGGCGGGTGCTCGTGAAGTGGCGGGTGTCGACGCTGGCGGGCTTCGAGGGTGGCACCAAGATCAACGTCAACACCATCTCCCCCTGGGCGCTGCGCGACCGCCTCCTGCCCCGGCTGCACGAGCTGCGCGCCGCGGGCGCGATCGGCGCCGACCTGCGCCTCGGCGAGGAGTGCGACGTGCGGCCCTGCCTGCTGCGCTACAACCCCCTCCTGCGCCTGCCGTGAGCCACCGTGTGCCGCGCCTCGCACCAGGGGCAGGTGTCGAGGAGCACCCGGATGCGTCCCCACCGCCGGGGCACGTGGCGGAGATCGGCTCGGGGGACGCCGCGGCACCGAGGGCGGAGGCGGCGCCTGAGCACCGCCTCCGCCCTCCCGTCGTGAGGGACGTCGGTCAGAAGCTGTCTCCGCCGAGGTCGCCCCCGCCGATGTCCCCGCCGATGTCCCCGAAGCCGTCGCCCCCGAGACCGCCGTCGAAGCCGCCGACGTCGGAGAACCCGCCGTCCGCGAAGGACTGGTCCCCGCCGAAGCCGTCGCCGCTGGTCTCGACCTGGTCGCCGAAGCCGTCGCCGTCACCACCGAACCCGCCGTCCGCGAAACCCTGGCCGCCGTCGGTGTCGTGGTCCCAGGCGTCGAAGCCGTCCATCATCTCGTGGGCGATGGCCGTGCCGATGACGCTGCCGGCGATGGAGCCGAGCATGGAGCCCATGATCATGCCGCCCATGCCGATGCCGCCGCCCGTCCCCATCCCGTAACCGCCGCCCGTCCCCCCACGGCCGAGGCCGCCGAAGGTGCGCTCCATGAAGCCGGGCTGGCGGTACTCCGCGCGCGTGGCCGCCCGGGCCAGCGACTGCGGGTCGTCGGCGGTGACGCGCTCGCCGCCGTCGGCGAGGCCCTGGAGCACCTGCCGGCGCTGCTCGGGCGTGAGCTTGGCGAAGGCCTCGGCGTGCGCCTGCTCGACGGCCTCCGGCGGGGCGGTCCGCAGCAGGTAGCGGTAGCGCGCGATGGCCTGTCGGTCCTGCTCGCTCTGGCCCGGCTGCCCCGGCGCCCCCTGCTGCGGAAACCCCTGCTGGGGATAGCCCGCCGGGGCCTGCCCATAGGTCGGCTGCTGCGGCTGGTAGCCCCGCGGCTGGCTCTGGCGGCCGAAGAGGCGGTCGAGGAAACCCATGGCTCACTCCTGCATGTGGGGGACGGTTGCCTCTCGGCATACCCCCAGGAGAGCCCCTCAGTCCTCGCGGCCGGCCTCGGCGAGCCGGCGGGCGGCGTCCATCGCGATCCAGAACACCTGCTCGTGGGCGTCCTCGGCGCTCACCCACCCGCGGTGGTCCCAGTCCTCGCCCGCGAGCGAGTCGGCGCTGAACAGGATCTGGCCGAGCTCGACCCCGCGGAAGGCCGCGACAGCGAGCAGCGCGGAGGCCTCCATCTCCACGACGGCGCACCCGGCGGCGATGCGGCGGGCGACGGTGGACCGGGTCTCGCGATAGATCCCGTCGGTGGTCCAGGTGCGTCCGGCCTGGTGCGGCGCCCCGGCCGCGTCCAGGGCGGCGATGCACGCCCGTATGCCGGACGGCGGTGCCGCCACCACGCCCGCCGTCACGCCGTAGTGCGCGCTGGTCCCCTCGTCCCGCAGCGCCGAGGTCACGACGAAGGGGTGCCCCATCACCAGGTCGGGCACGAGGACGCCCGCCGACCCGACCGCGACGAACCGGGTGATCCCGCGCGCGATGGCCTCCTCGAGGAACATCGACGCCCGCGGCGCCCCGATCTCGGGGAACAGGAAGGCGATCCGTCGCCCGCCGACCTCGCGGACGTAGCACGGCTGCTCACCGATGAGCCCGGAGAAGGTGAACGCCACCGTGCTGCCCTCGCGGGCCCCGATCGACCGGACGGTGTCGGGGAAGAAGCACAGGACGGCGGCGTCGGGCACCTCGTCGTCCGGCAGCCGGCGATAGATCTGGGCGGGCTCGAGGACGCCGGGCTCACCGACGTCGCTCGTCAGGTGGAGGGCATCCGTGGGCGGCGGCTCGTCGACGAGGTGGAGGGCGTCGGGCAGGTGCGGCTCCTGCGGCGGCAGCCCGCTCATCGGCGCCCCACCCGGTCCAGGTCGCCCGCCCCGAAGGCCTGCGGCAGCACCTCGCGCAACGGCGCGATCCCCTGCGGCGTCTCCAGCACGCAGTCCGGTCCGCCGTGCTCCCACAGCAGCTGGCGGCAGCGCCCGCACGGCATCAGGGCCGCCCCGTCGGCGTCGACGCACGCCACGGCCACGAGCCGTCCGCCGCCGCTCGCGTGCAGCGCCGACACGAGACCGCACTCGGCGCACAGCCCCACGCCGTAGGACGCGTTCTCCACGTTGCACCCGACGACCACCCGGCCGTCGTCGACCAGCCCGGCCACGCCCACAGGGAACCGCGAGTACGGCGCGTAGGCCCGCCGCATCGCCTCGGTCGCGGCGGCCCGCAGACCCGGCCAGTCGACCTGGGCCGGCATACCGCTCATCCGACCTCACCCTTGCGGTAGACGAGCCCGTCGGCCTGCGGCATCCGCAGGGTCTGGCTCGCCAGGGCGAGCACGAGCAGCGTCGCGAGGTATGGCGCGGATCCGGCCAGCTCGCCCGGGATGGCGTCGGTCGTCAGGTAGACACCGCAGGCCAGGGCGCCGAGCGCGAGGGTGACCACGCCGCCGACGACGCGCCGCTTCACGAGCTGCCACCCGCCCCAGGCGAGCAGGAGCACGCCGATCACGAGCAGCAGCGCGTGGATCGCGCCGCCGCGCAGCTGCACGGCGTCGAAGTAGCCGAACAGCAGCGATCCGGCCGCGAGAGACCCGGGCCGCCAGTTGCCGAAGATCATGGCGGCCAGACCGATGTAGCCGCGCCCGCCGGTCTGACCGTCGCGGAACATGTTGGCCGCCACCAGCGCCAGGTAGCCGCCGCCGAGCCCGGCGAACCCGCCGGAGATCAGCACGGCGATGACCTTGTAGCGGTACACGTCGACGCCGAGCGACTCGGCGGACCAGGGGTTCTCGCCGCACGAGCGCAGCCGCAGCCCGAAGGTCGTGCGCCACAGCACCCACCAGGACAGGGCCACGAGCAGCGCCGCCAGGATCGTCAGGACGGACAGGTGGGTGACGAAGGCCGCGAGCACGCCGGCGAGGTCGGAGACGAAGAACAGGTGCTTGCCCTCGAGCGAGGTCAGGGCGGTGGACAGGCCCGGCACCGTCACGTCGGGCAGCTCGGGCAGCGGCGGCGACTGGGTGGCGCCGCCGCCGTCGGTGCCGGTGAAGACCCGGGCGGCGAGATACTTCGCGCCGCCCGCGCCGATGAGGTTGACCGCGACGCCGGAGACGATGTGGTCCACGCCGAAGACCACGGTGGCGAGGGCGTGGACGGCCCCGCCGACCATGCCGAGCAGGATGGCGCCGAGGATCCCGGCCCAGGGGCCCCAGTGCCAGGCGAAGAACGCCGCGCCCCAGGTGCCGAGGATCATCATCCCCTCGAGGCCGATGTTGACCACGCCCGCGCGCTCGGCCCACAGGCCGCCCAGGCCCGCCATGCCGATGGGCACGGCCAGGCCCAGGGCCGCCGCGAGGGCGCCGGAGGACGCCAGGTCGTTCTCGCCGGTGACGACTCGCATCACCGAGACGAGCAGGATGCCGAGCAGGATCAGGCCGAGGTAGTGCCCGACCCCCAGGCGGCGACGGGGTCGGGGGGCCAGCGGGCCCCGGGCGCCGCGGCCGTCGGCGTCGGCGGGGGCGGTCACGGCGGTGCTCATGCGCTGGCTCCTGACGTGGTGGTGGCCGAGGTGGCTCCGGCGGGGGCGTCCGGGGCGGTGCCGGACGACGAGCCGGAGGGGGTGCCGGCGTCGCCCAGGTCGCGGGCGACCGTGGACTGCTCGAGGCGGGCGGTGAGCCGGCGGACCAGCTCGTAGGCGATGACCACGGCGAGCACGATCACGCCCTGGACGATGTTGACCAGCTCGGGCGAGACGCCCGCCTTGATCTGCAGGCCGTTGCCCTGCTGGTCGAGGTAGGCCCACAGCAGGGCGGCGACGGCCATGCCGACCGGGTGGTTGCGGCCCAGCAGGGCGATGCCGATCCCCGCGAAGCCGATCCCCGCCTGGAAGTTCGTGCCGTACGCGTGGTCCTGCCCGAAGAGCAGCGGCAGACCGATCAGACCGGCGACCGCACCGGACAGCAGCAGCGTGCGCACGATCATCCGCCGGGCGTCGACACCGCTGGCGATCGCCGCGGTCTCGGACAGGCCGGACGCGCGCAGGTCGAAGCCGAAGCGCGTGCGCCCCAGCACGATCCAGTAGGCCAGCCCGACCAGCAGCGCGAGCACGAGCAGGCCGTAGACCTTGGTCGAGCTGCCGGGCACGAGCGCCAGCCCGGGCACCCAGGAGTCCTGCGGCAGCGGCTTGGTGTTGGCGACGTTGGAGCCCGCATCCGCGGAGGAGTCCCGGGTCCGGGTGAGCAGGAAGGCCACCAGGCTCGTCGCGACGGCGTTGAGCATGATCGTCGAGATCACCTCGGAGACACCGCGCTTCACCTTGAGGTAGGCCCCGACGGAGGCCCAGGCCGCCCCGACGGCCATGGCCACCAGGGTGGTCGCGGCGACGTTGGCCCACCCGGGCAGGAAGCCCTGGGCACCGAACACCGCGGCGGCGAAGACCGCCACGCGGTACTGCCCCTCGACGCCGATGTTGAACAGGTTCATCCGGAAGCCGACGGCCAGCGCGACGGCGGCGAGGTAGTAGACGATCGCGCCGTTGAGGATCTTGGCGATCAGCCGCGGGCTCGGCTGCCGCAGCAGCTCGGTCCACACGGCTCCGACGGGGTCGCCCGCGACGGCCAGCACGAGCGAGGTCACCAGGAAGGCCACGAGCAGGGCCAGGATCGGCGCCGCCAGGGCCAGGGCCAGGGAGCGGGGCGAGAGCTTCATCGGTCGTTCTCCTGCTCGTCCAGGGATGAGCCGGCAGCCCCGGCGCCAGGGGCTTCGGTCCGGCGCGCGTCGTCGCCACCGACGGCACCGCCCACGTCCTCGATGACGCCGCCCTGCATGGCCGCACCGAGCTGCTGGGAGGTCAGCGTCGTGGGCAGCGGCTCGGTGAGCCGGCCGTCGGCGATGACCCGGATGGTGTCGGACAGGCCGCGCAGCTCGTCCAGGTCGGCGGTGATCAGCAGCACGGCCAGCCCGGCGCGGCGCGCCCGTTTGATGTGCTCCCAGATCGCGGCCTGGGCACCCACGTCGACGCCCCGCGTCGGGTGGGCGGCGACGAGCACCCGCGGCTCGTGCGCCATCTCGCGGCCGATGATGAGCTTCTGCTGGTTGCCTCCGGACAGCGCCCCCGCGGTGACGTGGATCGAGGGCGTGCGGACGTCATACTCCTGCACGATCGTCTCGGTCGACGCCTTGGCACCACGGGCGTCGACGAAGGGGCCCGCGGTGTTGGGCGCCTGCGTCTGGTGGCCCAGCACGCGGTTCTCCCACAGCGGCGCGTCGAGCAGCAGACCGTGGCGGTGCCGATCGGCCGGGACGTAGCCCACCCCGGCCTCGCGGATCCGCCGGGTGGGCCAGTCGGTGATGTCCTCCCCACCGAGGTAGGCCCGCCCGCTCGTCGGCTCGCGCATCCCCATGATCACCTCGACCAGCTCGTCCTGGCCGTTGCCCTCGATCCCGGCGATGCCGAGGACCTCTCCGGCGTGGACGGTGAGCGTGACGTCGTCGAGGGCGTCCCGGGCACCGGGCCGGGCGAGCCGCACGTGCTCCAGCCGCAGCACGACCCGGTCGGTGACGGTGGACTCCTCGGTCTGCGGGCTGGGCAGCTCACGGCCCACCATGAGCTCGCCGAGCTCGTCCTTGGTGACGGTGCGGGGGTCGGCGCTGCCGACCGTGGTGCCGCGGCGGATGACGGTGATCGCGTCGGCCACCTCGCGGATCTCGTCGAGCTTGTGCGAGATGAAGATGATGGTCAGTCCCTCGGCGGTGAGGGCCCGCAGGTTGTCGAAGAGCTCGCTCACCTCCTGCGGCACCAGGACGGCGGTGGGCTCGTCGAGGATCAGCACCCGCGCCCCGCGGTAGAGCACCTTGAGGATCTCGATCCGCTGCTGGGCGCCCACCCCGAGGTCGCCGACGCGGGCGTCCGGGTCGATGCCCAGGCCGTACTCCCGCGAGATGCGCCGGATCTCCTCCTTGGCCCGCCCGCCGATGCCGTGGAGCTTCTCGGCACCGAGGACGACGTTCTCGGTCACCGTGAGGTTGTCGGCCAGCTTGAAGTGCTGGAAGACCATCCCGACCCCGGCGGCGATCGCGTCGCTCGGGCTGTGGAAGGTCACCTCGCGCCCGTCGACGGCGATCGTGCCCTCGTCGGGTCGCTGCACGCCGTACAGGATCTTCATCAGCGTGGACTTGCCGGCGCCGTTCTCCCCCACCAGCGCGTGGATCGAGCCCTGGGCGACCGTGAAGGTGATGTCCTTGTTGGCCACCACCCCCGGGAACCTCTTGGTGATGCCGCGGACGGCCACCGCCGGCGGCGCCTCCGGGTGAGCGGTGCTGGCTGACGTCGAGATGGTCCACGCTCCTTGCTCGGCCGGCGCCTGGGCACGGCGGTCCTTCCGGGCCAGCCTACCGGCCGTCCGGCAGGGCGTACGGGCCGCCGCACCCACGGTACCTTGCTGGTGGCCCCGCGGTGCGGGGTCACGGTCGCCGGGCCCGGCATGACTTACCACCCCTGTCTCTTCCATGATCCGGGGGGGGTGTTGTCACCGGGCCTGGTGGCGTCGGTCTGACCGCTGATAGGGACACGGCCCAAGATGAGGTCTCTTCGTAACGTGGGTGCCGGCAGCTGACGCTTCACCACAGCCTGGCGACCGGTCCTGCGATGCAAGGATGGTCACCGTCATGAGCGAGGACATCGGCTACGACATCTGGTGCGGGCTGGACGTTGGCAAGCAAGACCACCACGCCTGCGCCCTGGACTGCGCGGGCAACAAGGTCTTCGACAAGGCCCTACCCCAGGACCAGGCACGGCTGGAAGAACTCTTCACGACCTTGACCGCCCGGGGTCGGGTCCTGGTGATCGTTGACCAGCCCAACACCATCGGCGCCCTGCCGATCGCAGTGGCCCGCTCGATGGGGATCGCGGTCGCGTACCTGCCTGGGCTGGCGATGCGCCGCATCGCCGACCTGCACCCGGGCAACGCCAAGACCGACGCCCGCGATGCGTTCATCATCGCCGACGCTGCCCGCACCATGCCCCACACCCTGCGCCGCGTGGACGTCGGCGAAGAGGCCCTGGCCGAGCTGAAGGTCCTGGTCGGCTTCGACGACGACCTCGCCGCCGAAGCCACCCGCCTCAGCAACCGGATCCGTGGCCTGCTCACCCAGTTCCACCCCGCCCTCGAACGAGTCCTCGGACCCAAGATCGCCACCAAGGCCGGCCTGGCCGTCCTGGAACACCTCGGCGGCCCGCAAGGCATCACCCGCGCCGGGCGCGCACGCCTGGCACGCGTCATCACCAAGGCCAACCCCCGTGGCGCGGGCGAGCTCACCGACGCGATCATGGCGGCCCTGTCCGAGCAGACCGTGGTCGTGGCCGGCACCACCGCCGGTGAGCAGGTCCTGCCACACCTGGCCGCGACGCTGCGCACAACCCTGGCCCAACGAGCCGATCTGGCCACCCAGGTCGAGAAAGTCCTCGATGCCCACCCTCTTGCCGAGGTCCTGACCTCGATGCCCGGCGTCGGAGTCAGGACAGCAGCCCGGATCCTGCTCGACGTCGGTGACAGCTCGGCCTTCCCCACCGCCGGACACCTCGCCGCGTACGCCGGCCTGGCCCCCGTCACGCGACGCTCCGGCACCAGCATCCGCAGGGAGCACCCCTCCAGGTCAGGCAACAAGCACCTCAAGAGAGCCTTGTTCCTATCCGCGTTTGCGGCCCTGCGCTTCGACCCCGTCAGCCGCGCCTACTACGACCGCAAACGCGCCCAAGGCAAGAAGCACAACGCCGCACTCATCTGCCTCGCCCGACGACGCTGCGACGTCCTGCACGCCATGCTCCGCAACCACGAGACCTACCGCGCCCCAGCGCCCGCACCCACGCCCCTCACCGCTTGACGAAGAACATAGGGACACCCCCCGCAGACCGGACCTGGTCGTCCCCCACGAGGGGGACGACCAGGTCCGGTCGCCGGTATGCCGCCCGCTGCGCGGGTGGGGCAGCGCTCAGCCGTCGCGGCCGCGCCCCGGTCACTTGCTGGGGACGACGATCTTGCCGGAGATGATGTCGGCCTTGGCCTTGTCGAGCTCGGCCTTCAGCGCGTCGATCTTGCCGCCGGTGGTGGCCAGCTCGACACCGTTGGACTTCAGGTCGAAGACCGCCTCGCCGGAGCGCAGCTTGCCGTCCTGGACCTGCTTGGCGAACTCGAGGACGCCCACGTCGACGCGCTTGACGACCGACGTGACGATGCTGTTGCGGACGTCGGGCTGCGCAGTCTTGGCCTGGTCGGAGTCGACGCCGATGGCCATGGCGTTCTTGGCCCGGACGGCGGTGAAGACGCCGGAGCCGGAGCCGCCCGAGGCGTGGTAGATCACGTCGGCGCCGGCGGAGAGCATGCCCTCGGCGGCGGTCTTGCCGGCGGCCGGGTCGGCGAAGCCCTTGAAGTCCGGCGGCTGGGAGAGGTACTTCACCTGCGACTTGATGGCCGGGTTGGTGGCCTTGGCGCCGGCGAGGTACCCCGCCTCGAACTTCTTGATCAGGTCGGTCTGGACGCCGCCCACGAAGCCGATGTTGCCGGTCTTGGACAGCTTGGCCGCGACCACGCCGGCGAGGTAGGAGCCCTCCTGCTCGGAGAACACGATGTTCTGGATGTTGGGGCCCTTGGCATCGGTGGAGTCCACGAGCGCGAACTTCGCCTCGGGGTTCTCGGCAGCGACCTTCTTGACGGCCGGGGCATACGCGTAGCCGACCGCGACGATGTTGGTGTAGCCGGCCTCGATGAGCTGCTGGAGGCGCTCCTCACGGGCGGACTCGGGCTCCCCGGCGGTGGCCGTGGACTCCTTGGTCTGGGCGCCCAGGTCGGCCTTGGCCTTGTCCAGCCCCAGGGCGGCGGAGTCGTTGAAGGACTGGTCTCCACGGCCGCCCACGTCGTAGGCCATGCCGATCTTGGGCGAACCACCGTTGCTGGGGGCCGAGGAGGAGCCGTTGACGGCGGCTCCGGTGGACGTGGTGCTGCTGGTGTCGGAGGGGCTGCCGCAGGCAGCGAGGGCGACAGACGCGACCGCCACGGCGGACGCGACCTTGACGGTGCGAATCAAGGGGACTCCTCGGATAGGACGGGACGGCGCCAACACTAGACCTGCCGGTAGGTCTTGACTGCGGTGCGTGACCCTTCTGAGCACAACCGACGACGAACCGTTATGAGGGCACGTCAGCGCCCTGGAGTGCGGACAGGACGGTGCCGGCGAGCAGCCGGACGCCGACCCCGATGGCGCGCTCGTCGACCACGAGGTCGGGGCGGTGCAGGTCGTACGTCGGCCCTCCGGGGGTCCGGGTGCCGAGCCGGACCAGGGCGCCGGGCACGTCCCGCAGCATCCAGGAGAAGTCCTCGCCACCCAGCGACTGCGGGGTCGGCGCGACCGCCTGGGCCCCCAGCATCGCCGTCGCCCCCGCCACGAGGTGGCTCACCGCCTCGGGGTCGTTGACCACCGGCGGGACGCCCTGGGTGTGCTCGATCTGCACCCCCACGCCGTACGGCGAGACGAGCTGCCCCACGACCTCCTCGCACAGGGGCCCGATGGTGTCCCACACCTGCGCGTCGAGCATCCGCAGGGTCCCGCTCGCCGACCCCGACGCCGGGATCACGTTGGCCGCTTCGCCCGCGTTGACCGCTCCCCACACCAGGGCCAGGCCGGCGCGGGGATCCACCCGGCGGGACAGGACCGAGGGCAGCTCGGTCACCACGGTGGCGAGGGCGAAGGTCAGGTCCTCGGTCAGGTGCGGGCGGGAGGTGTGGCCGCCGCGACCGGTCAGGCGCACGGTCAGGATGTCGGTGGCCGCGGTGACGGCACCGGTGCGGATGCCCACCTGCCCCACGTCCAGGGTGGGATCGCAGTGCAGGGCGAAGACCTGGTCCACGTCCCGCAGGTGACCGGCCGCCACCATCCGGTGGGCACCGCCGGGCATGACCTCCTCGGCGGGCTGGAAGAGCAGCCGCACGGCCAGCCGCTGCGACCGCAGCCGCTCGTGGTGGGGCGCGAGCGCCAGGGCGAGCCCGACGAGGCAGGTCGTGTGCACGTCGTGCCCGCAGGCGTGGCAGGCGCCCGGCGTCGTGGAGGCATACGGTAGGCCGGTGGTCTCGGTGAGCGGCAGGGCGTCGATGTCGGCGCGGACCGCGATCCGACGACGCGGGTGGGCGGCCCCCAGGTCGACGACCAGACCCGTGGGGTGCATCGGGGTGATCCGCAGGCCCGCCTGCTTGAGCCGCCGGGCGACCTTGGCGGTGGTGCGCAGCTCCTCGAAGCCCAGCTCGGGCTCGCGGTGGATGGCCCGGCGCAGCTCGACCAGCTCGCCGTCGAGGGACACCGCTGCCGCCTCGACCGCGGCGCGGACGGCGGCCTGCGTCGCGCCCTGGATCGCGCTCTCGTCGGTCAGGTCATGCACGGCACCCATGACCGGCAAGGCTACCGCTCGCCCCGCCGGCCACCGTGGCCAGGCCGGACGCAGCGGCCCGTCCGGCCGAGCCGGGACAGCCGGACGGCGGGTGGTCGACCCCGGGGGTCGGCCACCCGCCGTCAGCGGGGAATCGGGTCCGATCAGAAGGCGTCGCGCGGGACGTACATGCCCCAGACGTCGCGCAGCGCGTTGGAGACCTCGCCACCGGTGGCGTTGGCCTCCAGGGCCTCCTTCATCGGCAGCAGGAGGTTGGTGTCGGTGCCCTCGGCGGCCTTGCGCAGGGCGTCGAGCTTCTCCTCGACCTTGCCGTTGTCGCGGTTCTTGCGCAGCTCGGCGAGGCGCTCGCACTGGTCGGCCTCGATCTGCGGGTCCACGCGCAGCGGGTCGTAGTGCTCCTCCTGGTCGATCTGGAACTTGTTGAGCCCCACGACGATCCGCTCGCCCGAGTCGGTCTTGAGCTGGGTGGCGTAGGCCGAGCGCTCGATCTCGGACTTCTGGAAGCCCTGCTCGATCGCGGTGACCGCGCCGCCGAGCTCGTCGACCTTCTTGAGGAGCTCCCAGGCGGCCTCCTCGATCTCGTTGGTCAGCGACTCCACGACGTACGACCCGGCGAAGGGGTCGACCGTCTTGCACACGTCGGTCTCGAAGGCGATGACCTGCTGGGTGCGCAGCGCGAGGCGGGCGGCCTTCTGCGTCGGCAGGGCGATGGCCTCGTCGAAGGAGTTGGTGTGCAGCGACTGGGTGCCACCGAGGACGGCGGCCAGACCCTGCAGGGACACCCGGATGAGGTTGACCTCGGGCTGCTGGGCGGTGAGCTGCACGCCGGCGGTCTGGGTGTGGAAGCGCAGCATCTGCGACTTCGGGTTCTTGGCGCCGAACTCGTCACGCATGATGCGCGCCCAGATGCGACGGGCCGCCCGGAACTTCGCGACCTCCTCGATCAGGGTGGTGCGGGCGACGAAGAAGAAGGACAGGCGCGGCGCGAAGGCGTCGACGTCCAGGCCCGCGTCCATGGCGGCCTTGACGTAGGCCTTGGCGTTGGCCAGCGTGAAGGCGATCTCCTGCACGGGGGTGGCCCCGGCCTCGGCCATGTGGTAGCCGGAGATGGAGATCGTGTTCCAGCGGGGGATCTCCTTGTTGCAGTAGCCGAAGATGTCGGAGATCAGGCGCAGCGACTGGGCCGGCGGGTAGATGTACGTGCCGCGGGCGATGTACTCCTTGAGCACGTCGTTCTGGATGGTGCCGGTGAGCTGGTTGGCGGCGACGCCCTGCTCGGCGGCGACGAGCTGGTACATCAGCAGCAGGGTCGACGCGGGGGCGTTGATCGTCATCGACGTCGACACCTTGTCCAGCGGAAGGCCGTTGAACAGCACCCGCATGTCGTCGAGGGAGTCGACGGCCACACCGACCTTGCCGACCTCGCCGCTGGCGAGCGGGGCGTCCGAGTCGTAACCCATCTGGGTCGGCAGGTCGAAGGCGACCGACAGGCCACCGGTGCCGGCCTTGACCAGCTCGTGGTAACGCTCGTTGGACTCCTTGGCGGTGCCGAAGCCGGCGTACTGCCGCATGGTCCAGGGGCGACCGGTGTACATCGTGGGGTAGACCCCACGGGTGAAGGGATAGGACCCAGGCGTGCCGAGCTTCTCCTCGGGGTCGAAACCCTCGAGCGACGACGCGTCGTAGACCGCCTCCAGGGGCAGGTCGGACTCGGTGCGGGCGGTGGGCTTGTCGGTGCTGTCAGCCATGGTCCAAACCCTATCGTCGGCACCGCCCGGGGTCACGACCACCCCCGGCTATCGGCCCTGCCGTACGGCGACGCGCCGGGCGACGCGCCGCCCCGCCGAGCGGTTGCCCGGCGGGGCGCCCGCGTCCCCCGTCAGGTCAGCTCGGGATAGCCTCGCTCCTTCACCAGCTCCACGATCGACTTCACGTCCTGCGCCTGGGTGCGGGTCGTGACCATGAGGACGTCGGGGGTGTCCACCACCACCACGTCCTCGAGCCCGAGCAGCACGACCTGCCGCCCGGAGCGGTTGACGACCACGCCCGAGGCGTTGCGGATGTGCACCTGCTCCGCGGACCCCAGCACGGCGACGTTCTGCCGGTCGGGGGTCTCCCCGGCCGCCGGGAGCAGCCCGGCCAGCGAGTCGAAGTCACCCACGTCGTCCCACCCGAAGTCCCCGGGGATCACGGCCACGCGCCCGGCCGCGGCGGCCGGCTCGGCGACGGCGTGGTCGATCGCGATCTTCTCCAGGTCCTTCCAGGTCTGGTTGAGGGACCAGGGGTTGGCGGCGATGGCGCGCAGGCCGGCAGCGAGCTCGGGGTGGTACTCCGCCAGGACGTCGAGCAGCACCCGGGCCTTGACGACGAACATCCCGGCGTTCCAGCGGTAGGTGCCCAGCGAGAGGTAGGCCGCAGCCGTCCCCGCGTCGGGCTTCTCGACGAACTCGCTCACCACCTGGGACCGCGGCGCCCCGGTCACCTGCAGGGGTTCGCCGGCGCAGACGTACCCGAAGCCCGTGGCGGGGAAGGTCGGCTCGATGCCGATGGTCACCAGGTAGTCGTGCTGCGCCACGGCGACGGCCTCGCGCACGCACCGGTGGAAGGCGTCGACCTCGGTGATGACGTGGTCCGCGGCGAAGGAGCCGATGACGGCCTCGGGGTCGCGCAGCTCCAGCACCGCCGCGGCCAGCCCGATCGCGGCCATGGAGTCGCGCGGGCCGGGCTCGACGAGGACGTCGCCCGCCGCCACCTCGGGCAGCTGGGCGTGGACCGCCGCCTCGTGCTTGGCCCCGGTGACCACGAGCACCCGACCGTCGCACAGGGGAGCCAGCCGGTCGTACGTCGCCTGCAGCATCGACCGGCCGCCGCCGGTCAGGTCGTGCAGGAACTTGGGTCGCCCGGACCTGGACAGGGGCCACAGGCGGGTGCCGGCTCCACCGGCCGGGATCACGCAGTAGAACGAGGACGTCGCGGCGGGGCTCGCGGAGGCGGTGTCGGGGGCCATGGCGCCACCGTAGCGGGAGATGCCGGGACGCGGCAGGGAATCGGGAACCACCGCCCAGGACGGGACGATCCGGACATGTGCCGCGCACACCGTTGCTCGCGGCCCGCCGCCCGGGCGGCGGGGCAGGTCACCCGCCGGTCACCTCGGCGCCATACGACACACCCCCGACCGTCGCCCCGGCGTGGCCCGGGTGACCGACGCTGGGCCCGTGCGGATCGCGATCGTCACGGAGTCCTTCCTCCCCTCGCTCAACGGGGTGACCACGAGCGTGTGCCGGGTGCTGGACCGACTGCGCGAGACCGGGCACGACGCCGTCGTCATCGCTCCCTCGCCCGCGCCCGAGACCTATGCCGGCTTCCCGGTGCGGGCCGTGACCAGCATCCCGGTGCGGCAGTTCCAGGTGGGCCTGCCGACGGGCGAGATCGAGGCGATCCTGCGCGGCTTCCACCCCGACGTGGTGCACGTGGCGAGCCCCTTCGTGCTGGGGGCGCGCGGCCTGACCGCCGCCGACCGCCTGGGCATCCCCTGCGTCGCGATCTACCAGACCGACATGGCGTCCTACCTCGAGCAGCACGGCAACGTCGCCGGCGCCGCCACGGGACGGGCCGCCGCCAAGGCCGCCTGGCGCTGGATCCGGCGCATCCACTCCCTGGCCGACCTCACCCTCGCCCCCAGCTCCGCGGCCCTGCGCGACATCGAGGACCACGGCGTGCCCCGCACCGGGCTGTGGGGCCGCGGGGTGGACACCGCGCTGTTCCGCCCCGAGTGGCGCGACGACGCCGTCTCCCGCTCGCTGCGGCGGTCGCTGGCACCCGACGGCCAGGTCATTCTGGGGTATGTCGGCCGGCTGGCGCCGGAGAAGGAGGTGGACCGCCTCGTCGCGTGCGCCCAGATCCCGGGCACCCGCATCGTGGTCGTCGGCGACGGCCCGTCGCGCCCCGTCCTCGACGAGACCCTCTCCGAGGCCGTGGCCTGCTCGCCCGGGCGCCCCAACCTGCCGCCGGTCTTCCTGGGGCGCCGCGCGGGAGACGACCTGGCCCGGGCCTACGCGGCGTTCGACGTCTTCGTCCACACGGGCACGCGCGAGACCTTCGGGCAGACCCTGCAGGAGGCCGCGGCGACCCGCCTGCCGGTGGTCGCCCCCGCCATGGGTGGCCCCCTGGACCTGGTCGACCACGGTCGCACGGGCCTGCTCTTCGACCCGGGCTCGGCCACCGACCTGGCCGACTGCGTGCGCCGGCTCGTCGGCTCCGAGCAGGAGCGCGACGCGATGGGAGCGGCCGCCCTCGCCCGGGTGTCGCAGCGCTCCTGGGCCGCACTGGTGGACCAGCTCGTGGGGCACTACGCCACCGCGATCGCGCGTCGCCGCAGCCACGCCGCCTGAGGGCCGTCGACCCCGAGGAGGTGCACAGGGTGGCGACGCGCCGCTAGGGTGCCGCCGGGGGAGGGCAGTCGACCACCCCAGGGGGTTTTCTCGTGCACACGTCGTCCACCGCAGTCTCGGCCTCCCGTCGACCTGCCCGTCAGCAGGTCCGCACGGGCGCCGTCCGCTCGGCGGTCGCCGCGCTCGCCCTCCTCGGAGGATCCGTCGCACCGATGGGCGCGGCCGCGGCGCCCACCCCACCTCCGGCACCGTCCGCCGGCACCCCGACCAGCTCCGAGTTCGTGCCCGGCTACACCGCCACCAAGAGCCCCTGCCCCGGGACGCTGGCTCCGGCGCCTGCGCCGCCGCGTGCCCCCCGCGCCCGCCACGGCGCCGCGGCCGCCTCGCCGCCCGCCCCGGCGCCGACCGGCGCACCCGCCCGTCATCCTGCGCCGCGGGTCGACGCCGGCCCGCACCCCGTCGGCGGCGACCAGCTCGGCACCGCGTCCCTCGTGGCATCCCTGCCCGCCGGGGTGCCCGCGCCGCCCGAGCTGGACGCGACGTCATACGTCCTGGCGGACCAGGCCACCGGGGCCGTCCTCGTCGCCAAGGCCCCGCACGCCAAGCTGTTCCCCGCGTCCACGCTCAAGACGCTGACCTCGCTCACCCTGCTCCCCCGCGTCCCGGCCGGGCGCACCGTGGTCGCCACCCCCGCGGACCAGAACGCCGAGGGCACCCGCGTCGGCATGGTCGCCGGCAATCCCTATCGCTCCGAGCAGCTGTGGAGCGCGCTGCTGATGTTCTCCGCCAACGACGCGGCCTACGCGCTCGCGCGGACCGCGCCCGGCGGCGTGCCGGGCAGCGTGGCGGCGATGAACGCCACGGCCGCCGCCTTCGGCGCTCGCGACACCCACGTCGTCGACCCCTCCGGGCTGGACCAGCCCGCCCAGACGAGCAGCGCCTACGACCTCGCCGTGATCGGCCGGGAGGCGATGAAGCGCAAGGACTTCCGCGGCTACGTCAGCACCCGCACGATCACCTTCCCCGGCGCCCGGCAGCCCGACGGCAGGGTGGTGGCGCCCTTCCAGGTGTCCAACCTCAACCACTTCTGGTGGCACTACCCGGGCGCGACGGGGGTCAAGACGGGATACACGACCGGGGCGCACCGCACCTTCATCGGCTCGGCGACGCGGGGCGGGCGCAGCTATCTCGTGAGCTACATGTGCTCGGACACCGTGAGCTGGCAGCACGTGGGCGCGCTGATGGACTGGGCCTTCGCCCACGGAGCTGCCGCCCGTCCCGTCGGCACCCTCGCCGTGGCCGGGCCGAGCACCGCACCGACGACCAGCGCCGGCCCGACAGGGCGACCGAGCAGCCCGACCGCTGCCCCCACGACCGGCTCGGGGACGGCCACCGCGCCCGCCACCGAGTCCGCCGCCGCGGCCACCCCGGTCCCGCTCCTCGCCACCTCCTCGGTCGCGTCGCAGGCACAGCGCTGGTGGCCGGCCGGGGCACTCGCGGCGCTCGCGGCCGTGCTGGCCGGTGTCCTCGTGCGGCGTCGCCCCCGCCGCGGCAGACCCACCCACCGCGCCTGACCGCAGCCGCGGCACGGCCGAGGAGAGCGTGGGCGGCGACGGCGTCTGGGGCGGCGATCGACGCCCCCACCGGTGAGACCAGGCAGGTCCGGTTGACACCCCGGCACAGGCTGTGCCGCCGCCACCCAGGCCTCCCAGGACGAGGCTGAGGGGGTAGACCCCCTGGCCCAGGAGCCTGCGGGCACCGCACATGGCTGCTGGCCGGTCCTGGGGGGCGATCTCGCTCCACATGGCCGGCAACGGAGCATCAGTGACCTGCGAGCACACGTTCCGCAGCGCATGGGCCAGGGCGATGAGCAGGGGAAACGTCGTGGAGGTCAGGAGGAGTCGACCCAGCACGGCGGCACCGAGCATCCCCCGACGATCCACCTGCCCCGACGGCTGTGCACCCCCACCTGACGACGAAGGCCGTGCCCGCGCCAGCCAGGTTCGCCAGGACGACTCCCCCCTCCGCGACGCCCGGTCGAGCCCCGGTCGAGCATGGATCCGATCACCGGCCCGGCACCGGAGATCTTCTCCGCCACCAAGCGCGCCCTCACGACTCACGCTTGCCGACCGGCACTCTCCATCATTCTCGGACGGTGGCGCCGCCCAGGCGATAGCGCTCCAGCGGGCGCCAGACCTCGTCCGCGCCCTGCACGTGCAGGTGGATCTCCTCCACCACGAAGCCGCAGTAGTAGCCCGCGAGCTCCCGGTAGGCGCGCTCGAGAGCCTCCTCCGGGATGTTGTGGGCCACGGTCACGTGGGGGTGGTACGTGAACGAGAGCGGGCGCTCCAGCAGCCCGCGACGGACCTCGCGCTCCAGCTGCTCGCACGCGGGCACGCCGCGCGCCACCTGCACGAAGACCACCGGCGAGACCGGCAGGAAGGTGCCGGTCCCCCGCAGGTCCAGGCGGAAGGGCTCGACCCGGGCCGCGGCCTGGCGCAGGTGACCGTGGACCTCGTCCATGACCTGGTCGCTGATCTGCGTGGGCGGGAGCACGGTGACGTGCGTGGGGATGCCGACGGCCTGCTGGTCGCCGTAGGACAGCCGGGCGCGCTGCAGCTCGCCTCCCCACGGCTCGGGCACGGCGACGGAGACTCCGATGACGGGCATCCGGACAGCTCCTCGATCAGGCGCGGGACGCCGGACGCAGCAGGCCCACGGCGTCGTAGACACGACCAATGGTGGCAGATGCGACCTCTCGGGCGCGCGCTGCACCCGCGGCCAGGATCCGGTCCAGCTCGGCGGGGTCGTCCATGAGCTCCAGGGTGCGCGCGCGCAGCGGCGTCACCCACTCCACGAGCACCTCGGCGGTCTCCTTCTTGAGGTCGCCGTACATCTTCCCCTCGAAGTGCGCCTCGAGCTCGGGGACGGGCGTCCCGGACAGGACCGAGTGGATCGTCAACAGGTTGGAGACGCCGGCCTTGTGCTCCGGGTCGTACCGCACCACGGCCTCGGCGTCGGTGACGGCCGAGCGGATCTTCTTGGCGCTGCGGGCGGGCTCGTCGAGGAGGTTGATCAGGCCCTTGTCCGTCGCGGCGGACTTGCTCATCTTGGCGGTGGGGTCCTGCAGGTCCTGGATCTTGGCCCCCTCCTTGACGATGTGGGCCTCGGGCACCACCAGCGTGTCGCCGAAGCGTTGGTTGAAGCGCGTCGCCAGGTCGCGGGTGATCTCCAGGTGCTGGCGCTGGTCCTCGCCGACCGGCACCCGGGCCGCGTCGTAGAGCAGGATGTCGGCGGCCATCAGGATCGGGTAGGTGAACAGGCCGACGTTGGCCGAGTGCCCCTTGGCGGTCTTGTCCTTGAACTGCGTCATCCGCCCGGCCTCGCCGAAGCCGGTCTGGCAGGCCAGGATCCAGCTGAGCTCGGTGTGCTCGGGCACGTGGCTCTGGACGAACAGCGTCGACCGGGTCGGGTCCACGCCCGCCGCGAGGTACTGCGCCGCGGTCACGCGGGTGCGGCGCCGGATGACCTCGGGGTCGGTCGCGACGGTGAGGGAGTGCAGGTCCGCGACGAAGTAGAACGCGTCGAAGTCCTCCTGCAGGCCCACCCAGTTGACCAGCGCCCCGAGGTAGTTGCCGAGGTGCAGCGAGTCGGACGTCGGCTGCATGCCGGACAGGGTGCGGGGTCGGGTCGCGTTGGGCGTGGGCATGGGATCCATTCTGGCAGGTGCTCGAGCGTGCTCAGGACCGGGTGGGGGCGGGCGGCGCCCGCGGAGCAGGGCGACGGACCGAGGCGTATGCCGGGGAGCTGCTCCCCGGCATACGCCTCGGTCGTCGTCGGGGTCTCAGCCCTGCAGGACGGTCCCGTCCTCGACCCGGCGCGGCTCGCCCTCGTCGGCCAGGGACACCTCGCCCTTGACGACCACCCGGTCGCCGAAGGTCCAGTCGCCGGCCACCGCCAGCCGGGTCGCCTCGCGCAGCGAGGGCACGTCGCCCGGCACGCGCTGCTCAAAGTCCGCGATCTTCGTGAAGTGGCCGTCCAGGGAGATGACCGGGGCCTTGTCGACGAGCAGGTGCAGGGTCCCGTCCTCGCGCAGCTCGTAGACGTCCGAGCGCAGCAGCATCAGCTCGTTGGTGGTCTTGACCGGGAGGAACCGGCTGCGCGGGACCTCGACGGCCTGGGCGCCCTCGAAGACGCCGACCGCGGCACCCATCGCCGACTCGATCTGGTAGACCTCGGGGCTGGAGGGGTCCTTGGGGTCGACGGTCTTGACGTTGCGGATCAGCGGCAGGCCGAGGACGCCGTCGCGCTCGACGAGCAGCGCGTGCAGCCGCTCCAGGTCCAGCCACAGGTTGTTGGTGTGGAAGTACGCGTGCCGGTGCTCGTCGGTGAAGTGGTCCATCTCCTCCGGCGCCGTCTGCGCGGTCTCGCGCAGGATCAGCTGGCCGTCGTCGACCCGGATCGCCAGGTGACCGCCCTTGCGGTCCATGGCGGTCCGGCGGCAGACCTCGGCGGCGTACGGCGCGCCGGAGGCGGCGAACCACCCGGCGAGCCGCGCGTCCGGGGCCGCGCCGAGGTTGTCGCCATTCGACACGGTGGCATAGCGGAAACCCTTGTCCAGCAGGGACTTCAGGATCCCCGAGGACAGCAGCGAGGGGTAGAGGTCGCCGTGGCCCGGCGGGCACCACTCGAGCTTGGGGTCGGCCGGCCACCGCACGGGGGTGAGGTCGTCGGTGCGCAGCTTGGGCTCCTGCGACTGCAGGAAGTCGAGCGGGAGGTCCTCGACGGCGAGCTCGGGATAGGCCGCGAGCGCCGCGAGGGTGTCCTCCTGGGTGTTGAAGGAGTCCATGAGCAGCAGGGGCAGCCGCACGCCGTACCGCTGCCGGGCCGCCAGCACCTGCTGGACCACGATGTCCAGGAAGCTCTTGCCGTCCCGGACCGGGAGCAGGGACTTCGCCCGGGTCATGCCCATGGATGTGCCCAGTCCGCCGTTGAGCTTGATGACCACGGTCCGGGAGAGGGCCTCGCGGGCCTGCTCGTCGGTGATCTGCATGCCCTCGAGCGAGGGTGGCTCGGTGAGCGGGCGGATGGAGTCCTCCCGGATGACACCGGTCGCTCCCCTCTCCAGCTCCCCGTAGTAGTGGCTGAAGACCTCGATCGCCGTGGCGTTGACGCCGGCGTCGGTCATGACCTGCTGTGCGCGTGCGAGTCCGTCCTGGCTCATGGGCCCACACTCTCATGGGCACCGGGTCCGGCGGGCACCGCGGTGGCAGGATGCACGCACGACCCCGCCGCCACCGAGGAGCACCATGACCACCGTCCAGGACCGCGCCCTGCACACCTTCCGGCAGACCTTCGCCGCCGAGCCGGAGGGGCGGTGGGCCGCGCCCGGTCGGGTCAACCTGATCGGTGAGCACACGGACTACAACGACGGCCTGTGCCTGCCGATCGCGCTCCCGCACCGCACGGTGGCCGCGGCCCGGCGCCGGTCGGACGACCGGCTGGTGGTGGTCTCCGCGGACGTCGCGGGCGACCCGGTCGAGGTGGGGCTGGGCGAGGTGGCTCCCGGCGTTCCCGGGGGCTGGGGGGCCTACGTCGCCGGGACCTTGTGGGCGCTGCGCGAGGCGGGTCACGAGATGGGCGGGATGGACCTGGCCGTGGCGTCCGACGTCCCGATCGGGGCGGGGCTCTCGTCGTCGGCGGCGCTGGAGGGGTGCGTGGCGGCCGCGGCGGCCGACCTGTGGGAGCTCGCGCTGCCGGCGCCCGAGGGATCGGGGCGGGGACGCGGCCTGCTGGGGACGGACGCGGGCCGCGACCACCTGGCCGGCTGCTGCGTCCGCGCCGAGAACGTCATCGCGGGGGCACCCACCGGCGGCCTGGACCAGGCGGCCTCCCTGCGCTGCCGCGAGGGCCACGCCCTGCTGCTGGACTGCCGGGACGGGTCCACCCGACCGGTTCCCCTCGACCTGACGGCGCACGGCCTGGAGCTGCTGGTCGTGGACACCCGGGCGACCCATGCGCTGACCGACGGGCAGTATGCCGAGCGACGCTCCGCGTGCGAGCGCGCCGCGACCGCCCTCGGGGTCACCGCGCTGCGGGACGTCGCCCCCGCCGACCTGGAGGCGGCCCTGGCCCGGTTGGACGAGGACATGCTGCGCCGCCGGGTGCGGCACGTGGTCACCGAGATCGAGCGGGTGCGGGCGTGCGTCGCGGCGCTGGAGGCGGGCGACCTGGCGCAGGTGGGGCGCCTGTTCGACGCGTCCCACGAGTCGCTGCGCCACGACTACGAGGTGACCGGGCGCGAGCTGGACCTGGTCGTCGACACGGCCCGGGCGCACGGGGTGCTGGGGGCGCGGATGACCGGTGGCGGCTTCGGCGGCTCCGCGATCGCCCTGGTCCCGGTCGGTGGTGGCGAGGCGGTCGCCGCCGCGGTGCACGAGGCCTTCCGCGAGGCGGGCCTGCGCGCGCCGCAGCACTTCGTGGCGGTGGCCGCGGGTGGGGCCGAGCGCCTGGGGTGACGCCCGGCCTGACTACCCACTTCGGGGGAAATTCTCTCACTATTTGTTACTAGTGATGACTGTGGGTAATAGCGTCCGGGCATGACCGACTTCTCCCCCACCCGTCGGGCCGTGCTCGCCGGCGCCGGCGCTGCCGGCGCCGCCCTCGCTCTCCCCGCCACCTCCGCCGACGCCGCCGCGGCCCGCAACGTGCAGCTGTGGCGCTGCACCGGCTCCGCCCTCGCGGGAGGCACCCACGCCGGGACGCGCTACGCCACCGGCGCGGTCGTCCTCGGACGCCCCGCCGGACGCACGACCTACACCGACCCCTACGGCGCCCGCACCACCCGGGCCTACGACCACGGCTCCTGGTCCACCACCTGGTCGCCGATCCCCTTCGCGTTCACCCAGCTTGTCCCCTCGTGGCGCGCCCTGACCCCGGGCGGCTCCTTCGTGACCGTGTGGGTCCAGGCCCTCACCACCACCGGCCGCACCACCCGGTGGTTCTCCCTCGGCCGCTGGTCGGACATGACCGGCGGGTCCCCCTCGCGGATGACGGTCGACGGGCAGTCCGACACCTACTCCACCGTGGCCACGGACACCCTCAAGGCCCGACCCGGGTACGCCTTCAAGGCCTGGCGCCTGATGGTCACGCTCTACCGCCCGGCCGGGACCACGGCGACGCCGTCGCTCACGGCGGCCAACGTCATGGCGTCCGCGGTCCCCACCGGCTCGGCCGTCACCGTCCCCGTCTCCCCCGTCGGGGTCGGCCGGGGCAAGGTCCTCGCCGTCCCGGCATACAGCCAGATGATCCACGCCGGGCACTATCCGGCCTGGAACGGCGGTGGCGAGGCCTGGTGCTCGGCCACCTCGCTGGCGATGCTCCTCGACTACTGGCGGGTGGGTCCCTCGACCACGGAGACCGCGTGGGTGCGCCCCACCCCGCACACCAACCCCCAGGTCGACCACGTCGTCGGCAAGGTCTTCGACCACGCCTACGACGGCTCCGGAAACTGGGCCTTCAACACGGCCTATGCCGGGGTCCGGGGCCTGGACGCGTTCGTCACCCGGCTCCGCTCGCTCAACGAGGCCGAGCGATTCATCGCCGCCGGGATCCCGCTGGCGATCTCCACGTCGTTCAGCTCCACCCAGCTGACCGGCGCCGGCTTCGGGACCAACGGGCACCTGATGGTGATCGCCGGCTTCGACGCCGCCGGCAACGTCGTCGTCAACGACCCGGCGTCCGGGATGGTCGCGGCCAACTCCCGGGTGCGCAAGACCTACGCCCGCGCGCAGCTGGAGAACGCCTGGGCCCGCTCGGGCGGCACCACCTATGTGCTGCACCCGACCTCGCGGCCGCTGCCGGCGCCGCCGGCCCAGCGCAACTGGTGACACCGGACGGCAGCGCCCGCCCCTCCCGAGGTCGGGAGGGGCGGGCGCTCGGCGGTGCCGCCGGGCGGCGCGACCTCAGATGGCGTCGACGACGGCGTTGAGCGTGGCGCTCGGACGCATGGCCGCGGTGGCCAGCTCGTCGTCCACCTTGAAGTAGCCGCCGAGGTCCACGGGCTTGCCCTGGACGCCGATCAGCTCCTCGTTGATCTGCGCCTCCTTGGCCTCCAGCTGCTCGGCGACCGGGGCGAAGGTCGCCTTGAGCTCGGCGTCCTGGTCCTGGTCGGCGAGCGCGCGGGCCCAGTAGGACGCGAGGTAGTAGTGCGAGCCGCGGTTGTCGATCTGGCCGACCTTGCGCGCCGGGGAGCGGTTCTCCTCCAGGAAGCGACCGATGGCCACGTCCAGGGCGTCCGCGAGGACCTGCGCCTTGGCGTTGTCGTAGTGCGAGGCCAGGTGCTCCAGCGAGGCGCCGAGCGCGGAGAACTCACCCAGGGAGTCCCAGCGCAGGTAGTCCTCGGCGACGAACTGCTGGACGTGCTTGGGGGCCGAGCCGCCCGCGCCGGTCTCGAAGAGCCCACCGCCGTTGAGCAGCGGGACGATCGAGAGCATCTTGGCCGAGGTGCCGAGCTCGAGGATCGGGAACAGGTCGGTGAGGTAGTCGCGCAGCACGTTGCCGGTCACCGAGATGGTGTCCTCGCCCTTGCGGATCCGGTCCAGGCACAGCTGGATCGCCTCGGCCGGCGGCAGGATCTCGAAGGTCAGGCCCTCGGTGTCGTGCTGCGGGAGGTACTTCTCGACCTTGGCGATGACGTGGCGGTCGTGCGCGCGCTCCTTGTCGAGGTAGAACACGGCCGGCGCGCCGGTGGCGCGGGCACGGGTCACGGCGAGCTTGACCCAGTCCTGGACCGGGACGTCCTTGACGCGGGACATGCGCCAGATGTCACCCGCCTCGACCTGGTGCTCCATGAGCACGGTCTCCCCGTCGAGGACCCGCACCGTGCCCGCGGACTCGACGACGAAGGTGGTCGGGTGCGAGCCGTACTCCTCGGCCTTCTGCGCCATCAGGCCGACGTTGGGCACGTCGCCCATCGTGGCCGGGTCGAGGGCACCGTTGGCCCGCATGTCGTCGAAGACCTGGGCGTACATCCGCGCGTAGGAACGGTCGGGGACCAGGGCCAGCGTCTGCTGCTGCTTGCCCTCGGCGTTCCACATCGTCCCGGAGTCACGCACGACCACCGGCATCGAGGCGTCGATGATGATGTCGTTGGGGGCGTGCAGGTTGGTGATGCCCTTGTCGGAGTCGACCATGGCCAGGGCCGGACGCTCGGCGTACACCGCCTGGATGTCGGCCTCGATCTCCGCCCGCTCGTCGGCCGGGAGGGAGGCCAGGCGCGCGGTGAGGTCGCCGAGGCCGAGGTTGGGGTTGACGCCCAGCTCGCGGAAGGTGTCGGCGTGCTTGGTGAAGACCGGCTCGAAGAAGGTCGTCACCGCGTGGCCGAACATCACCGGGTCGGAGACCTTCATCATCGTGGCCTTGAGGTGCACCGACAGCAGCAGGTCGGCGGCCTTGGCGGCCTCCATCTGCGCGGCGAAGAAGGCGCGCAGCGCGCGGGCGCTCATGAAGGTGCCGTCGACGATCTCGCCCTCGGTGACCGCCAGGCCCTCCTTGAGGACGGTGGTGCCCTGCTCGGAGACGAGCTCGATGCGCAGCGCGGCGTCGTGCTCCATGACCACGGACTTCTCGTTGCCGTAGAAGTCACCCTCGTCCATGCAGGCGACGGCGGCCTTGTTGTCCGAGCTCCAGGCGCCGAGGCGGTGCGGGTGGGACTGGGCGAAGCGCTTGACCGACAGGGGCGCACGGCGGTCCGAGTTGCCCTCGCGCAGCACCGGGTTGACGGCCGAGCCGAGCACCTTGGCGTAGCGCGCCTGGACGTCCTTGTCGGCGTCGGTCGTCGCGGTCTCGGGGTAGTCGGGGATGTCGTAGCCCTTGTCCTGCAGCTCCTTGATCGCGGCCTTGAGCTGCGGGACGGAGGCGGAGATGTTGGGCAGCTTGATGATGTTGGCCTCGGGGGTCTGGGCCAGCTCGCCCAGCGCGGTGAGGTTGTCGTCGACCCGCTGCTCGGCCGAGAGCCGGTCCGGGAACTGCGCCAGGATGCGGCCGGACAGGGAGATGTCCTTGGTCTCGACCTCGACGCCACCGGCGCGGGTGAAGGCCTGCACGATCGGCAGGAGGGAGTACGTCGCGAGGGCCGGCGCCTCGTCGATCTTCGTCCACACAATCTTCTGTGACGTCATGAGACTCTCCAAAGTCGTCGATGTCGCGGGTCCTGACGGGTCGTCAGGGCGGCGCTCACGGGCCGCGGCCAGGATATCTCAACGTCGAGATATCGGCGCGGGCCGGGTCCGACGGGGTGCTCGGTCCCGGCGTGCGACGAGGCGCCGGCCGCGGTGCGGGCGTCCGGTTCATCCTACGGAGGCGGTATGCCGCTGCTCCTGCGGGGCCCGCCATCGACGCACCTGTCGACACAGCGGCTCGGGCATGGTGAACAGCCACCGCAGCCCGATCCGGTCGAGCAGCACCCGCAGCGCCAGCGAGAGCGCGACGAAGGCGCACGCCACCACCGGCGGGTAGGCGAGGGCGAGCGCCGGGTGGGCGGCCAGGACCCCGCGCAGCCCGTCGAGCCGGTCGGCGGGGAGCATGCGCAGCGCCGCGACCATCGGCAGGTGGAGCACATAGATCTCCAGGGTCCGCCGGCCCACGAAGGACCCCACGGTCGCCACCGGGCGCCACAGGCAGAGCAGCCGGGCCACCCCCATGAGGAGGACGGCGGCCGCGAGGCAGGCGACGAGGTTGGCCACCGCGTGGACCGGCCGGGCGCCGTCCCCCTCGGTGAGCTGGAGCAGGACCCAGGCCCCGGCGAAGACCACGCCCGCGGCGGCCGTGGCGAGCGGGCTGTCGGTGAGTCGCCGCAGCCGGGCGGCGAGGTGCACCCCCACCGCGAGGTACACGTAGTAAGGCAGGGTCCGCACCCACATCTGGTCCGAGGAGGGGAAGGACTGGACCACCAGGTGCAGCAGCGCCAGCACCCCCACGACGACGGCTGCGGGCACCCGACGCAGGGCCGTCAGCAGGAGCACGCCGAGCGCGAGGCACTGGATGAACCACAGCGTCGTGTCCGGCAGGAGCACCTGGCGGGCCAGGTCCGGCAGGTCGGCCACCCCGAGCGGGAAGGTCTCGTCCGGGATCACCAGGAGATAGACCCCGAGCCAGACGACGTAGAGGTAGTAGTTGGCGACCGAGGACTCCACGGCCGTGCCGCTCCGCAGCCCACGGCGCACCTTGCCCGCCGCCAGGACGCCGGACAGCATCAGCAGCATCGGCATCCGGAAGGACCCGAGCAGGCCGTCGACGTGGTGCCACAGCGCTGCCGGGCCGCCCACCGCCGGGCCGAGCTGTGGCTGGTAGTGCAGGAAACCGATGTGGAACAGCACCACGCCCACGACGGCCAGCGCCCGGGCCGTGTCGATCCAGGCGATCCGCTCGCCCGAGAGAGGTCCGGCGAGATGGGCACCGGCGGTGTGGGCGGTGACGCTGTCCGACATGTCTCTATCGTGGCAGAGAGCACCGGATCCCGCACCGACGGTCACCGGCCGATCAGCACCCGCTCCCCCGCGCGCGCCGGACCACGTCCCCGGGACCGCCGCGGACGGCCCGCGCCAGGAGGGCGTCGCTCCACGCGCCGAAGGGCGAGGAGTAGGACACGGCATCCGTGCAGCCGCCCTCGTGCAGGCCGCCGATCACGCCCGTGACCAGGTGGTGCCCGGTGGCCGCGGCCACCACGAAGGGGCCCCCGCTGACACCCCCCGTCATACCGCCGCAGACGAGCGTGGGGTAGCCCCAGCCGAGGCCCTCCTCGTTGACGCACGCCACGGGTCGGTCGCCCGACCCGGCGCGATAGCCGTAGCCGTGGATCGGGGTGGCGTAGGGAGCCGCCCGGCCCAGACGGTAGCCCCCGACCACCGAGGCGACGGTGCGCCGCACGCCCCCGATCGTCTGGGGCGCCACGCGCAGGATCGCCAGGTCGCGCCGGGGGTCGGCGCTCGCCTGCCACCCCGGGTCGACGTAGGTCGCCACGACCGCCCAGGTGCCGTAGGGGCGCCGCCCGCTCTCGTAGCCCGGGGTGATCCGCAGGTTGGTGCCGCGTCCGCCGGTGCAGTGCGCCGCCGTGACGACCAGGCTGCCGCCGGGGGCGTCGAGCACGGCGGCGGAACAGGTGTGGCGGGAGGCGGTCGGCGAGACCCAGACGGCAGCGACGGAGGGACGGGCGCCCACCGGGGGCCGCACCTGGGGGATGGTGGCGGCGGTGGGGGCGGGCGCGACAGCGGCGGCCCGGGCGCCGGAGGCGCTCGTCAGGGGTGACGGGGTCGCGGCCGGGACGCCGGCGAGGGTCAGGGCCGCTGCAGCGCGCGCCAGGGTCGTGACGGAGAGAGGGGGCATGTCACCAAGAGTGACTGGCAGGCGACATCAGGTTGCGAAGGTGCTCTCAGCTAGAGCCGAACAGGGGAGGAACTTTCGGGAGCAATTTCGCAAAAGTCCGGACAGGGCCACCGACCGCAGGGAAGGATCGAGGCGTCGCCCGACGAACTCCCCCGGTGCCCGCGGGGATTCACGCGCACCCAGCCTCCCTGCGCCCCGATCTCGCGTCAGGGCTCCGCAATCCCCCATCCCAGGAGCAGCATCGTGTCCCGTCCCGCCCTTGCCCATCGCCTCGGCGCCGAGTTCCTCGGCACCTTCTGGCTCGTCTTCAGTGGCTGCGGCAGCGCCGTCTTCGCCGCCCACGTCATGCACAAGACCGACCCCGTCGACATGGGCATCGGCTTCGTGGGCGTGGCCCTGGCCTTCGGCCTGACCGTCCTCACCATGGCGTATGCCGTCGGCCACGTCTCCGGCGGTCACTTCAACCCCGCCGTCACCCTCGGCCTGACCGCAGCCCGCCGCTTCGAGGTCAAGGACGTCCTGCCCTACATCGGCACCCAGGTCGTCGCCGGCCTCGTCGCCGGCGGTGCGCTCTACGCGATCGCCTCCGGCCAGCCGGGCTTCGCCGCCGACAAGGGCTTCGCCGCCAACGGCTACGGCACCCAGTCCCCCGGTGGCTACTCGATGACTGCGGTCTTCCTCTGCGAGCTGCTGTGCACCATGTTCTTCCTCTACATCATCCTCGGCGCCACCGACGACCGCGCCCCCAAGGGCTTCGCGCCGATCGCGATCGGTCTGGGCCTGACCCTGATCCACCTCATCTCGATCCCGGTGTCGAACACCTCGGTCAACCCGGCCCGCAGCACCGCCGTGGCGTTCTTCCAGGGCGGTGACGTGGTCGCCCAGCAGTGGCTGTTCTGGGTCGCCCCGATCCTGGGCGCCGTCATCGCCGGTGCGACCTACGCCGCGCTGACCGGCGTCGACCGCTCGCACCTGGACCTGGCCGGCGAGGCCGAGCGCGCTGCGGCGGCCGCCGCCGAGGACGCCACCCGCCGCGCCTGACGGCTTCTCGGCATACCCCTCCTGCACCCCGGGTGGGCCTGGCACGCACCAGGCCCACCCGGGGTGAGTCGTCTGCAGGTGGCTGATAGGTTCGAGAGCATCCACCAGTCTTCGAGCGTGAAGGACTCCCTTGTGAGCGCTACTCCCGTCAAGGTCGCCGTCACCGGCGCCGCCGGCCAGATCGGCTACAGCCTCCTCTTCCGCATCGCCAGCGGTGAGCTCCTGGGCAAGGACACCCCGGTCGAGCTGCGTCTGCTCGAGATCACCCCCGCCCTCAAGGCCCTCGAGGGCGTCGTCATGGAGCTGGACGACTGCGCCTTCCCGACGCTGGCCAAGGTCGTCATCGGCGACGACCCCGAGAAGGTCTTCGCGGACGTCGACTGCGCGATGCTCGTGGGCGCCATGCCCCGCAAGGAGGGCATGGACCGCGCGGACCTGCTGGCCGCCAACGGCAAGATCTTCACCGGCCAGGGCGCCGCGCTCAACAAGGTCGCCCCCAAGGCCAAGGTCCTGGTCACCGGCAACCCGGCCAACACCAACGCCCTCATCGCGATGAAGAACGCGCCCGACATGGCGCCGGAGCAGTTCAACGCGCTGACCCGCCTCGACCACAACCGCGCCAAGTCGATGCTGGCCAAGAAGCTCGGCGTCACGGTCGACGAGATCAAGGACCTGGCGATCTGGGGCAACCACGACGACTCGATGTACCCGGACCTGTTCAACACCCACGTCAACGGCAAGGCCGCGACGGAGCTGGTGGACGAGGCCTGGATCACCGGTGAGTACATCCCCACCGTCGCCACCCGCGGCGGCGCGATCATCAAGGCCCGGGGCGCCTCCTCGGCCGCCTCCGCCGCCAACGCCACCATCGACCACATGCGCGACTGGATGCTCGGCACCGAGGAGATCGTCTCGATGTCGGTCCCGTCCGACGGCTCCTACGGCGTGCCCGAGGGCATCGTCTCCTCCTTCCCCTGCCGCGTCCGCGACGGGAAGTACGAGATCGTCCAGGGCATCGAGCTGAACGACTTCTCCACGGAGCGCATCATGGCCTCCGCCGCCCGCCTCGAGGCGGAGCGCGACCAGGTCAAGGAGCTCGGCCTCATCTGACCTGCCGGCGGTGGTCGGATCTGCCGGGGTCCGTCGACCAGGCGGATCCGACCCCCGGGGGGGGCGGGTTTTCGCACGCTGCCGCGACAGGGCCCACGCCGTCCACGGGGACGGCGTGGGCCCTGTCCGCATGCGGCTCCCCCACGGCACCGTCGAGGTACGACGCGACCACCGCTTCCCCCAGAGCCCGTCTCCTCGCCTCAGCAGGCCTCCGCCTGGGGGTGGATCGGGGACACCTTCGCCGACGGCGCTGGACCGCCGGTCGGGGCGCCGCGGGATCCGGGCGGTCGCCGTCCTGCCGCGATGGACGGGCCCGCCGGGCCGCGCAGGACCGGGGTCGTCGGGCTCGCCGGCTGTGCACGATCCCCGGCGAGCGCGACCACAGCTGGTGGGTCAGCGCGGGGGATGCCAGTTGACGGCGTTGGAGCCGACCAGCACCACCAGGGCGAAGGTGAGGTACATGACCACGTCGAGGGCCCGGGGACGGATCGCCAGCCCACCCACCAGGGAGGTGGGCAGCACGAGCCGCAGGACCGCCGCGCCCACGAAGGACGCGGCGAGGATGTTGCCGCCGAGCCGGGGAGCCCCCGCCGCGAGGACCGCCAGGGCGGACACGCAGCCGAACGCCAGCAGCCACCACAGGCCCAGGCGCCCCAGCCCGACGGAGGAGGTCATGCGCGCTCGCGGGCCGCGCGCTCGGCGGACTCGACGATGTTGCTCAGCAGCAGCGCGCGGGTCATCGGGCCGACGCCGCCCGGGTTGGGGGTCATCCAGCCGGCGACCTCCATGACGTCGGGGTGGATGTCACCGGCGACCTTGGACTTGCCGTCCTCGCCCGTCACGCGGGACACGCCCACGTCGAAGACCGCGGCGCCCGGCTTGACCATGTCGGCGGTCAGGATGTTGTGGACGCCCGCGGCGGCGACGACGATGTCGGCCTGCCGGGTGTGGGCGGCCAGGTCGCGGGTGCCGGTGTGGCACAGGGTGACCGTGGCGTTCTCCGACTTGCGGGTGAGGATCAGCCCGAGGGGCCGGCCCACGGTGATGCCGCGGCCGATCACGACGACCTCGGCGCCCTTGAGCGGGACGTCGTAGCGGCGGCAGAGCTCGACGACACCCATCGGGGTGCAGGGCAGCGGGGCGGGGACGCCGAGGACGAGGTTGCCGAGGTTGACGGGGTTGAGCCCGTCGACGTCCTTGGCCGGGGCGACCCGGGCCAGGATCGCGGTGTCGTCCAGACCGGTGGGCTGCTGCACGAGGAAGCCGGTGCAGCCCGGGTCGGCGTTGAGCTCGTCCACGACCGCCTCGACCTCGGCCTGGGTGGCGGTGGCCGGCAGGTGGCGCTGGATCGAGGCGATGCCGACCTCGGCGCAGTCCTTGTGCTTGGCACCGACATACCAGGTGCTCGCCGGGTCGTCGCCCACGAGGACGGTGCCCAGACCGGGGGTGATGCCCTGCTCCTTGAGCGCGGCCACGCGCTCCTTGAGCTCGGACTTGATGGTGGCCAGCGTGGCCTTGCCGTCGAGGAGTGTCGCAGTCACGCCTGTCATCTTGCCACTCACCGCCGGCGCTGCGCCGCCACCCCCGCCCCTAGCGCGGCGAGCAGCGTCAGACCCACGCCGAGCAGCAGCTGCGGGCCAACCTGGCCGCGCGTGGCCGGGGTCAGCAGGTCGAGCAGGACGGCCGAGACGAGCTGTCCCGTGAGCGTCATCAGCGCGGCGACGAGCACGCCGAGGTGTCGCACGACCACCGCCCCCACCCCGACGAAGACGAGGCCGAGGACGCCACCCACGAAGGCCCACCACGGCGCCGCCCAGGTGCGCGGCGGGTGCAGCTGCCCCCGGGCGGCCAGGGCCGTGGCCCAGCCGGCGAGGGCGAGCAGACCCCAGGTGAAGTTGATGGCGGTCGTGGCGAGCACGTCCTGGCTGAGCGCGTTGACGCGCCCGTTGATCGCCTGCTGCACGGCCATGCCCGCGCCGGCGAGCAGGGTGAGCACCAGCGGCAGCAGCGGTATGCCGGAGGACCCGTGCGCTCCTCCCCTGGCCAGGGCCGCCACCCCTACCCCCACGAAGGTGAGCAGCGCCGCAGCCACCCGCCCGGCGGACACCGGCACCCGCCCTGCGGGGCCGAGGCCGAGCCGGTCGACGACCAGGGCGTTGGCGGTCTGGCCACCGACGATCGCGACGGTGAACAGCGCGACGCCCAGCTCGGGCACCGAGGAGGACTGCACCCCGACGAAGAAGGCGCCGAGCAGACCGCCGAGGGTGGTCCACAGGCGCATCCGCCCCGCCCGCACCCCCTGAGCCACGCGCCGCAGGCCTTCGCGCACGCCGGGGCGGGTCAGCACGGCCAGCAGGAGCAGGACCCACCCGGACCCGAAGCTCCACAGGGCGGCGTCGACCGCGGACCCGAAGGTCCCGGCGAGCTCGGCGTTGGCCCGGGACTGCACGGACGCGAGGGCGCCCACGAGCAGGGCCGCCGCGGCCGACAGGGCCACGACCGGGCGCCCCTCGCGGGGCTCCCGGTCGCCGGCTGCTGCGGTGCCCGGGGCGGCCGCGGGCTCGTCAGTGGGCAAAGTGGCGGGTCCCGGTGAAGTACAGCGTCACCCCGGCGCGCTCGCACGCGGCGATGGTCTCGTCGTCCCGCATCGACCCGCCCGGGGCGACGATCGCCCGCACGCCCGCGTCGAGCAGGATCTGCGGGCCGTCGGCGAAGGGGAAGAAGGCGTCCGAGGCCGCGACCGCACCCTGGGCCCGCTCGCTCCCGGCCCGCTCGACCGCGAGGCGGCAGGAGTCGACCCGGTTCACCTGCCCCATGCCGATGCCGACGGAGGCGGCGTCCTTGGCGAGCAGGATCGCGTTGGACTTGACGGCGCGCACGGCCTTCCACGCGAAGTCGAGGTCCACGAGGGTCTGGTCGTCGGCGGACGGCCCGGCGACGAGGGTCCAGTGCAGGGGGGCGTCCCCGTGCCCGGCGGTGGGCCTGTCGTCCTCGCCCGGCTCGACGACCGCGTCGATCCGGTCGGTCTCCTGGACGAGCAGCCCGCCGGAGATGGGCCGGACCTCCAGCGTCGCGTCGGCGCGCACGTCGGCGGGCAGGCGCAGCAGCCGGATGTTCTTCTTCTGCCGCAGGATCTCCAGCGCCTCGGGCTCGAAGTCGGGGGCCGCCACGACCTCGGTGAAGATGTCCTTGACGGTCTCGGCCATGGCCCGGGTGACGGTCTGGTTGGTGGCGATGACGCCCCCGAAGGCCGACAGCGGGTCGCACTCGTGGGCCCGCCGGTGCACCTCGGCGATGTCGTCGCCGGGGCGGCCCACGGCGATCCCGCAGGGGTTGGCGTGCTTGACGACGGCCACGGCCGGCAGCCGACCGTGGTCGTGGGCGGCCCGGACCGCGGCGTCGGTGTCGACGTAGTTGTTGAAGGACATCGCCTTGCCGTGCAGCAGCTCGGCGGAGGCGACCCCGGAGCCCTCGCCGCGGTAGAGCGCGGCGTGCTGGTGGGGGTTCTCGCCATACCGCAGGTCCTCGGCCTTGGTCCAGGTCTGGCCGATGAAGCCCGGGAAGCCGCCCTGCTCGCCCTCGGGGACCGGCACGTGGCGCGCGGCCATCCAGGACGCGACCGCCACGTCGTAGGCCGCGGTGTGCGCGAAGGCCTGGGCCGCCAGCACCGTGCGCTCGTCGAGCGTGAAACCGCCCGCCTGCACCGCCGCCAGCACGTCGGCGTAGCGCGTGGGGTCGACGACGACGGCGACGCTGGGGTGGTTCTTGGCCGCCGCGCGGACCATCGAGGGGCCGCCGATGTCGATCTGCTCGACGCACTCGTCGGCGCCGGCCCCGGAGGCCACCGTCGCGGTGAAGGGATAGAGGTTGACCACCACGAGCTCGAAGGGGGCGACCTCGAGCTCGGCGAGCTGGCGCAGGTGGTCGTCCTTGCGGGTGTCGGCGAGGATCCCCGCGTGCACCCGCGGGTGGAGGGTCTTGACGCGCCCCTCGAGGCACTCGGGGAAGCCGGTCAGCTCCTCGACCGGGGTCACCGGCAGCCCGAGGTCGCCGATGAGGCGGGCGGAGCCGCCGGTGGAGACGAGCTCGACGCCCGCGTCGTGGAGGCCGCGGACGAGCTCCTCCAGGCCGGTCTTGTCGTAGACGGAGATGAGGGCTCGGCGGACGGGCCGACGCCCGAGATCGGTGCCAGACATGGATCGCTCCTGCGTGCGGTGGTGGTCTCGCGGGGCACCCAGGCGGCCGATGCCCACGCCGGTCACTCCCTGGTGGTGGTCCACCTGCGCCAGTCGTGTGCGGTCAGCCTAGCCGCGGTGCGGCGGTGGTGGGTATGCCGGGAAGGGGTGGTCCGGTCCGCGCGGGCGGCTCGGTGGACGAGTCAGGCCGCTCCGGGTCCGACCGCGCCGGGTCGGCCGGGAGCGCCGATCCGGACCCGCCGTCCGTCGACCCGCCACCCGTCGCGCGCCATCCGACCCACGACGTCGACGAGCATCTCGCGCTCGGCCACCTTGATGCGTTCGTGGAGGGTGTCCTCGGTGTCGTCGTCGGCGACGGCGACCGCGCGCTGGGTGATGATCGGGCCGGTGTCGACCCCGGCGTCGACGAGGTGGCAGGTAGTGCCGGTGATCGCGACGCCGTGGGCGAGGGCGTCACGCACGCCGTGCGCTCCCGGGAAGCTGGGCAGCAGCGCCGGGTGGGTGTTGATCACCGGCGGGCCGGCGAGCACGCGCTCGCCCAGGATCCGCATGAAGCCGGCGCTGACCACGAGATCCGGCGCGTGGCGACCGATCTCGTCGGCGAGAGCGATGTCCCACGCGGCGCGGTCGGTGAAGTCCCCCGGCCGGACCACGAAGGTCGGGACACCAGCCCGCCGCGCCCGCTCCAGTCCGGCGATCCCGTCCCGGTCGGCGCCCACCGTGACGATCCGCACGCCGAGCACCGGGTCCGCGCTTGCGTCGAGCAGGGCCTGCAGCAGCGTCCCGGACCCGGAGACGAGCACCACGACGGACAGGGGGGAGGTCACGGGAGCGTCACTCACGGACAGCACCCTAGCCGGATGGGGGAAGATAGGTCCGTGCCTGCCGAACGCCACGACGCTCCTTCCCCCGAGGCCTGCCCCAGGACTCCCCGCAGAGCCGCCGTGCCCTGGCCGCCGGCCAGCGGGCGACGACCCTCGTGCTGGTGGCCGTGCTGATGTCCTCGCTCCCCCACCCCTGGTCCCTGCTGGCTCTGGTGACCGCCCTGGGCGGACTCGTCCTGGCCCTGCTGGCGACCACCTGGCAGCAGTGCGGGCGGGACGCTGGGGCTGGGCGGCCTGGCACCTCGTGGCCGTGTCCTTCGCGGGCTACCTGCTGTGGGCGGGGTCGCTGCAGGCGATGTATCCCGGCCAGGTCGCGAGCTGGTCCTCGTGCAGCAAGGCCGCGAACACCCATCAGGCGCAAGCGCTCTGCGACACCGCCCTCGGCCGGTCGACACCGGCGTGGTTCTCCCGGGTGCTCGGGCTGGCCTGACCCAGGCCGGCCCGCGGTGGTGGCGCCCACGGCCCGTCCCGATGGCGGTGCCGTCCCCGCCTGAGAGAGAGGCCCTTCGAGCGCTCCTGCCCCAGGGCGTCGTCGCGAGCGGGGCCGGCGAACGGGTCTACCTGCTCCCACCCACCGGACGACCCACCGGGCTCGTGTGCAGCTCACCGGACCGGTCCGACCGCGCCCGGGTCCCGGCGTCGGTCAGCAGCAGGGTGCCAGCCGTCGTGGACGCCGGGCCGCGGCCGCCAGGACCTCAGCCGACGTCACCTCCCCGGCCACGTACGCCTCCTCCACCTCCCGCGGGTCGTCATCAGGACACCCACCGTCCGTCTCGATGCTGTGCCGCGCGTTGTCCACCGCGCGACGACGCGCCGCCCGCTCCTGCGACGAGATACCCACCCGGTCCTCCTGGCTCGACCAGCCTTGCCCGTCCTGTGGGAGCGTCCCACCAGACGGTGGTAGTACAGCTAACGGTGGTAGCGGCGCCATACCAGGGCCAGCATCAGCAGCCCGCCCAGCGCGGTCTCACCGGCCACCGCGGCCGTCGTCGGGAGCACCCGCGGCCCGATCTCGGCGAGGGCCTTGGCACCGAGCGAGCCGCCGGAGGTCCACAGCACCACCGCGGTCCCGAGGACCAGGACCACCCACGCGCCGAGGGCAGCCAGGGCCTTGCCCGCCAGGGACGCCAGCACACTGACCCGGTTGACGGCCCACCAGGTGGTCAGCGCGCCCACGACCACCGGCAGCACGCCCGCGGCCATGACCCACGAGGGCAGCGTCCCGTTGTCCGGCAGGGCCCCGAGGACGGGCACCATCGGGAGCAGGCCGGACCGCGACTCCTGCCAGGTGTAGGCCGATCCGAGCCCGACGGTGAAGCCCGGACCCGCCACCCAGGACAGCCCCCACGCGGCGACGTTCGGCAGCCAGGCCAGCTGGGCGAGCGCGAGGACGACGGTGCCGAGGGGCCCCGCGTCGAGCTCACCGGTGAGGTCCCGGACCCGGCCCAGGTGCCACACCAGGGCGACCGCCGCCGGGAGCAGACCGACGAGCAGCAGGACCCCGACTCCCCGGACGCCGGCGGACAGGGCGCGGCGGACCGGCACGGGCAGCAGCTGCCCGGCCTTGTCGTGCCAGACCGGGGCCAGCTCGGGCGAGACCAGCTCGTGCCGGAGCCCCACCGCGCCGCCCACCATGGGCACCAGCAGGCACCCGCCCACCGTGACCGGCCAGACCGGGGACACCGGCATGGTGGCGGCGTGCGCAGCCACCACGAGACCCAGCGCCGCGTAGGTCAGGACGAAACACCCCACGAGCGCGACCACCCCCTGACGCATCCCCCCGAGCCGGGGGATCCGCGGGCTGCGGTCGTCCTGGACCGGCCCCGACAGGGACCGACCGGCCGCGGCGCAGGCCGCCAGCGGCAGCAGGGTCAGCAGCAGCGGCGACAGCGCCAGGGTCGTCTCCCCCGCCCGCAACGCCCCCAGGTGCGCCGTGACCCAGGCCAGGCTCGCGACCCCGAGGGCGTCGCCCCAGCCGACGGTGGTCCGCGCCGACCCCGCCCATCCGACGACGGTCAGCAGCGCGAGGGGCACCCAGCTCGACAGCACGGCCACCAGGGCAGCACGGGCCGGTCGGCGCAGCGGGGCGCTGGTCGCGGTGAGGGCGGGGAGGCGGAAGCGCGTTGTCTCACTCATGGGTGTGCCTATCGTCCCCCAGCCGAGGACCACGGCTCGCCTCGGCTCGCCGCGCGCGTCCCGTTCCCGCACCGGCGAGCTGCGGTATGCCGAGAGCCGGTCGCCCCGGGGTGGGGGCGACCGGCTCTCGACGCAGGCCTCGCGTCGACGACCCCGAAGGCGGCCGGGGTCAGCGGCCCTGCATGATCTCGCGCATGAGGGCAGCCGTCTCGGAGGGCGTCTTGCCGACCTTGACGCCCGCAGCCTCCAGCGCCTCCTTCTTGGCGGCCGCGGTGCCCGCGCCGCCGGAGACGATGGCGCCGGCATGACCCATGGTCTTGCCCTCCGGCGCGGTGAAACCGGCCACGTAGCCGACGACCGGCTTGGTGACGTTCTCCTGGATGTACTTCGCGGCCCGCTCCTCGGCGTCGCCGCCGATCTCGCCGATCATGACGATGGCAACGGTCTCCGGGTCCTTCTCGAAGGCCTCGAGGCAGTCGATGTGGGTCGTCCCGATGACCGGGTCGCCGCCGATGCCGACGGCCGTGGTGAAGCCGAAGTCACGCAGCTCGTACATCATCTGGTAGGTCAGGGTGCCGGACTTGGAGACCAGTCCGATCTTGCCGGCGCCCGCGATGTCGGCCGGGATGATGCCGGCGTTGGACTGGCCGGGGCTGATGATGCCCGGGCAGTTGGGGCCGATGATGCGGGTCGTGCCCTTGTCCTTGGCGTAGTTGAAGAACTCCGCGGTGTCCTTGACGGCGACGCCCTCGGTGATGACCACGCACAGGCCGATGCCCGCGTCGACGGCCTCGACGACGGCGGACTTGGTGAAGGCCGGGGGCACGAAGACCACGGTGACGTCTGCGCCGGTGGCCTCCATGGCCTCCTTGACCGACCCGAAGACCGGGATCTGCTTGTCGCCCGGGAAGTCGACCGTCTGGCCGGCCTTCTTGGGGTTGACGCCGCCGACGATGTCGGTGCCGGACGCGAGCATGCGCGTGGTGTGCTTCATGCCCTCGGAGCCGGTCATGCCCTGGACGATGACCTTGGAGTCCGCGTTGAGGAAGATAGCCATTGCTGTGAAGTCCCTTGTCTCTCTTGCTCGAACGCTTACTTGGCGGCCAGCTCGGCGGCCTTGCGGGCGGCGCCGTCCATGGTCTCCTCGACGGTGACCAGCGGGTGGTTGAAGTCGGAGAGGATCCGGCGACCCTCCTCCACGTTGTTGCCGTCCAGACGCACGACGAGCGGCTTGGTGGCCGAGTTGCCGAGGGTCTTGAGGGCACCGACGATGCCGTTGGCGACCGCGTCGCAGGCGGTGATCCCGCCGAAGACGTTCACGAACACGGACTTGACCTGCTCGTCGCCGAGGATGACGTCCAGACCGTTGGCCATCACCTCGGCCGAGGCGCCGCCGCCGATGTCGAGGAAGTTGGCGGGCTTGGAGACCCCTCCGGTGTGGTCCTGCCCGGCATAGGCCACGACGTCCAGGGTGCTCATGACCAGGCCGGCGCCGTTGCCGATGATGCCGACGTTGCCGTCGAGCTTGACGTAGTTGAGGTGCATCGCCTTGGCCTTGGCCTCCAGCGGGTCCTCGGTCTTCTCGTCGACCAGGGTGGAGTGCTCCGGCTGACGGAACGAGGCGTTGTCGTCCAGGGTGACCTTGCCGTCGAGGGCGACGACCTCGCCGTCCTCGGTCTTGACGAGGGGGTTGACCTCGACGAGCGTGGCGTCCTCGTCACGGTAGACCTCCCAGAGCTTCTGCAGGACCGGGGCGACCTTGGCGCCGGTCTCCGCGTCGAAGCGGGCGGCCGCGACGATCTCCTCGGCCTTGGCCTGGTCGATCCCGACCTGGGGGTCGACGGCAACGCGGGCGAGGGCCTCGGGCCGCTCGACGGCGAGCTGCTCGATCTCCATGCCGCCCTCCTTGCTGCACATCGCCAGGTAGGTGCGGTTGGCGCGGTCCAGCAGGAGCGAGAAGTAGTACTCCTCCGCGATCTTGGCGCCCTGGGCGATCATCACGGTGTGGACGGTGTGGCCCTTGATGTCCATGCCGAGGATCTGCTGGGCGAACTGCTCCGCCTCCTCCGCGGTCTTCGCGACCTTGACGCCGCCGGCCTTGCCACGGCCCCCGGTCTTGACCTGGGCCTTGACGACCGTGACGCCGCCGGACCGGGGTCCGATCTCCTCGGCAGCAGCGCGGGCGGCCGCTGGGGTCTCGGCGGTCTTGCCCGCCAGGACCGGCACGCCGTGCTTCTCGAACATGTCACGTGCCTGGTACTCGAAAAGATCCACGCTCGATCCGTCCTTGGGTTAGGTGGTGGAGTGTCAGCGCGAGGATATCCCCCAGCGGCCGTCGGCTCTACGTATGTCGGTCGGCTGCGACCGATGACACACGGTCCACAGGCAGACGAACGGCCGGCCGCTCTCTGAGCAGGAGAGCGGCCGGCCGGTCAAGCACCCGTCACGGGGGATGCGTGAGCGGGTCAGAGCCGGGTCGGCAGGAGGTGGACCATCCCGGCTCTGGAATCGATGATCAGCCCACGGACACGTCGTCGAAGACGAACGAGGTCTGCTTGCCGTAGTCCTCGAGCGCCCGGAAGGTCAGCGTGACCCGCTTGCCGGCGTAGGCGGTCAGGTCGACGGTCTTCTGCACGTAGCCCGAGGTCTTGTCCATGTTGCTGTAGGACGCCACGGGCGTGTTGTTGACCATGACCTGGGCGCGGTCGAAGCCGACCAGGGAGGAGGTCTCGGCGGTGTCGATGGCGACCCAGTAGGTCAGCTTCGGCGAACCGGCCGGGACGGTGACCGTCTGCTGGACCTGGTCGATGGACGGGTGACCGTTGCCACCGAGCCACAGCTTCCAGGAGCCCGAGTGCGCGGGCCGACCGGCGTTGTTGTTGACGGGACCCGACTGGCCGAGCCAGCCGCGCTGGCCGGCCTCGAAGTCACCGTTGACCACGACGTTGCCACCGGGAGCCGGCGTGGTGGGCACGGTGGTGGGGGTGCCCGTCGGAGCACCGGTCGGCGTGACCGTCGGGGCACCCGTGGGCGCCGTCGTCGGAGCGCTCGTGGGCGCCGTGGTGGGGGCGCCGGTCGGCTTGACCGTCGGGGCACCCGTGGGCGCCGTCGTCGGAGCGCTCGTGGGCGCCGTCGTCGGAGCGCTCGTGGGCGCCGTGGTGGGGGCGCCGGTCGGCTTGGCCGTGCCGGTGGGGGCCGGGGTCGGGGTGCCGGTGCCGCACTTGGCGGTGCCCGCGGGGACCGAGATCGCGTTGTAGGCGGCCTCGACCGACTTGCAGACCTGGCTGTTCTCGCCGTACAGCTCGATGGCCGACTTGATGGCACCCTCACGAGCGGCCTTGTAGTTGGACGTCGAGGTGAGCTTGGTCGACAGGGTGCGGTACCACACCTTCTCGATGTTCTCGCGGCCGGCGCCGGTCACCGTGGAGTTGTTGCAGGTCGGGCTGTCGTACTTCACGCCGTTGATGGTCTTGGCGCCGGAGCCCTCGGAGGCCAGGTAGAACCAGTGGTTGCCCGGGCCGGACGAGAAGTGCGGGTCGGCGCTGGCCACGCTCGAGGACCAGCAGTCGTAGGAACGGCCGTCCTTGGAGGGCTTGTCCATGTAGCGCAGCGGGGTGCCGTCGCCCCGCAGGTTGATCAGCTCGCCCATGTAGTAGTCCGGCTTGTCCTTCGGGAGCGCCGCGTAGAACTCCACCGCGACACCGAAGATGTCCGAGGTGGACTCGTTCAGACCACCGGCGTCGCCCTCGTAGGCCAGACCGGCGGTGTTCTCGGTGACACCGTGGCTCATCTCGTGGGCGGCGACGTCGATCTCGGTCAGCGGCGCGTTGTTGCCCGCACCGTCGCCGTAGGTCATCTGGCGTCCGTCCCAGAAGGCGTTGGTGAAGTTGTTGTCGTAGTGGACGCGCGAGCGGGCGCCCTTGCCGTTGTTCCAGATGCCGTTGCGGCCCATGACGTTCTTGTAGTACTCGAAGGTCTTGTCCGCACCGTACTGGGCGTCCGCGGCGGCGCTCTGACGGTCGGAGTTGGAGCCGCTGCCCCACTTGTCGTCGGCGTCCGTGAACGGGGTGCCGTCCGTCTTGGCGTTCTTGGAGTCGGTCGAGTAGTTCCCCGTCTCGGGGTTCTTGAGGAGGTAGTTGCCGCCCTCCTTGGTGGTCTTGAGCTCGACGTCACCCACGAAGATGCCGTTGCCGGAGCCCTGGGCGATCTCGTCGTAGGAGGTGATCGGGGCGCCGGTGTCGGCGTCGATGTAGGACTTGATGCGCGAGGGGGTCCGGTCGGCGGTGATACCGGTGGTCTTGACCTCGTAGGCGAGCTTCTGGGTGCCCTTGTCGTCGACGTGGATGACCAGGGTGTTGCCGGCGTTGGCGGCGTTCTGCAGACCCTTGGGGGCGGCCAGACCGCGCTCCTTGGACTCGGCGCCGTTGAACGCCTTGGCGGCGGCCAGACCCTTGGCCTGGGCGGCGCCCTTGTCGACGGCGGGCTGCAGGTCCACGGTGATCTTGCCGGTGAACATGCCGTCGTGGCCGGTGACCTTGCCCGACTTGTCACGGTGGACGATCAGGTCGCCACCGACGACCTTGACACCCTTGAAGAAGCGGTCGACGCGGACGTGGGTCGAGCCGTCGGTGTCCTTGAGGACGTCCTTGACCTTGAAGGAGTCGTCGGAGGTGAGGCCGAGGGCGGACACCAGATCACCCTGGTCGGCCTGGGCGGAGGAGACGAGGGAGGCACGGGAGTCGGGAGCGACCAGGACCGTCGCCCGGTCGGGTCCGTCGCCGTCCGCAGCGTGGGCGCCGACGACGACGACCGGTGCGAGGGCTGCGGCGCAGGCGAGGGCAAAGCTCGCGCCGAGGGTGATCTGCTTCATGGGTGAGGGCTCCTCAGAGGGGTGCAACCGTCGGTGACGGACCGGTAACCGGCCCCCCGGGCGGGATCTGGCTCGTCGGGGCAGGGGGATCGCGAGAGGATCCACGGCCGGCCCCTGAATCTCACCGCACACCCGGACAGGTGTAAATCTGCCAGCGGACAATTAGGCCGATAGAGGGAGGAAACGGCGCCCTCCGCGGCCCTTCACGTGGCGAAGCATGACGCTACGTGCCCAGATGGCCGGTTACGCATGGGCAATTCCCAGACACCATGAGTGATGTCCCTCGCCATCGCCCCACGCCGGGGCCGCAGGGCAGGGATCGCCACCGGACCGTCCGCAGACGCAGCAGGGCCCCGGACCGAGGTCCGGGGCCCTGCTGGATGTGCAGAGGGTCAGTGAGCCTGCACGTTGGCCGTGACCCACTCCACGATCTCCGTGGTGGTGGCGCCCGGCGTGAAGACGTGGGCGACGCCCATGTCGGTGAGGGGCTTGATGTCGTCCTCGGGGATGATGCCACCACCGAAGACGACGATGTCGGCGGCGTCCTTCTCACGCAGGAGCTCGATGACCTTCTTGAACAAGGTCATGTGGGCCCCGGACAGGACGGACAGGCCGACGCCGTCGGCGTCCTCCTGGATCGCCGCCTCGACGATCTGCTCGGGGGTCTGGTGCAGGCCGGTGTAGACGACCTCCATGCCGGCGTCACGCAGCGCGCGAGCCACCACCTTCGCACCGCGGTCGTGACCGTCAAGACCCGGCTTGGCCACAAGGATTCGCAACCTGGACTCGCTCATGCCCGCCAGCCTAGCGGAGGGTCACCGACCAGGGACCGCCGGGGGCCCCTTCCGAGCGGCGCCGCCGCAGGTTGCAGGCCTGAGGGAGCACCGCCGCCGTGGCGCTCGTCCCGTTGCGTCACGAAAACGTCGCGGGTTACCGTGACCGCCCGTCCCACACGCTCGCTCGTCAGGTTGACCATGACCACCAGCCCCGCCTCCTCGGAGGTCCTCGCAGGCCGCCGCCCGCGTCATCGTGCCGAGCCCGCCCGCCCCGGCGCCCGCCGCGTCGGGATGATGGGCGCCGCGGCCACCCTCGCCACCGGCGTCGGTGCCACCGGCCTGCACCAGCTCACCGGTCGCGCGCAGGCGGTGGAGGGCCCCGTCACCTTGTCCATGGCACCGGCGGCGGCCCCGGAGGCTGCCGCCGCGACCCCGACCGCGACGGGGGCGCTCGGCGCCGTCCGCAGCGCCCGGACCCCGGTGACCCAGGGCTCCCGCGCAGTGACCATGGCTGCTCCCACCGCGCTGCCCACGGCCACCGGCACGACGACCGCGGTCGCGCTCCCGCCCAAGCCTGTCGCCCCGCCCGTCCAGGTGGCGCCCCTGCCCGCGCCGGCCACCGCGGCCGCAGAGGCCGCAGAGGCCATCGAGCGGGCCATCGCCGAGGCGACCACCACGCCCACCACCGGCACCGAGCGGCCCACCGTGCGCAAGGCAGCGGGTGCGCACCGCGCCCCCACGCGCGGGCTCCTCGGCCTCGGGCGAACCTCCCGCACCACCAGCCGCGTCACCGGCGCCTCCACGTGGGTGCTCCCGGTGGACGCCTACCGGCTCACCTCGCGCTTCGGCGCCCGATGGGGCGGCACCCACCACGGCCTCGACTTCGCCTGCCCGGTGGGGACACCGGTGCGTTCCCTGTCCGACGGCGTGGTCACCGACGTCCGCGACGGGGCCCGGGTCTACGGGCGCTACGTCGACGTCACCTTCGAGGACGGCACCCTCGCGCGCTACGGCCACCTCAGCCAGCTCGACGTCAAGGTCGGGCAGAAGGTCTCGGCGGGCGAGGTCCTGGGCCTGTCCGGCAACGAGGGTCGCTCCACCGGACCGCACCTGCACCTGGAGATCCACCTGGACGGCAACCCCAGCCTCAGCTCGGCGGTCGACCCGGTCGTCGAGTTCCTCAAGCGGGGCCTGTCGGTCTGACCGGGGGCTCACGGCCGACCGGTGCGACACCGACGGACGAGCCTGCGACACGGTGGCGCCGGACCGGGATCCCGGTCAGGCGCCACCGCGCGTGTCACCACCGACACCGGGCAGGGCGCCGGCGCGCGGCTCAGAGCTTGGTGATCGGGGCGATCCCCAGGACGAAGCGCTTGACCCCGGTCTCGCCACCGAAGTCGACCGTCGCCATGGCCTTGGCTCCCAGACCCTCCACGCGCACCACCGTGCCCAGCCCGAAGGAGTCGTGGGTGACCCGGTCGCCCGAGGCCAGCGCCGGCACCGGCCGCTCGCCGCGGCCCGGGCGAGCGCCCAGCCGGGCCACCAGGGGCTGGGTGGACGACGAACCGGCCAACGCCGACTCGGTGCGCTGCCAGTCGATCAGGTCCGCCGGGATCTCGTCGAAGAAGCGGGACGCCGGGTTGAACTGCGGCTGACCCCAGGCGGATCGGACCGACGCCCGGGACAGGTGCAGCCGCTCCCGCGCCCGCGTGATCCCGACATACGCCAGCCGTCGCTCCTCCTCGAGCTCCTTGGGGTCACCGAGGGCCCGGCTGTGCGGGAAGGTCCCGTCCTCCATACCGGTCAGGAAGACGACGGGGAACTCCAGCCCCTTGGCGGTGTGCAGGGTCATCAGGGTGACCACCCCGGAGTCGTCACCCTCCTCGGGGATCTCGTCGGAGTCGGCCACCAGGGACACCTGCTCCAGGAAGTCGTCCAGGCCGCCCTCGGGATAGGTCTCGTCGAACTCGCGTGCCACGGCGACGAGCTCGTCGAGGTTCTCGATCCGGGTCTCGTCCTGCGGGTCGTGGCTGGCCCGCAGCTCGGCGAGGTAGCCGGTGCGGTCCAGGACCCCCTCGAGGAGGTCGCCCACCCCGGCACCGCCGTCGCGGGTCTCGCGCAGACCCTCCAGCAGGGTGGTGAAACCCTTGATGGCCGAGACGGACCGGGTGGCGATCCCGGGCGCGTCCTCGGGGTGCCCCAGCGCCGCGACGAAGCTCGTGCGGTCCCGCTCGGCCAGCATGGAGACGCAGGCCTCCGCCCGGTCACCGATGCCGCGCTTGGGGACGTTGAGGATCCGGCGCAGGTTGACGGTGTCCTCCGGGTTGGCGACGACCCGCAGGTAGGCCAGCGCGTCCTTGACCTCGCGCCGCTCGTAGAAGCGGGTGCCGCCGACGACCTTGTAGGGCAGACCGGTCCGGACGAAGACCTCCTCCAGCGCTCGGGACTGGGCGTTGGTGCGGTAGAACACCGCGACGTCGCCCGGGCGCACCCCGTGCTGGTCTCCGAGCCGGTCGATCGTCTGCGCGACGAAGGACGCCTCCTCGTGCTCGCTGTCGGCGACGTAGCCCACGATCTTGGCGCCGGCCCCCTGGTCGGACCAGAGGTTCTTCTCCCGACGGCCCTCGTTGCGCGCGATCACGGCGTTGGCCGCCTGCAGGATCGTCTGGGTGGAGCGGTAGTTCTGCTCCAGCAGGATCGTCCGCGCCTGCGGGTAGTCCTGCTCGAACTCCACGATGTTGCGGATGGTGGCGCCACGGAAGGCGTAGATCGACTGGTCGGCATCCCCGACCACGACGAGCTCGGCCATGGGCAGGTCCCCGCCGACCGTGGGTCCCCCCGCGAGCTGGCGGACCAGCTCGTACTGCGCCTGGTTGGTGTCCTGGTACTCGTCCACCATGATGTGCCGGAACCGGCGGTGGTAGTAGGACGCCACCTGCGGGAAGGCCTGCAGGATGTTGACCGTCGTCATGATCAGGTCGTCGAAGTCCATGGCGTTGGCCTGGCGCAGACGGCGCTGGTACTCCACGTAGACCTGACCCAGCAGTCGCTCCTGGTGGGTGGCGCCCTCCCCCAGCCGGTCGCGGTAGGTCTCCTCGTCGACCAGCTCGTTCTTGAGGTTGGAGACCTGGTGGCTGAACGACCGCGGCGGGTAGCGCCTGGGGTCCAGGTCCAGGTCGCGCATCACCATCGCCATCAGGCGTTGCGAGTCGGCCGCGTCGTAGATCGAGAAGCTCGACGAGATGCCGATGACCTTGGCCTCGCGGCGCAGGATCCTGACGCACGCCGAGTGGAAGGTGGACACCCACATGGCGCGGGCCCGGCCGCCGACGATCGCCTCGACCCGCTCGCGCATCTCGGCGGCCGCCTTGTTGGTGAAGGTGATCGCCATGATCTCGCCGGGCTGCACGTCGCGGGCGGCGAGCAGGTGGGCGATCCGTTGGGTGAGCACGCGGGTCTTGCCCGACCCCGCGCCCGCCACGATGAGCAGCGGCGATCCCTGGTGCAGCACCCCCTCGCGCTGCTGCGGGTTGAGGCCCGCCAGGATCGCCTCGGGGTCCTGGCGCGGGCCCCCACCGCCCCAGGCGCCGCGGGCCTGGCGCTCGGCATACGCCTGCTCCTCCTCGGTGGGCGGGGCGTCGTCGTCACCGGGGGGCGGGGCGTCCGAGAGCGCCCACAGGGGAACGCCGGAGGCATCCACCTCGCCGCTCGCAGGAGGGGAGGTCCGGCCTCGCGTCGGCGTCGTCGTGGCAGGGGTCAGGGGCAGGTCGTCGAAGAGGGAGTCCATCGCGCGGTCCAGCCTACGGGTGCGCACCGACGGACCCCTTAGGCTGTGGCTCGTGCTGACCATGCAAGACGCCCTCAGGATCCTGTCCGACTACTGGACCGAGCGGGGGTGCATGGTCGTCCAGCCGTTCAACACCGAGGTGGGAGCGGGCACGATGAACCCCGCCACGGTGCTGCGCGTGCTCGGGCCCGAGCCCTGGGACGTGGCCTACGTCGAGCCCTCGGTGCGCCCCGACGACAGCCGGTACGGCGAGAACCCCAACCGCCTGCAGATGCACACGCAGTTCCAGGTCATCCTCAAGCCCGACCCGGGCAACCCCCAGGAGCTCTACCTCGGCTCGCTGGAGGCTCTCGGCATCGACCTCGCCGCCCACGACGTCCGCTTCGTCGAGGACAACTGGGCCCAGCCGGCCATCGGCGCGTGGGGCCTGGGCTGGGAGGTCTGGCTCGACGGCATGGAGATCACCCAGTTCACGTACTTCCAGCAGGTCGGCGGCCAGAACCTCGACCCCATCCCGGTCGAGCTGACCTACGGCCTGGAGCGCATCCTCATGGCCGTGCAGGGGGCCACGCACTTCAAGCAGATCGCCTACTCCCGCAAGCCGTCCGGCGAGATCATCACGTATGGCGAGGCCTTCGGCCAGAACGAGTACGAGATGAGCCGCTACTACCTCGACGACGCCGACGTCGACACCAACCGCCGGCTCTACGAGGCCTACGTCGCCGAGGCCACCCGCATGGTCGAGGCCCGCCTGCCCGTCCCGGCGCACACCTACGTCCTGAAGTCCTCGCACGCCTTCAACGTCCTGGACGCCCGGGGCGCGATCTCCACGACCGAGCGCGCCAAGGCCTTCGCGACCATGCGCCGGCTGATGCGCGACACCGCCGCGCTGTGGATCGAGCGGCGGGAGGAGCTGGGCCTGCCGCTGCTCAAGCCGGTCGAGCTGCCCGAGCTCGAGGTGCCGACGGTGGACGCGTCGGCGCTGGGCGACCAGCCGCGGGCCCTCGCCCTGGAGATCGGTGTCGAGGAGCTCCCCCCGCACGTCGTCGGCGCCACGGTCGAGCAGGTCCGGACGGCCGTGACCGAGCGCCTGGCCGCCACGCGCCTGGAGCACGGCGAGATCCGCGTGGACGGCACGCCGCGACGCATCGTCGTCACGGTCGCCGACGTCGCGGCCCGCGAGCCCGACACCGAGACCCTGCGCAAGGGCCCCAAGTGGCAGGCGGCCTACGACGCCTCCGGGGCACCCACCAAGGCGCTCGAGGGCTTCGCGCGCGGCGCGGGCGTCACCGTCGACCAGGTGGAGCGGGCCGAGGTGCAGGGCGGCGACCACGCCGTCGTGCGCGTGGAGCAGGTCGGCCGGGGCGTCATGGAGGTGCTCCCGCCGCTGCTCGCCGAGGTCGTGACCGGCCTGCGCGCCGAGAAGAACATGCGCTGGAACGACCCCTCGCTGTCGTTCTCCCGCGCCATCCGCTGGCTGGTGGCGCTGTGGGGCGACCAGGTCGTGCCCGTGGTCGCCTCCCGCCTGGTGGCGGGCCGCGAGACCTACCTGCAGCGCGGCGAGGGCACCCGCGCCGACGGGGTCCGGCTCGGCCACGCCACCGTGGCCCACGCCGACGAGCTGCTCGACGTCCTCGCCGCGGGCGGCATCGAGCTGGCCACCGAGCGGCGCCGCGCCTCGATCGTCGAGCAGGCCGAGCGGCTCGCCGCCGAGGTCGGCGGCCGGGTCGACACCGACGCCGAGAGCGCGCTGGTCGACCAGATCACCAACCTGGTCGAGGAGCCCCACGGCGTGCGCGGCGACTTCGACCCGCGCTACCTCGACCTGCCGGCCCAGATCCTCACCACGGTGATGCGCAAGCACCAGCGCTACCTGCCGGTCCTCGACGCGTCCGGCGCCCTGCTGCCGCACTTCGTCACCATGGCCAACGGGGCGTGCGACGACGCCGTCGTCAAGGCCGGCAACGAGTCGGTCATCCGGGCGCGCTACGAGGACGCGTTGTTCTTCTGGAACGCCGACCTCGAGGCCGAGCGGGTCGACGAGTTCGTCCCGGGCCTGGAGAAGCTGACCTTCGAGGAGCGCCTGGGCTCCGTCGGCGAGCGCGCCCGCCGGATCAAGGACGTGGCGCTGGCGCTGTCCTCGTCCGTCGACCTGTCCGCCGAGGACCGCACCACCCTGGAGCGCGCTGGGTCCCTGGCGAAGTTCGACCTCGCCACCCAGCTGGTCGTCGAGATGTCCTCCCTCGCCGGCTTCGTCGCGCGGGAGTATGCCGGCCGCAAGGGCGAGACCCCGGCGGTCGCCGACGCCCTCGCCGAGATGGAGATGCCGCACACGGCCGCGGACGCCCTCCCGGCGTCGGTGCCCGGCGCGCTGCTCTCCCTCGCCGACCGCTCCGACCTGGTCATGGCGATGTTCGCGCTCGGCGCCAAGCCGACCGGTTCTTCCGACCCCTTCGGCGTCCGCCGGGCCTGCCTGGGCATCCTGCGGGTGCTGCGCGACCAGGGCGAGGTCGGCCGGGCCCTGTCCGGCCTCTCGGTCCGCAGCTGCCTCGAGGCCGCCGCCGACCGGCTGCGGCAGCAGGACGTCGAGGTCTCCCCCGAGTCCGTCGACGCCGCTCTGGAGTTCACCACCGGCCGGTTCGCCCAGCTGCTGCGTGACGAGGGCGTGGCCGTGTCCCTCATCGACGCGGTCCTGCCGGGTGCCGCCACCCCCGGGGCGGCGGCCGAGACGATCCGCCAGGCCCAGGAGCTGCGCGGCGACGAGGGCTTCCGCTCGATCGTGGCGAGCCTGCAGCGGATCGGCCGGATCGTTCCCGAGGGCACCGAGGCGGCCTACGACGCCACCCGGCTCACCGAGCCGGCCGAGGTCGCGCTCGTCGCCGCCCTGGAGGGGCTGCCGGAGGGCTCCTCGCGCGACCTGGAGACCTTCGCGACGCAGGGCAAGGCCCTGGTCGACCCGGTGGCGCGCTTCTTCGACGACATCCTGGTCATGGCGCCGGACCCGCAGGTGCGGGCCGCGCGCCTCGGGCTGCTCGCCTCGGTGCGCGCCGCCGCGCCCGACCAGGTCGACTGGTCCGCCCTGGCGACGGCCCTCGCCTGAGCACGATCCGAGCCCCGCGAGGCGTGGCTCCGCGAGGCGGGCGGTTCCCGGATGCCGGGTTGCCGCCCGCCTCGCGCGTGACCGAGGGTGGGCTCATGCCCGAGCTGATCGTCCCCACCGCCCGCCTCCACGCCAGCTGGCTCGAGTCCCTGCAGGAGTGGGGCCGCGGGGTGCACCAGGACGGCGCCTCGCTGCACCCGGGCACGGACCACGACGACCCCGAGGCCTTCGCCGCCTGGGTGGAGCAGCTGCTGCTGCAGGCCGACCCCACCACCGAGCGGCCCTCCGGCAACGTCCCGGCCACCAACCGCTGGATCGTCGAGGACGACACCTATCTCGGCGCGATCCAGCTGCGGCACACGCTCAACCCCCACCTGCTCGAGGTGGGCGGGCACGTCGGCTACGGCATCCGGCCGTCCGCGCGCGGGCGTGGCCTGGCGACCTGGGCGCTGCGGGAGACGCTGGTCCGGGCTCGCCGGCTCGGCCTGGACGCGCTGCTCCTCACCTGCGACGACACCAACCTGGCCTCGGCCGCCGTCATCGAGCGCAACGGCGGTGAGCTGGAGGACGTGCGGGAGCACGCGCCGGGGGCACGGGTGAGGCGCTACTGGATCCCCCTGTGATCGGCCACTGCGTCGACCACGCCCGGTCTGCGGGCGCCCGCCCGAGGGGCGACGGCCCGGAGGTAGGTTGACGCCATGACCGAGACGATGAAGGCCCAGGCCCTGGTGGTCCCGCTGCCCGGGGACGCGAGCGTCCTGCGGGTCCACGAGCGGGAGGTCCCGCCGCCCGGTGCGGGCCAGGTGCGGGTGCAGGTGGCCGCGGCCGGCGTGAACTTCATCGACACCTACCAGCGCTCGGGGGTCTATCCGGTCGCGACGCCCTTCGTCCTCGGCATGGAGGGCGCGGGCACCGTCGAGTCCGTCGGCGAGGGGGTGAGCGAGGTGTCCCCGGGTGACCGGGTGGCCTGGGCCATGCAGCTCGGCAGCGCCGCCTCCGTCGCCGTCCTCCCGGCGCAGGCCCTGGTGCCGGTCCCGGAGTCCGTCGAGCTGGACGTCGCCGCGGCGGCGATGCTGCAGGCGATGACCGCGCACTTCCTCGTCCACGACACCTACCTCTGCGACGAGGGCACGGTCGCCCTGGTGCACGCCGCGGCCGGCGGGGTCGGTCAGCTGCTCGTCCAGCTGCTCAAGGCCAAGGGCTCCACCGTCGTCGCGACGGCCGGCAGCGCCGACAAGCTCCAGATCGCTCGCAGCCGCGGCGCCGACCACGTGATCGGCTATCACGAGCACGACCCCGAGTCGCTGGCCTCCGCCGTCCGCGAGGCCGCAGGCCGCGGCGTGGACGTGGTCTACGACGGGGTCGGGCAGTCGACCTTCGACGCGTCCCTGGCCAGCCTGCGGCCACGCGGGCTCATGGTGCTCTTCGGCGCGGCCAGCGGGCCGGTGCCCCCCGTCGACCCGCAGCGTCTCAACGTCGGCGGCTCGCTCTACCTCACCCGCCCCACGCTGGGCCACTACATCGCCGACCGCGATCAGCTCCTGCGCCGGTCGTCCGCGGTCTTCGAGCTCATCGGCAGCGGGCGGCTGGAGATCGCGATCGACTCGCGGCGTCCGCTGAGCGAGGCACGGGCGGCCTACGAGGCGCTCGAGGGCCGCACGACGACTGGCAAGGTCCTGCTGGTTCCCTGACAGTCGCTCCTGGCGGCCACCCGCTCGGTCGCAACCGGCCCCGCCCGGCCCCGTCCGGCCGATACGCTGTCCGGATGATCCGGCCCGCCACCCCGCAGGACCTCCCCGCCCTCCACTGGTTGGTGCGCGACCTGGCGACCTACGAGCAGGCCCCGGACCAGGTCACCGCGACCGAGGCCGACCTGGGCGCGGCCCTGTTCCCCGCCGACGGGCAGCCCCGGGTATGGGCCGACGTCGCCGAGGTCGAGGGCGCCGTCGTGGCCATGGCCGTGTGGTTCCCGAGCTTCTCGACCTGGACCGGCCGGCACGGCATCTGGCTCGAGGACCTCTACGTCGACCCGGCGCACCGGGGCCGCGGGCTCGGCGGGGCGTTGCTGGCCACGCTGGCCCGCCGGGTCGTCGAGCGCGGCTGGACCCGGCTGGAGTGGACCGTCCTGGACTGGAACTCCCCTGCCCTGGGGTTCTACCGCTCGCTCGGCGCCGTCGGGCAGGACGACTGGACCGCCCAGAGGCTGACCGGCGAGGCCCTGGCACACCTCGCCGCCCGCCCCACCACAGGAGACCCGCGTTGAACGTCGACCACCTGCTGATGTCCATCCCACCCCTGCTGGTCTACGTCGTGGTGGCCGTCGTCATCGGGCTGGAGTCCCTCGGCATACCGCTGCCGGGCGAGGTCACGCTCGTGGCCGCGGCGATCCTCAGCGCCCACGACCAGCTCGACGTCAGCCCGCTGTGGGTGGCCGTCGCCGGAGCGGCCGGGGCGATCGTCGGCGACTCCATCGGCTACGAGATCGGTCATCACTACGGCCGGCGGCTGCTCGTCTGGCTCCGGCGACGCTTCCCGCGCCACTTCGGGGCCAAGCAGATCGCCTATGCCGAGCACGTCTTCACCCGCCACGGCATCTGGGCGGTGTTCTTCGGCCGGTTCGTGGCGCTGCTGCGCATCTTCGCCGGGCCGCTGTCGGGCATCCTGCGCCTGCCCTACCACCGCTTCCTCCCGGCCAACGCGGCGGGCGGGATCGTGTGGGCCTTCGGCACGACGTACGGCGTCTACGTGCTGGGCACCGCGGCCGAGCACTGGCTCAAGGCCTTCGCCTGGGTCGGGCTCGCGGTCTTCGTGCTCGGCGGTCTGCTGGCCTCGACGGTCATGGGCCGCCGGATCCGCCGGGCGGTCGACGACTACGCCGCGGCACACCCGGACAAGGTCGCCGAGATCGAGGCCCAGGGCTGAGCTGCCGGGCCTGACGCCCGGGGGAAGCCCCGCCTCGACGGACGAGAGGCCGACACCCCGGTGAACGGGTGGGTGCCGGCCTCTCGGCCGCGGCGCAGCGGGGTGGCTCAGTGGGGCATCGTGTAGGCGACGACCACGTTGACCAGCACGAGGGCAGCCGCGGCGTGCACCAGCGCCGGCTTGACCTGCCCGCGCCGGCCGCGGGCGTGGGAGACCTCGGTGAGGCCGACGACGGCCAGCATCACCACGAGCTTGATCCCGACGAAGGCGTGGTTGGCGTCCTTGGCCATCTCGGCAGCCATGGTGAGCAGCAGACCGGTGAGCAGCTGCAGCCGTGCACCCCAGACCATCGTCTTCGTGGCCGCGCCGGCCTCGATGCTCTGGACGTAGCCGAAGATCAGGACGGCGAGAGTGAGGTAGTGCAGGACCAGGAAGGCGATCGTCATGGTCGTCATCCTAGGTGGCTCGGCGACGGCGCAGGGTGATCGTCAGCCCGCCGCGAGCGCCAGCAAGGTCCCCGCCAGCAGGGGCGGGCCGAGCGCGAGGTGGTCGCCCCGACCGGCCCGGCGGGTCGCCAGGAGCGCGAGCGCCTGGGCCCCGCCGAGGACGAGGCCGAGCCAGAGCCCGAGCAGCACCTGGGACCACCCGAGCTGGGCGAGCAGGGCTGCGAGCAGGCCGGCGAGCTTGACGTCGCCCAGGCCGAGGCCGTGGCGGGGGGCGGTCAGCCACAGCAGCGAGCCCACGGCGAGCACGACGACGGTGGCGCTCCCGGAGCGGACGAGGGGTGCGGGGTTGCGAGTCACGGCGGCCAGCGCGGCGAGCAGCAGGGCGACCAGGGGGTATGCCGGCAGCTGGAGCCGGTCGGGGAGGCGGTGGACGTCCAGGTCCACGACGGCCAGGGCGACCATCCCCCACACGAGGGGGCCGACGACCAGGGCCAGGCCGCCGTGCCCGCGCGACGCGAGCACCGCGGCGACGAGGGCGGGCAGCAGCACGCAGGCCGGGGTGACCCACCGCAGCGAGCCGTCGCGGCGCGGCCGGTCGCCCGGGCGCAGGTAGCCCCGCCGCTCGCCCCACCGGGTCACCGCTCGGCCTGCGGGCAGGCCGAGCCCGGCCAGGGCGAGGGACGTGAGCAGGACCGGGAGGGGCACCCGTCCAGGCTAGGAGCAGGGGGTCGGGCGCTGCGTCGCGTCGTCCACAGCCGCGACCGGTGGCCGTCCGGCACCGGCGCCGTCGGCCGCGGGTGGCATCGTCGGCCGCGGGCGGTGGTCGTCCCGGGCCGTCCGCGTCCGCCGCGCCCCGGTGCTCAGCGGTGGCCGGCGCGCAGGACGAGGAGCAGCTCCAGCCGCACCTTGGGGTCGTCGAGCTCCGGGCCGTAGGCCTCGCGCAGCTGGGCCAGGCGGTAGCCCACCGTCTGCGGGTGCACCGACAGCGCCTCGGCCACGGGCTGGCGCTGTCCCCAGTGGAGCAGCCAGTGGTAGAGCGTCTGGGCGAGGCGAGCGCGCGTGGCGGGGCCGAAGCGGTCGAGGGGTGCCAGCCGCACCCGGGCGAGGTCGGTCATCAGACCGGGCTCGGACGCCAGCGCCACGTCGACGCTGTGGTCCTGGACGTAGACCGGGTCGGGGCGCGGCATCCCCTGCGCCTCGGCCTCGTCCGCGCGGGCCAGGGTCAGCCGGGTGAGGCGCAGGGACTCGGGCACCTGGGCCGGGGGCCGCGGGGGGCCCACGGCCGCGCGGCGCCCCCGCAGGGCGCGTTCCAGGTCGTTGCGAGCCCGGGAGGTCGTGGTCGCCGGCACCAGGGCCAGCATCTCCTCGTCGCGCTGCAGCACCAGGCTGCTGCGCCCCAGCGCGATCCGCAGCCCCGAGGCGTGCTCGCGGGGCACCACGACGACGGCGATCTCCTCGGGCAGGGGCCACCCCGCCGCCGCGGCGGCCTGGGGCAGGTCGCCCAGCTCGACCCGACCGCGCAGCAGCAGCCCGGCGAGCTCGCCGCGGCGGCGCTCCACCTCCCCCGCCTGGGCGTTCTGCTCGTCCGCATAGCCCTCCACCGAGGCGGCCGACAGCTCGTCGATGTAGGCGAAGATCGACTCCCCGAGCGGGACCAGCGCCTCGGCGGACTCCCCCCTCGCCACCGCGATCCGGGCCACGCAGCGATAGGTCACCCGGGCCCCGGAGCGGTAGGCGCCCAGCAGCGCCCCGAGCTGCCGCCCGGAGCGGTACTCCCCCGGCCCAGCTCGGCATACACCCGTCTGGAGTCGGGGCCCAGCGCCGGCTCGGCCGTGCCCGGCAGCTCCAGGAAACGCTGCATCGCGATGGCGACCCCGCGGTGCAGGCCCATGCCGAACCTGCCCTCCATGGGTCGGGCGTACTCGGGCACGTCGCGAGGGACCATGGTGATGATCTCGGTGACGATCTCGTCCATGTGGGGTCTCAGCAGTTCGGCGACTTCAGCCTTGAGTGACAACCACGGCGGCGGCTCGGCGGGAGTGTCGGCGGTCACGAGTCCAGATCTTATCCCCGAGCAACAAGTACGCCGCAGAATACGGTCGCGGGACGACGAGTATTGGCAGGGATCTGCGGGCAAGAATGGAGCATGCCTTCGATGCCTCCCCTGGACCGTGTCGCCAAGCCCCTCGCAGGGGTCCTCGGCCGCACCCTGGGCGTGGCTCTTTCCCACCCGGCCGTCGAGCCGCTCGTGAAGCCGCTGACCACGCCGCTGCACCCCGCGGACTACCTCGGCCTGCTGGACCCCCTCGCCTCCTCCCGCACGCTGCGCGGCGTCGTCACCGCCGTCGTCCCCGAGACCGCCGACACCACGACCATCCGCTTCCGCCCCGGCCGCGGGTGGGACGACCACCTCGCCGGGCAGTGGGCCCGCGTCGGCGTCGAGGTCGACGGGGTCCGCCACTGGCGGTCCTACTCCATCTCGAGCGGCGCCGGCCAGGACCCGGCGATCACCGTGCACGTCGAGGGCCTGGTCTCCACCGCCCTGGCCCGCGACACCCGCCCCGGCGACGTGCTCCACCTGGACGTGCCCCAGGGCGACTTCGTCCTCCCCGAGCACCCGCGCCCCCTGCTCATGCTCACCGCCGGCAGCGGCCTGACCCCCGTCATGTCGATGGTGCGGACCCTCGTCGCCCGCCGCGAGGACGCCGACGTGGTCCTCGTCCACTCCTCCCGCAGCCGCGACGACGCGGTCTTCGCCGACGAGCTCGACGACCTGGCCGCCCGGCACCCCGGGCTGCGGGTCGTCCAGTGGCACACCGGGGAGCGGGGCCGCATCGACCTCACCGACACCGCCGACCTCGACGACGTCTGCCCCGACTGGCGCACCCGCGCGGCCTATGCCTGCGGGCCCGCCGACCTCCTCGAGGCTGCGGCCCGGCTGTGGCAGGTGGAGTCCAGGGAGCAGCTGACCATCGAAAGGTTCGCCCCCGTCGTGCTCGAGGGCCAGGGCGGCGAGGGCGGTCTCGTGACCTTCCTGCGGTCGGACAAGGAGATCGAGGTCGACGGCTCGACCACGCTCCTGGAGGCCGCCGAGGAGGCCGGGGTCGTGATGCCGAGCGGCTGCCGCATGGGCATCTGCCACACCTGCCTCACCCCGCTGCGTGCGGGCAAGGTGCGTGACCTGCGCACCGGCGAGGTCCACGGCGACGAGGGCCAACCCATCCAGACCTGCGTCTCCGCGCCCGCGGGACCCTGCCACCTCGAGATCTGAGGAGCACCATGACCACCCTTGCCCAGCGACCCGCCGTCAACCCCGACGACGAGCAGCGGCCGGCGGACAGCGCCGCCGACGCGGTCCAGCCCCGCGTGCCCGGTCTCGCGTCCGACGGCGGTCCCCGGCGTCGGCCCGAGCACGCCGCCCACCTCAGCGACGAGGACGTGGCCGCCCTCGGGGCCGAGCTCGACGAACTGCGCGCGCGGATCGTCGCCAGCCGCGGCGCCGCCGATGCGGCATACATCCGCCGGGCCATCCGCCTGCACCGCACCATGGAGCTCGCCGGCCGCGCCACGCTGGTGCTCGCCGGCCGCCACAAGGCCGCCTGGGTGCTCGGCACCGGCCTGATGGCCACCGCCAAGATCATCGAGAACATGGAGATCGGCCACAACGTCATCCACGGCCAGTGGGACTGGATGCGCGACCCGGACATCCACTCCTCCACGTGGGAGTGGGACTTCGTGGCGCCGGCCAAGGGCTGGAAGCACACCCACAACGACCTGCACCACACCTGGACCAATGTCATCGGCAAGGACTCCGACGTGGGCTACGACCTGCTGCGGGTCAGCCCGGACCAGCCGTGGAAGCCGCACAACCTGCTCAACCCGGTCTTCAACATGGTGCTGGCGCCGTTCTTCGAGTGGGGCATCGCGCTCTACGACATCGAGACGGTCAAGATGAGGTCGGGCGAGAAGCCCCGCGAGGAGTGGGCCGCCGACGTGCGGGCCCTCGGGGTCAAGGCAGGCCGGCAGTTCGCCAAGGACTACGTCGCGACCCCGCTGGTCGCCTCGCTGACCGGCTCCGGCAAGGCCGCCCTGGCGGGGACCTTCGCCGCCAACTCGATCCGCAACCTGTGGGCGCACACCGTGATCTTCTGCGGGCACTTCCCCGACGGCGTCGAGTTCTTCACCGAGGACATGATCGAGGGCGAGACCCGCGGCGACTGGTACATCCGCCAGATGATCGGCTCCTGCAACATCTCCGGCGGGCGGCTGATGCACTTCATGACCGGGAACCTGTCCCACCAGATCGAGCACCACCTGTTCCCTGACCTGCCCAGCAACCGCTACGCCGAGATCGCCGTCGTCGTGCGCGACCTGTGCGAGCGCTACCGGCTGCCCTACGTCGAGGGCCCGCTGCACCGGCAGATCGGCCAGACCTGGCGGACGATCTTCCGGCTCGCGCTGCCCTGACCGATCGGCCTCTCGGCCGACGTCGGTGCCAGGGTGCGTCCCGCCACGCCGACTGAGCTGCTACAGGAGATGACGGTTCATCGCCCAGGCCGTGAGCTCGTGCCGGCTGGACAGCTGGAGCTTGCGGAGCACGCTGGACACGTGGGTCTCCACGGTCTTCACCGAGATGAAGAGCTCCTTGGCGACCTCCTTGTACTGATAGCCCCGGGCGATGAGACGCATCACCTCGCGCTCGCGGGCCGAGAGCCGGTCCAGCTCCTCGTCGACCTCGGCGATCTCCCCGGCCGCGGCCCCAAAGGCGTCCAGCACGAAGCCCGCGAGCCGGGGGCTGAAGACCGCGTCCCCCTCGGCCACCCGGCGGATCGCCGCGACCAGGTCGTGGCCGCTGATGGTCTTGGTGACGTAGCCGCGCGCCCCGGCCCGGATCACCGAGATCACGTCCTCGGCGGCGTCGGACACCGACAGGGCGAGGAAGCGCACCGGCGCCCCCGCCGCCGTCGTCAGCCCCATGCAGCCGAGCAGCACGTCGGTGCCGCCGCGCCCGTCCCCGCCCGGCAGGTGGACGTCGAGCAGCACCACGTCCGGCCGCTCGGCCTTGATGACGGCGACGGCGGACTCGACGTCACCGGCCTCCCCCACCACCGGCAGGGTGTCGTCCAGCTCGGTGCGCACCCCGGCGCGGAACATCCGGTGGTCGTCGACCAGGACGAGGCGGATCGGGCTGGTGGGCGTGGTCATCGGTCCTCCGGAGGATGGGCGGGATCAGCAGGGACGTGCAGACGTTCGGCGTACGGCGGCAGCACGAGCTCGACCTCGGTGCCCGGCTCGCGGCGGCGGATCCGGGCGGAACCCCCGTGCCGCTGCATCCGGCCCACGATCGAGCGACGCACCCCCAGCCGGTCCTCGGGGACCTCGTCCGGGTCGAAGCCGTCACCGTGGTCCCGGACGAAGGCCTCGACCCCCAGCGGACCCGCCTCGACGTAGGCCGACACGGGCGGGACGCCGTGGCGGGCGGCGTTGGTCAGCGCCTCGCCCAACGCCCGCACCAGCGCGGCGACGTCGTCGTCGAGGTCCACGTCACCCGTGACGACCAGGTCGACGGGCACCCCGTGCCGGTCCTCCACGTCGTGGACCACTCCCCGGGCCGCGGCCGCCAGGGTGGTCGGTGCGGCGTCGCCGCCGCCATACAGCCAGGAGCGCAGCTCGCGCTCCTGGGCCCGGGCGAGCCGCTGGACGGCCACCGGGTCCTCGGCCTGCCGCTGGATCAGCGCGAGCGTCTGCAGGACCGAGTCGTGCAGGTGGGCGGCGATGTCCGCGCGCTCGGTGGCACGCACCGCCGCGGCCTGCTCGGCGCGCAGCCGCTGCCACAGGCGCATCCCCCAGGGCGCGAGGATGACGACCAGCCCGACGAGGACGGCGGCGGCGGACAGGGCGGCGTCGCCGAGGCCGCCGATCCCCTGGGCGCGCGCGGCGAGGACCACCACCCCGGCGGTGGTCATCAGCACCCCGGTCAGCACCCGCGCCAGGCCCGCCCGGGACTCCCCGGACGACTGCTGCAGGAAGCGCTCGCGCTCGCTGCGGTCGAGCTGGGTCCACACCACGATGGCACCGCCGGCGACCAGGGCCAGCGGTGCGGTCACGCCGAGCCGCAGGTCGACGCCACCCTGGTGGAGGAGCACCGCTCCCCCGCCCACGACCAGCACCAGCCCCAGGAGCAGGGTGAGGACCGCCTCGTCGTGCAGCAGCCCGCTGCGAGGCAACCGAGGCCGGCGTGGGGCTGCGGCACGCCCGCCCGTGACGGTCGGAGCCGCGCGCCGCCCCTCGGCGGGGCCGAGCCGTTGCGGGGTGAGCGCCCACACCGCGAGGTAGACGAGAATCCCCAGGCCCATGCCGCCGACGGTGAGCAGCACCATCCCGACCCGGACCAGCACGGCCCGCACCCCCAGGTGCTCGCCCAGCCCCGCGCAGACGCCCGCGACCCAGCCGTCGTCGACCGGACGCAGCAGCTGCGGGGAGGCGGCGGCGGGCGGCGTGGCCTGCTCGTAGGACGGGGGCACGCGTCCATCCTCACCCATCCCCGGACCCCGGGGCGAGGGCACCGGCGGGGGTCCGGGGATGGGTCAGGGCCGGGTCAGGGGCGACCCTCATGGCCCGGAGGTCCTGGCGTCGGCCACGCTGGCGGTATGACGCAGACCCAGTCCCCGGGCCCTCGGCCGACGGACGGCCTCGACCGCTTCTGCGAGCGGGTGCGCGCGACCGGGATCCGCCGCCGCCTCACCGATCGCTGGGTCGCCGGGGTGTGCGCGGGCGTGGCCGACGCCCTCGGCGTCGACCCGGTGGTCGTGCGCATCGCCTGGGGCCTGACGCTGGCCATGGGGGGCGTCGGGGTGCCGGCGTACTTCCTGGCCTTCAGCCTGATGGCCGACACCGCCCAGCAGATCCCGCTGGAGAAGGCCGTCCGCCACGGCGACGGCGACTCGGTGATCCTGCTCGTCCTCACCGGGCTGCTGGTGCTGGACCACGTCGGGGACCTGGGGGGCGGGGCGCAGGTCGATGCCCGGGGCCTGGCCCTGGCGCTCACCTGGAGCGCCGTGGCCGCGGCCGGGGCCTGGTGGTGGTGGCGACGGACGGGCCGAGGTCGGCCGTCCGTCCCGGCCGGGTCGACCGAGTCCAGCGGGGCGAGCAGCTCGACGCGGTCGACGGCCGCCCCGGCGTCGCCGGAGCCGGTCGCCGTCCCGGCCCGGGCCCGGGCCCGACGCCCCTCGCTCGGCCGGCCCGGTGCGCTCGCCACGCTGGGTCTGGCCGTGATCGGCGGCGGCGGGGTGCTCGGCGCCCAGAGCGTGGGCCGGGTGCACCTGGAGCACCCGGCGCAGGTGGCGACGGCGACGGCCCTGGGGCTGTGCGCGACCTTCCTCGTCGTCATCGGCCTCGCCGGGCGCCGGGGCGGCCTGACGACGGTCGTCGTCGTGCTCCTGTCGCTCGGGCTGACGGCGGGGGCCGGGACCACTCGCAGCGTCGACGGGTGGTGGGGCGGGGTCCAGCTGGGCTCCGCGACCCACGACATGAGCTGGGTACCCACCGAGCTGCGCGGCGGGGAGGAGTACCACGTCGCCGCCGGCGACGGCGTCCTGGACCTGACCCACCTGGATCCCGAGCAGGTCTCCGGGCGCAGCATCACCACCGACGTCGGCCTGGGCGACCTGGTGGTGCGGGTCCCGCAGGGGTTGACGGTGCGGGTGCGTGGCGACGTGGGGCTCGGCGACCTGAGGGTGCGCCGCGCGGGCGGCGAGGTCACCGCCGTCGGCAGCGGCGAGACGGTGATCGGCCGGGGCCGGCCGGTGCTGGACCTCGTGGCTCACGTGGGCCTCGGGGAGACGACGATCGAGGAGGTCACCCGATGAGCAGCAGCAGGTATGGCGAGCAGCGCCCCCGTGGTCCTTGCGCCCCCGCCCTCGTGGTGGGCCTGCTCGGGCTGGCGCTCGCGGCCGGGGTGCTCGCGGGCGAGCTGGCCCGGGTGCAGGTGGACGTGGGGCGGTGGGGCCCCTGGGTCGCGGTCGGCGTGGGGCTGGTGCTGCTCGTCGTCGGGGCGGCGGGGATCGCGCGGCGGACCCGCTAGGCGGGCCGGTCGGTCTCGTCCCCGAGGTGATCGCGCACCCCCGCCCAGGCCGGGGCCAGGGGGATCGCGGACAGGCGGGCGTGCGGCACCCACTCCGCGGCCTCGGTGGTCCCACCCGTGTCGTGCACCACGAGGTCCTGGGTGCGCTGCAGCTCGGCGCCGTAGACGAGTCGCACCGCCTGGAAGTCCTCCAGGATCCCCTTGGGGGACAGACCGATCCAGTGCTGGCTGAGCACGGCGACGAGGCGGGGGCGGTAGATGTCCTGCCCGGTCTCCTCCCACACCTCGCGGACGACGGCGGCCTCGGGGTCCTCCCCCGGCTCGACGCCGCCGCCCGGCAGGCCGTAGGTGCCGTGGGCGTTGGTGCGCTCGGAGTTGACGGTGAGCAGGACGCCGCGGGGGCCGTGGACGACGGCGTAGGCCGCGACGCGGGTGCGCACGAGGGGCGGCCGGGCGGGGTCCAGGACGATCCCCTCGTCCACGGCGACCGGGGACCAGGTCAGCGGGAGCGGGCCGTCCTCGCGCCGGTCCACGACATACGTCAGGACGATCCCGTGCGGGTCGCCCAGGTCCCGCTCGGCCGCGACGGGACGCACCGGGTCCCAGCCGTGGCTGCGCAGCAGGTCGTCCGGCGAGACGCCGTGCGGAAGGTCCTCCGCGACCTGGCGGCGCCCGTCGCGGTCGTAGCCGTCGACGTGGACGGGGGCGTCGAGCACCCGCCCGTTGCGGACCACCCGCCCGTAGGCGTCGGTCTGGAGCCGGTCGGTCATGGGGTCCCCCTGAGCATGCTGCGCAGCTCGCCGGCACGAGCGAGCTCCCTCTCCACCAGATCCAGGACCGAAGGCCACGCCTGAGCAGGCGGGGTCTCGGCATTGTGCATTCGGATGGCTTGCCGCACAACGGGATCCGTCAGGATGGTATGCATGTGGTCCGACATCTGCGCGTCGTCCGACGCGATCAGCCCGGACCGGCCGTGCTCGACGAAGTCGGTGACCCCGCTGCCCTGGACGGCGAGCACCGGCAGACCGGCGGTGCGGGCCTCCAGGGCGGCGATCCCGAAGGCCTCCAGCCGCGCGGGCGAGACATAGGCGGCCGCCGAGCGACAGGCGGCGAGCAGCTCCGGCCGCGGCACCCGGCCGCGCAGCCGCACCCGGTGGGTCAGTCCCTCCCGGCGCAGGTAGGCCTCGAGCAGCGCCCGCTGCGGTCCCTCGCCGTAGACGTCCAGCCGCCAGTCGACCTCCGCCGGTCGGCCCCCGCCGCCACGCAACCGCCGCTCCACCTCGCGCGCGGCGCGCAGCAGCGGCAGCGGTCGCTTGCGCCGCGCCAGGCGCATCGCGGTGACCAGGGTGAGCGGCGTCCCTTCCGGGGTCGGACGACCCCCGGGCGGGGACCAGCGGGGCACGTCGATCCCGTTGGGCAGCACCGACACCGGTGCCTCGGCCGCGGCCCTGGCGACCTGGGCCGCCGCCATCCGGCTCACGGCCGACAGCGCCGCACCCTGCTCGGACCAGCGCCGCACCGTCCCGGCGCGCCGCAGCAGGGGGGCCATCGCGTCGAGCGCGCAGTGCCAGGTGATCGCCGTGGGCAGCCCCGCCGCGAGCGCCGCGTCGACCGCCAGCCGCCCGAAGGGGCTCACCACGCCCAGGTGGGCGTGGGCCACGTCGAAGCCGCCGTCACGCAGCCGCTCCCGCAGCATCGACCCGGCGAAGGGGTTGACCGGCAGGTCGCCCGGCAGCCGCAGCGCCAGGTGGTGCACCGGCACCCCGTCGACGACCTCCACGGCCCCGTGCCGCTCCCCCTGCCGCCCCGGTGTCGCGGTGAGAACCGTCACCTCGTGCCCGCGGCGCACCAGCTGCTCCGCGAGGTCGTGGACCTGCACCTCGATCCCGCCCAGGCGGGGCAGGTAGCAGTCCGACAGCACGGCGACTCTCACCCTCCCAGCCTGACATGAGACAGGATGGACCCGATGCCATACACACTCTGCGCCTTCCACGCCCACCCCGACGACGAGGCCCTGCTCACCTCCGGCACGCTCGCCCGCGCCGCCGCCGAGGGGCACCGGGTGATCGTGGTCACCGCCACCGACGGCGACCTCGGCCTCACCTCCGCGGACTACCGCCGGCCCGACGCGGCACCCCTCGGCCACCACCGGCTGCAGGAGCTGCTGGAGTCCTGCCGCGCGCTGCACGTGGCGCGGGTCGAGTGGCTCGGCTACGCCGACAGCGGCTCCGGCCCCGAGATCGCCCCGCCCGCACCCGGGCTCGAGCGGTTCGCGGCCGCGGACGTCGACGAGGCGGCCGGGCGGCTCGCCCGGATCCTGCGCGAGGAGTCCGTGGACGTCCTGCTGACGTACGACGCCAACGGCGGCTACGGCCACCGTGACCACGTCCAGGTCCACCACGTCGGTGCCCGCGCGGCCGAGCTGGCCGGGACGCCGCGCGTGCTGCAGGCGACCGCCCCCCGCGACCTGCTGTGCCGGGCCCTCGACGTGGTGTCGACGTTCTACACCTTCCCGTCGTACTTCGACCGCGCCTCCTTCGACCGGGCCTACAGCGCGAGCGCCGACATCACCCACCGGATCTCGGTGCGGCCCTTCGTCGCGGCCAAGCGCGCGTCGATGCGCGCCCACGCCTCGCAGGCCGCCTCCGACGGCGCCGAGCGCACGCTGGCGGCCTTCCTGCGCATCCCGCGCCCGGTCTACGACTGGGTCTTCGGCCGCGAGTGGTATGTCGACCCGGCCCGGCCGGCCGGCGCGCCCGTCGCCACCGACGTCTTCGAGGGGTTGCCCTGAGCACGCCGCCGGGCCCCACCCGGCGCGCCCCCTGGTGGCAGACCGCGCTGCAGGCAGCCGTCGGGATCGGCCTCGCCGTGGTCCTGCTCGTCTGGGGGCTGCCGCACTTCGCGCAGACCACCTGGGCCGACCTGTGGGCCCAGCTGCGGACCCTCAGCTGGGCCAACACGATCGGCCTGCTCGTGCTGACCCTGACGGCGTTGTGGAGCTACACCTTCACCCTCACCGGTTCGCTCGCCGGGCTCACCCACGGGCAGGCGCTGATGGTCAACGTCGCGGGGTCCGCGGCCGGCAACCTGCTGCCGGGCGGCGGGGCGATGGGCGCGGCGGCGACCTACGCCATGTATCGCTCCTGGGGCTTCGAGGGTCGCGAGATCTCCACCTCCCTGATCGTCACCGGGGTGTGGAACGTCGTGGGGCGGATGACCCTGCCCGTCCTCGGTGTCCTGGTGCTGCTGCTGGGCGACGAGCCGTTGCCGCCCGGCGTCGCCCGCGGCGCCGCCGTCGGCGCGGGGGTCGGGCTGGCGCTGCTCGGCTGGTTCGTGGCGACCGTCACCTCGGAGCGGGTGGCCCAGGCGACCGGCCGGGCGCTCGACGGGATCGTCGGGCCGGTGGTGCGGCGGATCACCCGGCGGCCGACGACGGGGGTCGCCGACCTGGTCCACGACCTGCGCTCTCGTATCGGCCTCGTGGTGGAGTCGGGGTGGGTGCCGATGACGCTGGGGCTGCTGGGCTTCTTCGCGCTGCAGTACGCGCTCTTCGTGCTGTGCCTGCAGGCGACCTCCGTGCACCTGTCACTCGGGCAGCTGTTCGTGGCCTTCGCCGTCGGCCGGCTGCTGACCGCGGTCGGGGTCACGCCCGGCGGCGTCGGGGTCACCGAGGCCGGCACCGCCATCGCGCTCGTGGGCTTCGGCGCGCCGCACGCCGAGGCCGCCGCCGGGATCGTGCTGTTCACGATCTACACCCACCTGATGGAGCTGCCGCTGGGGGCGCTGGGCGGGCTCGCCTGGTGGGCGTCGCGCGGTTGCTACGCGCGGCGGCGTGCCCGGCTCGCCGGGAGCTGACCGACCGCCGCGCCCTGCCCGCCGGCGCCCGGTCGGGCTACCTCCTGGCCGCAGCGGCCTTGAGGCGCCGGGCCTGGCGGGTCCGCGCGTGCTCGGCATACGCGTCGTCGATCTCGCCCGGCTCGAAGTCTCGGCCGAGTGCCCGCTCCACGGCCGCCTTGATCAGCCCGTCGGCCACCGCCGGGTTGGCCGGCAGGAGCGGCCCGTGCAGGTAGGTCCCGATGACGTTGCGGGTGCGCGCGCCCTCGGTGCCGTCCTCGCCGTTGTTGCCGCGGCCGGCGAGGACCCGGCCGAAGGGCGCCTGCCCGGGCCCGAGGATCGTGGCGCCCGAGTGGTTCTCGAAGCCCACGACCTCGCCCAGGTCGGTGTCCAGGACGATCCCGCCGATCATCCGGGTGTCCTTGCCCGTCGTGGTGACGTCCAGGATGCCGAGGCCCGGCAGCCGCTGGCCGTCGACGGTGATGAAGGCATTGCCGAAGAGCTGGTACATCCCGCAGATGGCGAGCATGGGGCAGCCGTCGGCGGCGAGCGCCTTGAGCGAGTCGCCGATGCGGGCCAGGTCGTCCTCGACGCGGGCCTGACCGGAGTCCTGCCCGCCGCCGCCCATGACCAGGTGCACGTCGTCGCGCCAGGGATCGCCGGGAGCGTGCCCGACGACCTCGGTCTCGTAACCGTGCCAGCGCAGTCGGCTCGCGAGCGCCCGGGTGTTGCCGAGATCGCCGTAGATGCTCATCTCGCGGGGGTAGAGGTGGACCAGCGTGATCCGTCCCTTGGACATCAGGCCGTGGCCTCCTCGCCGAAGTCGGGCAGGTCGTAGCGCTGGGCCAGCATCCGGCGCAGCGTCATCATGGCGGTGTAGGTGCAGAAGATCCGCTTGGGCTCGTCCGCGTGGTCGGCGAGGAAGACGTCCAGCGCGCGCTCCAGGTCGGGCTCGACGGAGTCGACGCGAACGTCGTCGTACCTCAGCCGCAGGGCCATGTCGTAGGCCCGGACGCCGCTGGTGACCGCGACGCCGTGCTCGCGCAGCGACTCGAAGCTCACGTCGTACAGCCACGAGACGTCCTGGCCGTCGGCGTAGTTGTCGTTGATCGCGACCATCGAGGCGACCGGCGTCGTGCCGTAGGTGCCGAGCGCGACCGTGAAGCCGGCGGGGTTCTTGACGAGGACCAGCTCGAGCGGCTGCCCGTCCACGTCGACGACCTCCCCGCGGCCGAACGGCGGGGTGACCTTGGCGAGCGCCTCGGCGGCGACGGCATGCCGGAAGTCGTCCCCCAGGACCAGGCGGACCATCGAGGTCGCGGCCGTGGCGTTGATCATGGCGGCCAGGCCCCGCTGACGCAGGCTGACCGGCCCCACGTCGTGCCCGTCGCCGAAGACGACCGTGAAGTGGTGGTCGTCGATCGGCTTGAGCAGCCCGTCGGAGGGGCCGGCCGGGGGCACCTCGTCGGCCTCCTCGAAGCGGACGTCGGCCTCCTGCAGCTCGGGCAGCCGGTCGGCGATCGAGGGGTCGACGCCGAACCACCGGACCGTCACGTCCGGGCCGACGTGCTCGTCGATGCGGGAGATGAAGGAGTCGTCGCGGTTGAGGACCACGCCGCCGGTCGTCTGCTCGGCCAGGCGCGTGAGCAGGCGTGCGGTGTGGTCGATCTCGGCGAACCGGTCGAGCTGGTCCCGGGCGACGTTGAGGAGCAGGGCGTGGGTGGGGGCGACCACCTCGGCGAACTTCAGCGAGTGCGCCTCGTCGAGCTCCACGACCGCGATGTCGGCCTTGATCCGGCCGGTCAGCGGGATCTCCGGGAGCATCGAGGAGATCACGCCCCGGGTGAAGTTGGACCCTGTCGGGTTGGTGATGACGGTGAGCCCGTGGGCCCGCAGCAGGGCGACCACCATCTTGGTGGTCGTCGTCTTGCCGTTGGTGCCGCTCACCACCACCACGCCCCGAGGCAGGTCCCCGAGCGTCGACCTCAGGAAGCCTGGGTCGATCCGCTCCGCCACCAGCCCGGGGAGCGCCGAGCCACCGCTACCACCGCCGCGCAGCCGACTGGCGGTGCGCGCGAGCTTGCCTGCCGCGATCGCGGCCGTCGTCCTCCACACGGCGCACACCCTACCCGCGCCGGAGGGCTGGGCCATGCAGGTGGGGGTACCACTGCGTAGCGCTACCGGACGACCCCGAATCGTCACCCAGGAGTCATGCGACCGTCATACGTCGGTCTCTCCCGAAAAGTCACGGATCGCTAACGTCGATGTTCGCTCTGCGACCATGCCTCCGGCAGGCCGCGGACCGCCCCGCACGGACCCCTCCCTCCCCGACCCAGGAGATCACCATGCGCATCCCGCTGCGCGCCGTTCCCCGCCTCGGCGCCGTCGCCCTCCTCGCCGGCGCCGGGCTGGCCGTCCCCACCGTCGCCGACGCCGTCGACGAGTCGAGCCCCGTCGTCATCTCCTAGGTCTTCGGCGGTGGCGGCAGCTCCGGCGCCCCCTACAAGAACGACTACGTCGAGCTCTACAACTCCTCCGACGCCCCGGTGAGCCTGGACGGCTGGTCGATCCAGTACGCCTCCTCGGCCGGCACCACCTGGCAGCGCACCGCCCTCACCGGCACCATCGCGCCGCACAGCACCTTCGTCGTCGCGCAGGCCGCGGGCGCCGGCACCGCCGCCGCCCCGCTGCCGCGCACCGACGTGCAGGGCACGATCGCGATGTCCGCCACCACCGGCCGGGTCGCCCTGGTCGGCACCGCCACGACGCTGACCTGCGGCGCCGACTGCGACGCCGCCCCCGGCGTCGTGGACTACGTGGGCTGGGGCGCGGCGACCGACTACGTCGTCGCGGCCGCCCCGGCGACCACCAGCAGCAGCGCGATCCACCGCGCCCTGCCGGCGCCGACGAGCGGCTGGGACAACGCCCAGGACTACACCGTCGGCGCCCCGACGCCGGCCGAGGTGGCCACCCGGCCGACCCCGACCCCGACGCCGACGGGCACCCCGACCGCCGCGCCGACCGAGGCCCCCACGGTCACGCCCACCCCGACGCCCACCCGGCCGCAGCCCAGCCCGCTGACCATCCAGGACGTCCAGGGCGCAGGCTTCCTGTCGCCGGTCAAGGGCCAGTCGGTCACCAACGTCCCCGGCGTCGTCACCGCGATCCGCGCCACGGGCCGCACCAAGGGCTTCTGGATCCAGCAGCCCGCCAAGGACCCGGCCCGCGCCAACGCCTCCTCCGGCCTCTTCGTCTACACCGCCGCGGCCCCCATCACCGCCACGGTGGGCGACTCGGTGCTGGTCAGCGGCGTGGTCTCGGACCACTACACGCTGCGCCCCGGCGAGACCGTGGCCACCACGTCCAGCCTGTCGATGACCGAGATCACCAAGCCGGTCGTCACCGTGCTGTCCAGCGGCAACCCGGTGCCCGCGGCCGCGACCCTGCCCGCCGACATGCCCGACAGGTACGCCCCCCGGCCCGCGAGCGGCAACGTCGAGGAGATCACGTCCGTCGACGTCCACCGCTCCGCCCTGGAGTGGTACGAGGCCCACGAGGGCGAGCTGGTCACCGTCGCGGACGCCCGCGTCGTCGGGCCGGGCAAGCCGCAGTACGGCGAGATCTACGTCCAGACCAAGCCGAACGAGCTGCGCACCCCGCGCGGTGGCACCTACGTCGCGGACGACGACCGCACCCCGACCGGCCGCATGCTCGTCATGCCCGTCGACGGCAAGGTCCCCGCGGCCGACGTCGGCGACGTCCTGCAGGGCGAGACCACCGGCCCGGTCGACTGGAGCACGTACGGCGGCTACACCATCGCCGCCACCCGCCTCGGCGGTCACGTCGACAACCACCTGGAGCGCACGGTCGTCGCCGGCTCGAACGCCGACCGGCTCACCGTCGCGACGTACAACGTGGAGAACCTCGCCCCCGCCGACCCGCAGGCGAAGTACGACACCCTGGCCGCCGGCGTGGTCACCAACCTGCGCTCCCCCGACGTGATCACCGTGGAGGAGATCCAGGACAGCTCCGGGGCCGCGAACGACGGGACGGTCGACTCCTCGCAGACGGTCGCCAAGCTCCTCGACGCGATCACGGCGGCCGGCGGCCCGGCCTACCGGGCCGCCTGGGTCGACCCCGAGGACGGCAAGGACGGCGGCCAGCCGGGCGGCAACATCCGGGTGGCGCTGTTCTACGACCCCACCCGGGTGACCTTCGTGTCCCGCCCCGGTGGCACGGCCACGACGCCCACGACGGTCACCAAGGACACCACCCCCGGCCTCGAGGACACCCCGGCGCTGTCCGTCTCCCCCGGTCGGGTCGACCCGACCAACCCGGCGTGGGCGTCCAGCCGCAAGCCGCTGGCGGGCGAGTTCGTCTTCCGGGGCCGCAAGGTCGTCGTCGTCGCCAACCACTTCAACTCCAAGGGCGGCGACGACGACGCGAACGGCCGCTTCCAGCCGCCGAACCGGTCCTCGCAGGTGCAGCGCACCCAGCAGGCCCAGTCGCTGCGCACCTTCGTCGAGCAGGTCAAGGCCGTGGACCCGCAGGCCAACGTGATCGTCGGCGGCGACTTCAACGACTACCAGTTCTCGGCGCCGATCAAGGCTCTGACCGGTGACGGCACCGTGGTCAAGGACACGATGTGGTCGCTTCCCGAGAACGAGCGCTACTCCTACGTCTACAACGGCATCAGCCAGACGCTGGACCACATCATGGTGACGCCCAACCTCACGGCGGACACCCGCCTGCAGGTCGCGCACATCAACGCGGAGTTCGCCGCGCAGGGCTCCGACCACGACCCGCAGGTCGTCGACACGGTCCCGGCGCTGCACCGCTACGCCCCCGGCACGATCGCGCTGGACGTCGCGGTCCGCAAGCCCGGCCAGAAGGTCACGGTGACCCTCTCCGGCTGGAGGCGCGGCGACATCGTCGCCCTCTCCTGGGACGGCAACCCCGTCGGCATGGCGCAGATCGGTGCCGACGGCACCGCGACCACCAGGGTGACGGTGCCCGTCACGGCTCCCACCGGGGCCCACACGCTCTCCGCGACGGGTCGGCAGACCACGGCGGCGAGCACCACGGTGACCGTTCGCCGCTGACGCTGCTGCACCGGCGAGGCCCGGCCCCCCGAGAGTCGGGGCGACCGGGCCTCGCGCCGTGCGGGAGGGGGTCAGCGCAGGTACTTCTCCACGGCCCGGGAGGTGGCCCCCACGAGGAGGCCGGCGAGGGAGCCGACCAGCGCGAGGGTGCCCAGGCCGAGGGGCAGCCCGACCGGGGTGGCCTCGACTCCGACGCCCCAGCTCACGAGCAGCACGCCCATCACCACGACCGCGGACAGACCGGCGAGCAGCAGCAGGCCCAGGCCGTATGGCGCACCGGCGACCACGTGCTCGCGGGTGTGCTGCCGGACGAAGCCGCGCACCTGCCGCCGGAAGGCCACGAGGGCACGCCGCTGGCGGGGCCGCCCGGCGAGGACCGCCGCGACGGCCAGGCCGACGCCCGCCCAGGCGGTCACCACGGCCAGGGCGGCGATGACGTCGCCGGGGCGGTTGCCCATGCGCGACACGATGACGCCGAGGGAGACCCAGGTCGCCCACAGGCTGGCGACGAAGGTCACCACGAAGCGGACGGTCATGGGGGTGACCAGGACGATGGCCACGGCCAGCGAGGCCGCGGCCGTCGCGTGCCCGCTCGGGGCGGAGTTGTCGGCGCCGAGCTGCCAGACGCCGTGGTCGGGGCGGTGCACCAGGTGGGTGCGCAGGAGGTACTGGCTGACGTTGGCGCCCAGCACCACGACGAAGGCGGCGACCCCGAGGTCGAGCCGGCGTCGCACGAGGGCGACCACGAAGCAGAGCCCGAAGGCCACCCCCAGGACGTTGGTGTCCACGACCGCGAGGACGGTGTCCAGGTGCTGCCAGCGGAAGCCGTCGGTGGTGGCGATGGCGGAGTAGGCGCGCTGGTCCAGCTCCTGGCCCCAGGGGGTCAGGATGTTCCACACGATCGTCAGGACCGTCATCAGGAGGCCGAGGCCCGTGGCCGCCACCGCCCAGTGGCGGGCGTGCCCGTGCAGCTCGACGACGGGCGCCTGGGTGGGGAGGGCGGGACTGTCCGTCATGGCCATGCACTCAGTGTGCAGCACCGGGGACGTACCAGGACCGAACGGACACACAGGACAGCCCGGACGGAGCAGCGACCGTCGACGGGCGGTCGCGGGCCCCGGGGCCACGGTCGCTCTCGGTAGGCTGGGGTCATGCCTGATGCCCCTGCCACGTCCATCGTCGTCGGAGGTGGGGTCACCGGTCTGCTCGCCGCCCGGCGCCTCGCGCAGGCCGGCTCCACGGTCACCGTCCTCGAGGCCGGCGACCGGCCCGGCGGCCAGGTGCGCACGATCGACCTCGAGGGGCGCCGCGTGGAGCTGGGCGCCGAGGCCGTCCACCTCGCCTCGCCCGCCGTCGTCGCCCTGGTGCGCGAGCTCGGGCTCGAGGACTCGCTGCTCCGGTCCAACCCCGGCGCCACCTGGCTGGCCACCCGCCGGGGCCTGCGACGACTCCCGCAGGGGGTCGGCCCGACCGGGCCGACCCAGCTGATGCCGGTGGTGCGCAGCGGGATCGTCTCGGTCCCGGGCCTGGCCCGCGCCGCCCTGGAGCCCCTCGTCGCCCGCCGCCACCGCGTCGACGGCGACGTCTCGGTGGGGCACTTCGTGCGCGAGCGCTTCGGGCGCGAGATCGCCGAGGCCTTCGTCGACCCCATGCTCGGCGGGCTGCACTCCGGGGACATCGACCGGCTCTCCCTGCGATCCGCCTCGCCCATGCTCGCCCGGGTCGCCGAGTCCGGCCGCTCGCTCACCCTGTCGGTGCGCACCCGCAAGGCCGGCCCCAGCGTGGCCCCGTCGATGTTCGCCACCTGGCCGGACGGGCTCGGCACCCTCGTCGACGCCCTCCTCGCCGGGACGGACGCCCAGGTGCGCTGCGGGGAGACCGTGCGGTCCGTCATACGGGAGCAGGACGGGGCCTGTGCCGTGACGCTGGCGAGCGGCGAGGCCCACCGGGCCGACGCGGTCGTGCTCGCCGTCAACGCCGCGGTCGCCGCCCGGCTGCTGATGCCGGCCTGCCCGGACGCCGCGACCCCGCTGGCCCAGGTGCGTTCGGCCACCCTCGCGACCGCGCTGGTCGCCGTGCCGCGGGCCGACGCGCAGGCCTGCGACGCCGTCCGCACCGGCACCGGCGTGATGATCCCCAGCACCCTGGGGCTGCGGCTCAAAGCGGCGACCTTCCTGTCCTCGAAGTGGCCCCAGCACGCCCCCACCCCGGAGCACGACACCGTGCTGCTGCGCCTGTCCGCGGGCCGGGCCGGGTCGAGCCTCGTCGACGACCACACCGACGACGAGCTGCTCGCGATGATGCTCGCCGACCTGGCGGCCCTCACCGGGCTGCGCACCACCCCGGTGACCACGCTCGTCCACCGGTGGCCCAGCACCGCCCCGCAGCTCGAGGTGGGGCACGGCGAGCGGCTCGCAGCCGCCCGCGCCGCCCTCGCGCGGGACCTGCCGCGCGTCGTCCTGGCAGGCGCGTCCATCGACGGCAGCGGGATCTCCGGCTGCCTCACCTCCGCCGAGCAGGCCGCCCGGCACCTCCTCGCAGGAGTTCCGGCATGAGTCAGCACCATCTCTCCGACGAGGCCCGCGCGGTCCGGCACCAGCGGCACGACGTCGGGGACAAGCCGTTCATCACCATCTGGGAGGTCACCCGCGCCTGCCAGCTGGCGTGTCGGCACTGCCGCGCCGACGCCATCACGCGGCGGGACCCGCTGGAGCTCACCCTCGACGAGGGCAAGGCGCTGCTGGACCAGATCGCGTCGTTCCCCAAGCCCTTCCCCCTGGTGGTGCTCACCGGCGGCGACCCCTTCGAGCGACCGGACCTGGCCGACCTCACGGCCTACGGCAGCTCCCTGGGGCTGTCCATGGCGCTCTCGCCGTCGGCGACTCCCAGCCTGACGCCGGCCCGGCTGGCCGAGCTGCGGGATGCGGGGGCCAAGGCCGTCTCCCTCTCGCTCGACGGGGCCCAGGCCGCCACCCACGACGCCTTCCGCGGCTTCGAGGGGACCTTCGAGCGGACGCTGGAGGCCGCCCGGATGGTCGCCGACGCGGGCTTCCGGCTGCAGATCAACTCCACGGTCACCCGCGCGACCGTGCTGGAGCTGCCGGACCTGCTCACCACCGTGCTCGGCCTGGGCGCCAAGCTGTGGAGCGTGTTCTTCCTCGTGCCGACGGGCCGCGGGCAGCAGCTGCAGACCCTCACCCCGGACGAGGTCGAGGACGTGCTGCACTGGCTCGCCGACGTCTCCCGCCACATCGCCGTCAAGACCACCGAGGCCCCGCACTACCGTCGCGTGGTCCTGCAGCGGCTGCGGTCCGGGCACGACGTCGGCGAGCGTGGTGACCTGTACGCCGCGCTGACGGCCCGCACCGCCGAGCTGCTCGGCGACCGCGCGGTGCCGCAGCGCCAGGCCCGCGCGCCGATCGACGTCAACTCCGGGCGCGGGTTCGTCTTCATCGACCACCAGGGCTGGGTCTATCCCTCGGGCTTCCTGCCCCACCGGGCCGGCAACGTGCGGGACACCCCGCTGCCCGAGGTCTATCGCGAGTCGCCGGTGATGCGGGCCCTGCGGACGCCGGAGCAGTTCGTCGGCAAGTGCGGGGTGTGCGAGTTCCGCGAGGTCTGCGGCGGCTCGCGCTCCCATGCCTATGCCGTCACGGGCGATCCGCTGGCCTCGGACCCGACGTGCGCCTATGTCCCGGCGGCCGCCCGCGGGGCCGACCTCGAGGCCCCCGCCGTCGCCTCGCGCCCGCACGCCCACTGATAGTTACTGTCAGTGCTGATTGCTTACGAGATGCCTGACGTGAGGTAGGGAAGCCGACACAAAGCGTGCTGACCAGGCCCTTTCGTGGTTTCTTGGTCCTCGCATCGCCGCGACACGCCGGACCCGGCATCGGTTCGCCGCCCCACTGGTGTGACGATGGGTGACATGCCCACCCTGCCGTTGCTGCGCCGTCTCGCCCCGGTGCTGGTGGCACCACTCCTGCTCGGATCGGCCGCCTGCGGCGACGTGAGCTCCCGCGGCGCCCTGCCCGCGGAGACGGTGACCGCCCCGTCGGTCACCCACACCCGCCTGCCCGACGGCAAGGTCGTCGGGCCCGGTGGCAAGCCGGTCGCCCCACCGACCACGACGCCACCGGTCGTGCCGAGCTCCCCGCCGACCCCGGCCACGCCCCCCACCCCCGCACCGGGTGCGACCACCACGACCCCGGCCGCACCGACCTCTTCCCGGCCGGCGGTGACGCGGGCGACCTTCGACCAGGTGGCCTTCGACTACCTGGAGGAACGCAAGGGGGTCTACGGCTTCGTGGCGAGCGACCTCACCACCGGACAGACCGTGGAGCACCACCCCGAGCAGCGGTGCCAGACGGCTTCCCTCGTCAAGCTCGACGTCCTGCTCACCCTGCTGCTGCGGCGCCAGGACGACGGTGGGCCCAGCAGCAGCGAGCGGGCCCTGGCACGCCGCATGATCGTCAGCTCGGACAACGAGGCCACCACCAAGCTGTGGGGCATCGTCGGTGCCGACGCCGGGGTCCGCCGGGCCAACAAGACCTTCGGCCTCACCGAGACCGAGCCGGGCGCCCGCTGGACGTGGGGCATGACCACCACGACGGCCCCGGACCAGATCAGGCTGCTGCGCAACCTCGTCAAGGACGGACCGCTCACCCGCGAGAGCCGCGACTACGCCCTGGGCCTGATGAGCGACGTCGAGGAGTACCAGGCCTGGGGCATCTCCGCCGCCAACCCCAAGCGCGAGGCCGCCCTCAAGAACGGCTGGCTGCCCATCGACGAGGGCTGGGTCGTCACGTCCGCCGGTCGGGTGCGCACCGCGGGCGGCCACGACGTGCTCATGGCCGCGGTGTCCTGCCATGGGCGCTCCCAGGAGCACAGCGTGGAGTCGATCGAGCATCTGGCCTCCCTGGCCGCCACCGCCCTCGACCAGAAGTAGCCCCGCCCGACGACACCGACCGTCGCACCGTGCACGAGAGCCCTGGACCGGATCGGTCCAGGGCTCTCGTGCACGGTGCTCACGGCTGCAGCGCTCGCGTGCGGAGGACTCCCGTCGTCACTCCCACTCGATGGTGCCCGGCGGCTTGCTGGTCACGTCCAGCACCACCCGGTTGACCTCGCGGACCTCGTTGGTGATCCGGTTGCTGATCAGCGCCAGGGTCTCGTAGGGCACCCGCGACCAGTCGGCGGTCATCGCGTCCTCGCTGGACACCGGCCGCAGCACGATCGGGTGCCCGTAGGTGCGCCCGTCGCCCTGCACCCCGACCGAACGGACGTCGGCGAGCAGCACCACCGGGCACTGCCAGATCTCGCGGTCCAGGCCGGCCCTGGTCAGCTCCTCGCGGGCGATGGCGTCCGCACGGCGCAGGATGTCCAGGCGCTCCGCGGTGACCTCGCCGATGATCCGGATGCCGAGCCCGGGGCCCGGGAAGGGCTGACGCCAGACGATGGCCTCGGGGACCCCCAGCTCGAGCCCGACCTGACGCACCTCGTCCTTGAAGAGGGTGCGCAACGGCTCGACGAGCGAGAACTGCAGGTCGTCGGGGAGCCCGCCGACGTTGTGGTGGGACTTGATGTTGGCCGCGCCCTCGCCGCCGCCGGACTCGACGACGTCGGGATACAGGGTGCCCTGGACGAGCCACTTGACGGGGTGCTCCTCGTCGCCGCGGTCCTGCACCACGTCCCGGGCCGCCTGCTCGAAGCTGCGGATGAACTCCCGGCCGATGATCTTGCGCTTGGCCTCCGGGTCGGTGACCCCGGCCAGCGCGTCGAGGAACTGGTCGGTGGCGTCCTGGACGATCAGGTCGACGCCCGTCGCCGCCACGAAGTCCTCCTCGACCTGCTCGCGCTCGCCGGCGCGCAGCAGCCCGTGGTCGACGTGGACGCAGGTGAGCTGGTCACCGACGGCGCGCTGCACGATGGCGGCGGCCACGGCGGAGTCGACCCCGCCGGACAGGGCGCACAGGACGCGGTCCTCGCCCACCTGCTGCCGGACCCGCTCGACGAGCTCCTCAGCGACGTTGCCGGGCGTCCAGTCGGCGGCGAGACCGGCGCCCTTGGTCAGGAAGTTCTCCAGCACCCGCTGCCCGAAGGTCGAGTGCATCACCTCGGGGTGCCACTGCACGCCGTAGATCCGGCGCTCGTCGTCCTCGAAGGCCGCGACCGGCGTCCCCGAGGTGGAGGCGGTCACCCGCATCCCCGCGGGCGCCTCGGTGACCGAGTCGCCGTGGCTCATCCACACCGACTGGTCGGCGGGCTGGCCGTTGAAGAGCGTCGAGCTCGCATCCAGCACCTGCGCCTGGGTCGCGCCATACTCGCCCAGACCGGTGTGGGCGACGGTGCCGCCGAGCGCCTGGGCGATGGACTGGAAGCCGTAGCACATGCCGAAGACCGGCACCCCGGCCTCGAGGAGCGCCGGGTCCAGGCGGGGGGCGCCGTCCTCGTAGACCGAGGAGGGACCGCCGGACAGGATGATCGCGGCCGGGTCCTTGGCCAGGATCTGCTCGGTCGGCCAGCTGTGCGGCACGACCTCGGAGTAGACCTTGGCCTCGCGGACGCGGCGGGCGATGAGCTGGGCGTACTGCGCGCCGAAGTCGACGACGAGGACCGGTCTGGCCTGCAGGGACTCGCTGGTGGGGGGCTGGCTCACGCGGCCAGCCTACCCTTCACCTCGCGGGCCACCCGCCGCTCGACGACGAAGGACAGGAAGGGCACGACGCCCGCCAGCATGACGCCGACCATCTTGCCCAGCGGCCACCTGGCGGCGAAGCCCAGGTTGGCCGTGCAGGCCAGGTAGATCATGTAGAGGAAGCCGTGCGGCATCGCCCACCAGGCGAGGGCGTCGTTCTTCCAGGGGCCGTACTTCAGCACCATCTCCAGGACGAGCAGCAGGAGCCCCACGCCGACCACGAAGGCCATGATCTCGAAGGGCTTCAGGGCCTTGCGGACGGTGTCCGGGTTGTCGTAGCCCCCGGCGGGGTGGGTCGTCATGACGCGTCTCCTGACAGGTGGGTCGGCTGGGCGGGATCAGGATCGGGTATGCCGGAGGGACGCCGCCGGGCCTCGCGGTGGGTGTCGCGCACGGTCCGCCACCACAGGTAGACCGCGAACGCCGCGAAGATCCACCACTGCACGGCGTAGGCCGCGTTGCGCAGGTTGAAGGAGGACTCCGGCCGGGGCGGAGGGATCCGCCGCAGCGCCGCCGGCGCGGTGTCGGGCTGCTCGCCCTGGGCCACGACGAACCCGTTGTAGAGCTCCTGGGGCCAGTGGTTGACGAGCTCGGCCAGGTCGATGCTGCCGCGCTGCCCGGCGGGCAGGGCGCCCGTGGTCCCGGGTGACTCCCCCGGCGCGAGGGTGCCGCTCACGGTGACCTGGGTGGTCGGGGGCGCGGGCGCGTCGGCCGGGCTCGTGACGAACCCGCGGACCACCACGACGCGGGCCCGGGTGCCGGCCTCGTCGAGCGGCGTCACGACCCAGTAGCCGCGCCGCCCCTCCAGGAGCCGGTCGGGGACGAGGAACTGCCCGGAGGCGTCGTACCGCCCGGTGACCAGGACCTTGCGGTTGGACATCTCGCCGCGGAAGGCCGCGTGGGGCTTGATGACCTGGTGCAGCGGGGCGGCGGGCTGGGCCTGCTGGTGCGCGAGGGCGTCCTTGGCCGCGGTGTCGCGCGAGACGTTCAGCTGCCACATCCCGAGCTGGACGAAACCGACGACGACCAGCACCACGGCCGCGAGCAGGGCGAGCAGGCGCGGCTGGAGGGCGGTGCGGATCACCCCTCCACCCTAGTCCGCGGGGCGGGCCCGGACCGTCCCGGCTCAGCCGCTGCTGCTGGTGGTGGCCGAGCCGCCGGGCGTCCCGGCGTCCGTTGGCGTGGTCGTGCCGGTGCTCGGCGCGGTCCTCGTGGCCGGGGAGGTCCCCTCCGCGGTGGGGTCGGACGAGCGCCGGGACCCGCTCGTCGCGGTCCCCGACCCGGTCGGCCGTGGGCCGGACGGCTCGGGCGCGGGCGAGCCGGTGACCCGCTCGTCGAGGATCTGGATCGAGCCGCTGTAGTTCGCGACCCACACGGCGTTGCGGGTGGGCTCGTAGGTCACGCCGATCGGTCTCTGGCGGGTGGCGACCGACTGCACGACGGTCAGGTCGGAGGTGCGCACCTTGGTGAGCGTGTCGGCGCCGTAGCTCGTGACGTAGAGCGCCCGCCCGTCCTTGCTCATCACCATCGACCGCGGCTGGTCGGGCAGGTCCACCCGCCGGTCCACCACGCCCGTGGCGACGTCGATGCGGACCAGGGTGTCGCTGTCGTTGTCGGTGACGTACAGGTGGCGCCCGTCCGCGGACATGACGAGGGCGCGCGGTCCCTTGCCGGGGCTGACCAGCGGCTTGGCGGTGCGGGTGGCCAGGTCCACGGCATACACCGTCTCCCCGCCCATCTCGGCGACGTAGGCCGTGCGGCTGTCGGGGCTGACCGCGATCCCGCGCGGGTGCTCGCCGATCTTGACGGCCGCGACCTCCTTGGCCTGGGCCAGGTCGACGACGGACAGGGTGCCGGAGCACCAGTTCGTCGTCAGCACGGTGCGCTGGTCGGGGGTGATCGCCACGACCTTGGGGACGGCGCCGACCTGGATGACCTGGTCGACCTTGAGGGTCGCCGCGTCGAGGCGGTAGAGGTACGAGCGGTCGACGGTGGTCGCCGTGGTGCAGTCGTCGTAGCCGTTGTGCTCGAAGCCGGGGCCGTACATCGAGTAGTTCGAGACATAGGCCTTGGCACCGTCCGCCGTCCATGCCGCCTCGACCGGCGCCCCCTTGACCGGACCCTGGCTGCCCGTGACGCCGAACCTCGCGAGGTCGATCGTGTCCGGGATCGTCGCCCGCAGCGCTCCGTCCGGGCCGTATGCCGTGATGGTGTGCCGGTACATCATGTTCTGCGCCAGCACCAGTCCGCCGGGGCCCGCCGCCAGGGACTTGGGGGTGATGCCCCCGGTGACCGTGTCCCGCGCGACCAGGCGGGTGCGGCTGACGTCGTAGGCCGCGGCCTGCGCCGTGACACCGGCGGCTGCGGCGGGGGCCGGGCCGGACGCCTGCCTGCCGGAGGTCAGCGAGCGGATCGCTCCCACCGCCTGGACCACCCCGAGTCCGAGCCCGAGCAGCAGCAGGAGCGCGAGGCCGAGGGCGACGCGCCTGCGACGCACGTAGACGGGGTCTCGCAGCACGACGAGCTTCACGACTTGCCTCCGACGGTCGGGTGGCCGGTGTCCGCCTTGGACGTGGGCCCAAACTAGTCGCAGGAGCGGGCATACCCCGGAAGGCTCGCTCGCCGTCATACGAGATGACACATAGTGACGGCCTGCCGCAGCAGAGTGACGATCCGTCCCACGGCGTGGACGCCGGCGAGGCGTCCCGGTGCGGCCGGCCGGTCGGAGAAGGGATGAGGGCGACAGCCTGGGCACGCACGGCGAGCTGCGGGTGGCGCCCGCGGGCAGCCCCACCAGGCGGTGGGGTGCCACAGCTGCTCGAGGGGCGGCAGTGGCCGCGCTGTCAGACGCGGACGCGGGTCAGCGCCAACCGATCCCCCGCAGCGCCCGCAGCCCGGTCGTCAGCGCGCCGGTCCACCGCGCCTGGTCCACGTCGGCCGGCCCCTGGATCGGCAGGAGCCGCTGGACGGCGACGTTCTGCTCCTCGGTGAACCTGCGGATGCCCTCGGCCCCGTGGCGGCGCCCGAGCCCGGACTGCTTCATCCCGCCCATCGGGGCCCCCGTCGCCGACCAGGCCGCGGCATAGCCGTCGTTGACGCCGACGGTGCCCGCGTCGATGCGGCGGGCGAGGGCCTTGCCCCGGCGCACGTCGCGCGTCCACACCGAGGCGTTGAGCCCCAGGTCGGTGTCGTTGCACATCGCGATCGCCTCCCGCTCGTCCCGGGCGACGTAGACCGACACGACCGGTCCGAAGGTCTCGCCCCGGCCGCACAGCATCTCGTCGGTGACGCCGGTCAGGATCGTCGGCTCGTAGACATAGGGCCCGATCTCCGGGCGGGCCCGCCCGCCGGTGAGGACCGTCGCGCCCTTGGCCCGGGCGTCGTCGACGTGCTTCACCACGGTGCGCAGCTGCTGCTCCCCCGCCAGCGAGCCCATGTCCCCGCCATACGCGAGGTCGACGGACAGGCGCACCTGCCGGGTGAGCGCCACGAACCGGCGCAGGAACTCGTCGGCCACGGCCTGGTGCACGATGATCCGCTCCACCGAGATGCACAGCTGCCCGGCGCTCGCGAAGGCCGCCTGCACCGCGCCCCGAGCGGCCCGCTCCACGTCGGCGTCGGCCGCGACATACATCGGGTTCTTGCCGCCGAGCTCCAGCGAGCAGCCGACGAGCCGCTCGGCGCAGGTGCGCGCCACGGTCCGGCCGGTCTGCGTGGAGCCGGTGAAGCAGACGTAGTCCGTGGACTCCACCACGGTCTGCCCCGTCGTCGGCCCGTCGCCGAGCACCACCAGCAGCACGCCCTCGGGCAGCCCGGCCTCCTCCAGCAGCTGCACCACGCGCAGGCAGGTCAGCGCCGCGCGATTGTCGGGGCGCAGCACCACGGCGTTGCCGGCGAGCAGGGCCGGTACGGCGTCGGTGATCGACATCGACAGCGGGTAGTTCCAGGGGGCGACGATGCCCACGACGCCCTTGGGCCGACGGGCGGCCCGGGCCGTGGTCAGGACCGGCAGCCCGCCCTGCGCGGACGTCCCCGCGAGATAGCCGGCCGCCCGGCGCGCGTAGTGCCGCGCCACCATCGCCACGTCCGCCAGCTCCTCGAAGGCGTGGAAGCGCGTCTTGCCCGACTCCAGCTGCACCAGGTCCAGCAGCTCGCCCTGGTGGTCGAGCACCAGGTCGTGGAAGCGCAGGAAGATCCGGGCCCGCTCCCCCAGGCGGGTGCGCGCCCACCGACCCTGCGCCAGGTGGGCCGCGCGGACGGCGGCGTGCACGTCGGCGGGCGACGACTGCGGGACCCAGCCGAGGACCTCGCCGGTCAGCGGCGTCGAGACGGGGTGGGCGGGCAGCGTCCCGTCGGTGACGACCCCGCGGGTCAGCCGGTCGATGGCGTGCTGGGTGACCGCGTGCCGGGGCGCGCCGCCCACGACCGGGTTGCCGGTGTCGCGCGTCGTCGTGTCCGTCGTCATGGGGCCGACCCTACCCGCGCGCCCGGTAAGCGGTGCCCGGCCTGCCCGGCCCACGCCGGTAGGGTCGGCCCATGACGCGAGTGCTGCAGGCCACGGCCGTGATGACGGTGACCTACGCCGCCCTGCTCGCCCTGGGCAACACCGACTCGCGACGGTGGCTCTACACCCTCGTCTCGCTGACCGCCTGGCTGGTCTTCGTGCTCGTCGCGCGGTGGTTCTGGCGGGGTTCTCGGCATACGTCCGGTCGTCCCGCCCGCCCGCTCGCCCTCGTCGCCCTCGCCGCCACCGTCGTGCAGCTCCCCGGCATGCTCGCGGCCCCCGTCGCCTCCACCGACCTCAACCGCTACGTCTGGGACGGGCGGGTGCAGGCCAGCGGCGTCGATCCCTATCGCTACGTCCCCTTCGACGACCGCCTCGCCCACCTGCGCGACCCGATCCTGTTCCCCGGGCTGCGGCCGGACGAACCCTCGGGCATCACCACCGAACCGCTGCCCGACGACCGGGAGGGGGTGCTGCGCGCCGCGCGCAACGACCCTCGCTCGCCCATCAGCCGGCCCCGCTTCCTGACGCCCTATCCCCCGGTGGCCGAGGCCTACTACACCGCCGTCTCGGCCGTGACGCCGTGGTCGTGGGGGTCCAAGGGCTTCCAGCTGGCCGGGGCCGGGCTGGCCGTGGCGACCGCGGTGCTGATCGCCCGCCACCTGCGGCGGATCGGGCGGGACCCGCTGGAGGCACTGGTCTGGGCCTGGTCGCCGATCGTGGTCCTCGAGGCCGGCAACGGCGGCCACGTGGACGTGCTCGTCGCCCTCCTCGTGGTGCTCGCCGTGGGGGCGGCGACCTCGCGGCGCCATCCCCTGCTCGTCGGGACGCTGATGGGCCTGGCCGCCGGCGTCAAGCTCACCCCCTTCGCCATGCTCCCGGCCTTCACCCCCTGGCGGCGCACGACCGTCGACGGGCACCCGGTGCGGGGCGTATGGCGCGCCGTCCGGCGCAGCCTCGTGGTCGGCCTCACCGCGATCGGCCTGGTGGTGCTCGGCTATCTGCCGCACTACCTCGCCGTGGGCCCCGCGATCACGGGCAGCCTGGACGGCTACCTCGCCGAGGAGGGCGGGGAGAACCGCGCCTCCCTGCTGACCCTCGTGCTCCCCCTGCCCGTCGCCAACGTCGTCGCCGTGCTGATCTGCCTGGGGGTCGCCGCCTGGGCGGTGCTGGCACGCGGGGGGCGTGAGGACGAGCCGGCGCTGCCCGCGCTGCACCTGTTCGGGACGCTGCTGCTCACCACCACGCCGGTGCTCGCGTGGTACGCCCTGCCCCTCGTCGCGCTCGCCGTGCTCACCGCCCGCTGGGAGTGGCTGGCGCTCGCGGTCGCCGGGGCCTGCGCCTACGGGGGCCACGGGGCTTACCCCGCGACCCCCGTCGCGTATGCCGCTGCGCTGCTGGTGATCTACTTCAGCTCGCGACGCCGAGCTTCTCGGCCGCGGCCAGCACCACGCACGCCGTGAGCACCCGCATCGCGCGGTCCAGCTCGTCGGTGGTGGGCATGGACGGCGCGATCCGGATGTTCTGGTCCTCGGGGTCCTTGCCGTAGGGGAAGGTCGCCCCTGCCGGGGTGAGCGCCACGCCGGCCTCCTTGGCCAGCGCGACCACCCGGGCAGCCGTGCCGGGCAGCACGTCCAGGCTCACGAAGTAGCCACCGGCCGGGTCCGTCCACGAGGCGATCCCCAGGCCGCCGAGGTCCTCCTCGAGCTGTCGCAGCACCGCGTCGAACTTGGGCTCGAGGATCTCCCGGTGCCGCTGCATGTGGGCGACGACGCCCTCGGTGGTCCTGAAGAAGCGCAGGTGCTGCAGCTGGCTGAGCTTGTTGGGCCCGATCGAGCGGAAGCCGTCGCGCTCGACATACCACTGCACGTTGGCCGGGCTGGCCGCGAAGAACGAGATGCCCGCTCCCGCGAAGGTCACCTTGGAGGTCGAGGCGAAGACGAAGGCCCGGTCCGGGTGCCCGGCCGCCGCGCAGGCGTCGAGGATCGAGTCCAGGTGGGCCTCGGTGTCGCGCAGGTGGTGGATGGCATAGGCGTTGTCCCAGTAGATCCGGAAGTCCGGTGCGGCCGTGGACATCTCGGCGAGCCGGCGGACGGTCTGCGAGGAGTAGGTGACGCCCGTGGGGTTGGAGTACTTCGGCACGCACCAGATGCCCTTGATGGTCGCGTCCTCGGCCACCAGCCGCTCCACGACGTCCATGTCGGGGCCCTCGTCGGTCATCGGGACGGGCACCAGCTCGACCCCCAGCTCGCTCGCCACCGTGAAGTGACGGTCGTAGCCGGGCACCGGCGCGAGGAAGCGCACGGTCTGCCCCAGCCAGGTCCCCTCGCCGCCGGGCGGGGCGTGGAAGAACGACGCCGCCAGGCACTGGTGCATCAGCGCCAGCGACGAGTTGTCCCGCACCACGAGCTGGTCGACCGGCACGTCGAGCAGCGGCGCAAAGATCTCCCGGAGCTCCACGAGCCCGGTCGTCGGGCTGTAGTTGCGCAGGTCGCCCTCGGCCTCGGTCCGGTGGTCACCGGCCTTGAGGATGTCGAGCATCGACTCGGACAGGTCCAGCTGGGCCGCGCACGGCTTGCCCCGGGTGATGTCGAGCTTGGAGCCCGACTCCGTGGCCTCCTGATGCACCCGGCGAGCCCCGTCCAGGGCCTCGCGGAGCTTCTGCTGGTCGACGGTCTGGGTGGTCACGGGGCACCTCCGGGGCGCAGGGGACGGTCGGCCCCTCGAGCCTAGCGGCCACGGCGGGGATGTCGGGCACCGCGCTCGGGGAACGCCACCGGGCGCCTCCGCCGCGCTCCCAGCTCACCGAGCGCGCGGGCTGCCCATGCCCGGCGCGGGCGCACGAGGGGGTATGGCGCCGCGCCCCGCCCAGGTCTGACCTGGGCGGGGCGCGTCCGGTGCGGGCGGCTCAGCCCACGGCGTAGGGGCTGACCACGACCTCGACCCGTTGCAGCTCCTTGAGGTCGCTGTAGCCGGTGGTCGCCATGGCCCGGCGCAACGCTCCGATGAGGTTGGTGGTGCCGTCCGCGGTCCGGGCGGGCCCGAAGAGCACCTCCGCCAGCGGGGCGTCCCCGCCGACGCGGACGCGCTCGCCGCGGGGCAGCTCGCCGTGCCAGGCCTCCGCTCCCCAGTGGTAGCCGCCACCGGGGGCGTCGGTCGCCCGGGCGAGGGCCGCCCCGATCATCACCGCGTCGGCGCCGCACGCCACGGCCTTGACGATGTCGCCGCTGCGCCCGACCGAGCCGTCGGCGATGACGTGGACATACCGACCGCCGGACTCGTCGAGGTAGTCCCGGCGGGCCGCGGCCACGTCCGCCACCGCGGTCGCCATGGGGGCGTGGATCCCCAGGGCCTTGCGGGTGGTGCTCGCCGCGCCGCCGCCGAAGCCCACGAGCACGCCGGCGGCGCCGGTGCGCATCAGGTGCAGGGCCGCGGTGTAGGTCGCCGCCCCGCCCACGATGACGGGCACGTCGAGCTCGTAGATGAACCGCTTGAGGTTGAGCGGCTCCTGGCGGCTGGACACGTGCTCGGCGGACACGGTGGTGCCGCGGATGACGAAGAGGTCGCAGCCCGCGTCGACGACGGTGCGCCAGTGTTCCTGGGTGCGCTGCGGCGACAGGGCGCCGGCGACGGTGACGCCCGCGTCACGGATCTGCTGGAGCCGGTCGCGGATCAGTTCGGGCTTGATCGGCTCGGCATAGATCTCCTGGAGCCGGCGGGTCGCGTCCGTCCCCTCCAGCCGCAGGATCTCCGCGAGCTGGGGCCGCGGGTCGTCGTACCGGGTCCACAGACCCTCCAGGTCCAGCACCCCGAGACCGCCGAGGCGGCCGAAGGCGATGGCCGACTCGGGCGACATCACGGAGTCCATCGGGGCGGCGACCACGGGGTGGTCGAAGTGGTAGGCGTCGATCTGCCAGGACACCGACACCTCCTCGGGGTCGCGGGTGCGCCGGGAGGGGACGATCGCGATGTCGTCGAAGGTGCAGGCCTGGCGGGCGCGCTTGCCGCGTCCGATCTCGATCTCGGTCACTGGGTTTCCTGGTGTGGGAGGGTGCCGCTCAGCGGCCGAAGTAGTTGGGCGCCTCGGCAGTCATCTGCACGTCGTGGGGGTGGGACTCCTTGAGCCCCGCCGCCGTGATGCGCACGAACTGCCCGCGCTGCTGGAGCTCGGGGACGGTGCGGGCACCGACGTAGAACATCGACTGACCCAGGCCACCGACGAGCTGGTGGACCACGGAGGAGACGGGCCCGCGGTAGAGCACCTGCCCCTCGATGCCCTCGGGGACAATCTTGTCGTCGCTGGTCACGTCCGCCTGGAAGTAGCGGTCCTTGGAGAAGGACTTCTTGCCGCGCGAGGCCATCGCGCCCAGCGATCCCATCCCGCGGTACTGCTTGAACTGCTTGCCGTTGACGAAGATCGTCTCGCCCGGGGACTCCTCGCAGCCGGCGAGCAGCGACCCGATCATCACGGTGTCGGCGCCGGCGACCAGGGCCTTGGCGATGTCGCCGGAGTACTGCAGGCCGCCGTCGGCGACGACCGGGACCCCGGCGGGGCGGCAGGCCTTGGCGGCCTCGTTGACCGCGGTGATCTGGGGGACGCCGACGCCCGCGACGACGCGCGTGGTGCAGATCGATCCGGGCCCGACGCCCACCTTGACGGCGTCGGCACCCGCGTCGACGAGGGCCTGGGCCCCCGCGCGGGTGGCCACGTTGCCCCCGACAACCTGCACGTGCCGGGTGGCCGGGTCGGCCTTGAGCCGGGCGATCATCTCGAGCATGAGCTTGGCGTGGCCGTTGGCGACGTCGGGGACGAGCACGTCGACCCCGGCCTCGACCAGGGCCGTCGCCCGCTCCCAGGCGTCCCCGAAGTAGCCGATGGCCGCCGCGACGAGGAGCCGGCCCTGGCCGTCCTTGCTCGCCATCGGGAACTGCTCGCCCTTGACGAAGTCCTTGACGGTGATCAGGCCCTTGAGCCGGCCCTGTTCGTCGACGAGGGGCAGCCGCTCGCGCTTGTGCTGGCGCAGCAGCAGCGTCGCGTCCTCGCGGGAGATGCCCTCGGGGGCGGTGATCAGCGGCATCGGGGTCATCACGTCGCGCACCCGGGTCGTGGCCCACTCGGCGACGGGCGTGAAGCGCAGGTCGCGGTTGGTGCAGATGCCGAGCAGGTGCCCGCCCTCGTCGACGACCGGCAGGCCGGACACGCGGTACTGCCCGCACACGGAGTCGAGGTCCTCGAGGGAGGCGTCCGGGCCGATGGTCACGGGGTTGGTGATCGTGCCGGTCTGGGTGCGCTTGACCAGGTCGACCTGGTAGGCCTGGTCCTGGATCGACAGGTTGCGGTGCAGCACGCCGATGCCACCCTGACGTGCCATGGCGATGGCCATGCGGGACTCGGTCACGGTGTCCATCGCCGCGGAGATCAGCGGGATGCGCAGCTCGATCTCCCGGGTGAGGCGGCTCGTGGTGTCGACCTCGCTGGGGATCACGTCCGTCTCCCCGGGCAGGAGCAGCACGTCGTCGTAGGTCAGGCCGAGGGGGGCAAGCAGGTCCGGCACGGCGGGGGCGTCCTCGAGGCTCATTGCGCCAGTCTACCGAGCCGGCGCGAGCTGGCGGTCCGGTGCGGTGGCGTCCCCGGTGGTGCGAGGGCCAGGGGGCGGGCGGGCCCGGCCCCCAGGCGGCGGGCCGGGCGTCCCCGGTGGTGCGAGGGCCAGGGGTATGCCGGTCAGGGGGCCGCGGGCCCGGCGCCGCGCGTCGAGCCCGTCTCGGTGACCGTGCGGACGCCCCCCGTCGAGGGCGGACCGACGACCGACGCGGAGGACGCGCCCAGGGTCGGCGGAGCGGCCGTGGGTGTGCGGGTGGGGCTGGCGGTGGGGCGCCCGGTCGGCGAGGGCCGACCCGGGGTGGTGGTCGGCCGCGCCGTGGTCGGGCCGGGGGTGGGCGCAGGCGTCGTGGGGACGCTGGTCGGGTCCGTGGGGCGCGGGGTGGTCGTGGGCCGACCGTGCCCACGGTCGGTGGGGCTGGTCGTCGGCCTGCCCTGGCCCCCGCCGTGGCCCGGCCTGGTGCGGGGGCCCGCCGGCGCCGGCTCGGTCGGAGGGGTGGCTGCCCCGTCCGACGGCTGCGCCCCGGTGTCCTGGGACCCCCGGGGTGGTACCCCGACGGCGGAGGACCGGTCGGTCTCCAGCGTCTCCCCCGCACCGCGACCGGGGGACGACGCGCGGTCCGGGCCCCGGCCGGACTCACCCTCGGAGCTGGGGGCGGGCCGCGCGAGGACAGCAGGTTCGACGTCGGAGCCCAGGCCATGGCGGACCGTCGCCAGCAGCGTACGGTCCCCGTCGTCGAGCAGGCTGGGATCCCGACCCACCTGGGCCTCGATCAGCGCGACCACCGCGGCGGCGCCGTCCCGGTCACCCGCGACGAGCCGCTGCTGGGCGAGCACGAGGGCGCGCCGGACCGCGTGGCCGTCGCCCAGCGAGGAGGTGGGCAGGTCTGCGGTCGCGAGGACGGCGGGGTCGACGGGGCGCGGCGCGGCGATCCCCTGCTCGACGGCGCGGTGGGCCTTGGACATGAACCCGCCCAGCCCGCCTCCGGTGGCCGCGGCGGCGACCGCTCCACCGCCGAGCACGAGGGCAGCCACGCCGGCGGCGACCCCGACGCGCGACACCAGCACGGTGCGCCGCGAGGGGGCGTAGATCTCCTCCGGCCGCAGGTCCGGCGGCAGGTTCTCGTCGAGCTGGTCCACCCACCCGCCGAGGAGTCCGGTGACCGGGTCGGCGAGCAGGCTGGCGTCCAGCGCCCGGGCACCCAGGGTGTCGAGCAGCTCGTCGTCGGCCTGTATGGCGGTCAGGTCCGGGTCGCCGGGGACGAGGGACAGGGCGGGGCGGGGACCCGTCGACGGCGGGGACATCAGACGTCACCACCGTCGAGCGAGGAGCTCGCCCCCGCGAGGGCGCGCAGCCGGTTCAGGGCGCGGTGCTGGGCGACCCGCACGGCGCCGGCGGACAGGCCCATGGCGGCACCCACCTCGTCCGCGCTCATCCCGACGGCGACCCGCAGGGTGAGGATCTCCCGCTGGCTGGGGGTGAGCCGGTCGAGCAGCGCGTTGACCTGGGTGGAGCGCTCGGCCTCCAGGACGCCCGCCAGCGGATCCGCTTCCTCGTCGGGGCGGTCGGGCAGCTCGTCGGTCAGGACCGGGCCGCCGAGGGTGCCACGCATGGTGTCGGCCACCTTGCGGGAGGCGATGCCGTAGACGAAGGCCTCGAAGGGCAGACCACGGTCCTCGTATCGGGGCAACGAGCGCAGCACGGCGACACACACCTCCTGTGCGGCGTCGTCGGCGGCCTGGATCCCTCCGGGAAGGCCACCGAGGCGGGCACGGCAGTAGCGGAAGGCGATGCGTCGCACGTCGGTCAGCACCGCCTGCAGGGCGGCGGGCTCACCTCCGGCCGCCGCCGACACGAGCTCGGCGGAGCGCAGGGCGACACCCGAGGGTGACATCGGTGCTCCCTCGTCGGGCGTTACAGCCTCGGGCACGCCATCCCCCCTCACTGCCTCAGCAGCGCCCGGCACGACACTGCCCGGCGCCTGGGTACGCGCCGCTCAAGCGTAGTGGCAGCGGGCCGGCACGACCACGGAAGCCGGCGAAGAGGCGCAGATCACAGTCTGCGCCTCCGGCGGCGGGGATTCGCACCGGACGGAGCGTTTCAGCTGATCAGGCCCGAGCGGTAGGCGATGGCGACGGCGTGGGCACGGTCCGACGCGTCCAGCTTGCGGAACAACCGACGGGCGTGCGTTTTGATGGTGTCCTCGGTGAGGTAGAGCTCGGCGCCGATCTCGGCGTTGCTCTGCCCCTGGCTCATGCCCCGCAGGACCTCGAGCTCCCGGGCGGTCAGGGTGGCGGGGGCTCCGGCCAGCGGTCCCCCGCGGTGCGCCCGTGGCATGGCCTCGCCGATGAACGGCGCGAGGGCCACGGCGAGCTCCTCCCGGGTGGAGTCCTTCATGACGTAGCCCTTGGCGCCGTAGCTCAGGGCTCGGGCGACCCCGTCGATGTCCTCGGCCAGGGTCATCATCATGACCTGCGCGTTGGGGCGCAGCGCGAGGAGGCGCTTCACGGCGTCGAGGCCGCCCATGCCCGGCATGCGCAGGTCCGTGAGCGTCAGGGTGGGCTGCTCGGTCGCGTACTTCGCGAGCAGCTCCTCTCCTGAGGAGGCACCACACACCCGGGTCACCCCGGGCAGCGAGCCGATGCGCCGCATCATGACCTCACGAGTGAGCGGCGCGTCGTCGCACACCATGACGACTGTCATCTACTGCCTCCGGTCGGGTTAACGTCAACTACCAAGAGTTATCTTGGCTCACCGCTGCGTCAAATTCAGCCATTTCCGGATGATGACGCACCTCTCCCCGACGGTGAGGTTACCCGCAGGTCCGAGCACTGTCCGCCATATGCCACATTTCCGCCCAACCCGCACACCCGTGACACGTTTCGGCACGGAGTGTGACCAAAGACATCGCGCGACCTCGCGGCGTCAGCACCTGCGGGCGCCACCACCGACACCGGTCGTCGGGCGTCCCGCGCCGCCGACCCGGGCCTCAGGGCTGCTCGGGTGGCGGACAGCTGGCCGCCTCGACCGCCCGGACCAGGTCCGTCATACCGCCGGAGTGCCCGGCCCACCGGACCCAGCCCTCGCCCCAGTGCAGCTGCTCGCCGACGCCGGCCACCTGACGGAGCCGACCTGCGAGCTGCGCCGCGACCTGGTCGTCGGGCACCTGGAGCACGAGAACCCCTGCCGGCGCCCCCGACACCGCCCGGATCGCCGTGGCGGCACCGGCGCCCAGTCCCAGCACGGAGGCGTGGATCGACCGCTCGGCCAGAGCCGCCAGGAGCAGCGCCTCGGCTGCCGGATCCTGGTGACCCGGCAGCGAGCACAGATAGACAGGGACGAGGTTGCGCGGGGCGCGGCCGAGACGGACGTCGCCCACGGCGCCCACCACCGCGGTGGACAGGAGGGCGTCCCCGCGCGCCTGCGCCTCGCGGTGCAGCCGCCACAGGGCGGCGCGGGCCGGCAGCACCCGCTCGTCCCACGTGCGCGCCGCGCCGAGGTCGCGCAGGGCGATCCGGAGCAAGGAGATGGTGCCGCGGGCGTCGGCGTTGCCCAGGGTACCGAGAAGGGTCTTGACGACGGGAGCCACGTCACCGACGTAGGCCCGCTCCTGCATCGGCCGTCGGTCCGAGCGCAGGGCCGCCGTCGGGGTCAGCTCCCCGACGGGGTGCCCGACGCCGGGAGTGGCCGCCAGCTCGTCGAGGGTCGCGGTCATGGCGCGCGTCGCGGCGTCCCGGGACGTCATGCCGGACTGGGTGAGGGAGCGCATGTAGCGCAGGCGTGCGACGTCGGTCTCGGAGTAACGACGATGCAGACCCGAGCGGTGCCCGGACGGCTCGAGCCCGTAGCGGCGGGCCCACGTGCGCAAGGTCGACGGCGCCACTCCGACGAGCCGGGCCACCACCGCCACCGTCAGGCTTCCGGAGCCCCCAGACCGCTGGAGCCCTTCACTGGTCACGCCCATCGTCTCCCGCACCCCGTTTCCCGACCGGACCGGAGCCGGTCGTCCCCCGAGCAAAGCGCCCCGACGAGATTCGCGCCAGCGGTAGCCCCGAGGACCACTCGGACGCCCACAATGTCACTGTGCGACACTGGATTTGACGTGGCGTAGCGACTTGTTATGCAGACAAGGTGCCCAGGAGGTAAACGCCAGGAGATCTGTTCCACAACCCCTTGTCTACGAGCACTCACGCTGGGTACGGTCATCGCGACAGACCGACACGCCGATGCCGATGTCACGTCAGCAGCTCGACGGGGAGCAGTGTGCCCATGAGTATGCCCGGGCACTCATCTGTATGCGATCGATGATCGCTAGGTGATTGACCGGGTGCCAGCCGTGACTCCACCGGCCGACCTCTGACGAGGAGCTCTCGATGGCCGAGATCAGCCGACTGCCCGGGCCCGTTGCAGACCAGTGGGACTGGCAGCTGCAGGGTTCCTGCCGGCGGGAGAACCCTGACGTGTTCTTCCACCCCGAGGGGGAGCGCGGTCCCGCCCGTCGCAACCGGGACGGTGCCGCCAAGGCGGTCTGCATCGCCTGCCCGGTCCTGGAGCAGTGCCGCGAGCACGCCCTGCGCGTGCGCGAGCCGTACGGCGTCTGGGGCGGGATGACCGAGGACGAGCGCGAGTCCTACTACAGCAGCGCTAGCGCCATCGCCTGACGGCCGCGCCTCTCGCCCCGGCAACGTCGCCGGCAGGACAGCCCGCTCGCCCGATTCCCCACCCATCAGGGGCACCGGGCGTGGGCCGCGTCGGCGCCCACCGCGCCGCCACGGAGGCGCCCACCCCGTGCGGGGTGGGCGCCTCCGTGCGTCATACGTCCTGGAGCCCAGGACGGTGGGTCAACCTCAGTGGCCGTGCCCGTGGCCGTGCCCGCCGGCGGGGGCCGGAGCCTCCTCCTCGGGCTTCTCGACGACCAGGGTGTCGGTCGTCAGCACCATGGAGGCGATGGACGCGGCGTTGCGCAGCGCGGAGCGGGTGACCTTGACCGGGTCGATGACGCCGGCCGCGACCAGGTCGACGTACTCCCCCGTGGCGGCGTCCAGGCCCTTGCCCGGCTCCAGGTCGCCGACCTTGGAGACCGCGACATAGCCCTCGAGCCCGGCGTTCTCGGCGATCCAACGCAGCGGCTCGGCCGCAGCCTTGCGCACGATGGCGGCGCCGGTGGCCTCGTCGCCGTCGAGCTGCAGCTCGTCGAGCACCCGCACGGCGTGGACGAGGGCGGAGCCGCCACCGGCGACGATGCCCTCCTCGATGGCTGCGCGGGTCGCGGAGATCGCGTCCTCGATGCGGTGCTTCTTCTCCTTGAGCTCGACCTCGGTGTGCGCACCGACCTTGATCACGCAGACGCCGCCGGCGAGCTTGGCGAGGCGCTCCTGGAGCTTCTCGCGGTCCCAGTCGGAGTCGGTGCGGCCGATCTCGGCCTTGATCTCGGCGACGCGCCCCTCGACGGCGCCCTGGTCGCCGGAGCCGTCGATGATCGTCGTGTCGTCCTTGGAGACGACGACACGGCGGGCCTGGCCCAGCACGTCCAGGCCGACCTGGTCGAGCTTGAGGCCGACCTCCTCGGCGACGACCTGGCCGCCGGTGAGGATGGCGATGTCGGCGAGCATGGCCTTGCGGCGGTCGCCGAAGCCGGGAGCCTTGACGGCCACGACGTTGAAGGTGCCGCGGATCTTGTTGACCACCAGGGTCGACAGCGCCTCGCCGTCGATGTCCTCGGCGATGATCAGCAGCGGCTTGCCGGCCTGGACGACCTTCTCCAGCAGCGGGAGCACGTCGGCGATGGCCGAGATCTTGCCTTGGTTGACCAGGACGTAGGCGTCCTCGAGGACGGCCTCCATGCGCTCCGGGTCGGAGACGAAGTACGGCGAGATGTAGCCCTTGTCGAACTGCATGCCCTCGGTGAACTCCAGCTCGGTGCTGGCGGTCGAGGACTCCTCGACGGTGATGACGCCGTCCTTGCCGACCTTGTCGAAGGCCTCGGCGATGAGCTGGCCGATCTCCTGGGACTGGGCGGACAGGGACGCGACGGCCGCGACCTCCTCCTTGCCGGAGACCTCGCGGGCGTTGGCGAGCAGGCGCTCGGACACGGCGTCGACGGCCTTGTCCATGCCGCGCTTGACGCCGGCCGGGGCAGCGCCCGCGGCGACGTTGCGCAGGCCCTCCTTGACCATGGCCTGCGCCAGGACGGTCGCGGTGGTGGTGCCGTCGCCGGCGATGTCGTTGGTCTTGGTGGCGACCTCCTTGGCGAGCTGGGCGCCGAGGTTCTCGTAGGGGTCCTCCAGCTCGACCTCGCGGGCGATGGTGACACCGTCGTTGGTGATCGTGGGGGCGCCCCACTTCTTGTCGATGACGACGTTGCGGCCCTTGGGGCCGAGCGTCACCTTGACGGCGTTGGCGAGGGCGTCGACACCGCGCTCCAGGGACTTGCGAGCGGCGTCGTTGAACTCAAGCGTCTTGGCCATGAGATTCCTTCTGTCTGGTCACGGGTATGACGTGTGCCCCGGCCGGGCCCCGAGGGGCGCGCAGCCGGGGCACACGTGAGAAGTGCTGGTGCGAGCGGACGCTCAGCCGACGATCGCGAGGACGTCGCGGGCGCTCAGGATGAGGTACTCCTCGCCGCCGAGCTTGACCTCGGTGCCGCCGTACTTGGAGTAGATGACCTTGTCGCCGACGTTGACGTCCATCGGGACGCGGTTGCCCTTGTCGTCGATGCGGCCCGGACCGATGGCCAGGACCTCGCCCTCCTGGGGCTTCTCCTTGGCGGTGTCCGGGATGACCAGACCGGACGCGGTGGTCTGCTCGGCCTCGACGGACTTGACGACGATGCGGTCCTCGAGCGGCTTGATGGAAACCGACACTGTGGTGACCTCCCCTTCGTGGGAATGTCGAACGTGGACAGATGGTGGCCCCCGGCCGTGCGCCACCGGGCTGGGCACCGCCGTCGCGGGGGTCGGCGCCTGGGCTCGCTGGTTAGCACTTGGTGGTCGAGAGTGCTAACACTCAATCTAGGAAGACCCTGGCACTCGGTCAAGTCGAGTGCCAGCGCGTCCCGGTGGTGCGTCAGGATGAGGTCATGGACCTGGAGACCGCCCACCTGCTCGTGTCCCCCGAGGCCACGGAGCTGCTGCGCAGCCTGCCGGTGTATGACGACCGCCAGGCCCTCGCCCTCGCCACCCGGCTGCGGGCGGCCGGACACTCCCCCGAGCTGACCGCGGCGGTGCTGCACCAGTCCGCCCTGCGCGCCCGCGGCCGCGCCAAGCTCGGCGACGCGGTGGACGCGCTGCTGCTCACCGACGACGGGCTGGAGCAGGCGACCCGCCCGCAGGTGGCCCGCCACCACGCGCAGCGCCTGCGCTCCGCGGACGTCGCCCTGGTCCACGACCTGGGCTGCGGCCTCGGCCTGGACGCCCGCGCCCTGGTCGAGGCCGGGCTGGCGGTCCGCGCGGTCGACGCCGACCCGGCGACGGCGGTGCTCGCGGCCCACAACCTCGCCGCCGTGCCCGGCACCGGCGACCAGGTCCCGCCGGAGGTGGCCTGCGCCCGGGCGGAGGACGTGGACCTGACCGTCGGTCTCGCGGGCCCGGCGCAGCCGGGAGCGGCTGCGGGACGGCGCACGGCCGTGTGGCTCGACCCGGCCCGCCGCACCCCCGGGGTCGCCGACGTCACCGGACGGACCCGCCGGACCTGGCGGCTCGACGACCTCGCCCCCTCCTGGGAGCTCGTGCGGTCCCTCGCCGGGCAGGCGGCCGCGGCGGGGGCCAAGCTGTCGCCGGCCTTCCCCCACGCCGCGATCCCGGACGGCGCCGAGGCGCAGTGGGTCTCGTGGCGCGGCGAGGTCGTCGAGTGCTGCCTGTGGTGGGGGGACGCGGTGGAGCGCGCAGGCCGGACGGCGCTCGTCCTGTCCGCGGCCGGGTCGGCGCTGCTCACCGAGAACGACGCCGACACCGCCTGGGCCACAGGCGATCTCGCGGAGTGGGTCTACGAGCCGGACCGGGCCGTCATCCGCGCCGGCCTGGTGGGGGCGCTGGAGCGGGCCGTCGGGGGCCCGGAGCTGGACCCCGGGGTCGGCTACGTCACCTCGTCCGTCGAGCGAGACCTGCCGTGGGCCAGGCGGTTTCGGGTGCTGGAGTCGCTCCCTCTGCAGGAGAAGATGATCCGCGCCCACCTGCGCAAGATCGGCTGCGGGACCGTGACGCTCAAGAAGCGCGGCGTCGACGTCGATCCCGACCGGTTGCGAAGGTCGCTGCGGCTCAAGGGGTCCGGGAGCGCCACCCTGATCCTGACGCGGCACGCGGGCCGTCCGGTGGCACTGCACGTCGAGCCGACCTGAGACCCGCAGGTCCCCCCTGGTCGTCGAGTCCTCGCGCCGCACCTTCCCGACCGGCCCGGTCGTCGGCGCGGGCGAGCTCGTAGGCCGGGCCCGGGTCCTCGGGCGTCGTGCCGCACAGCGCCTCGACGCGGGCGACCGTGGGCCCGGGGTCGGCGGGGTCGCCGTCCCGCCATACCTGCAGCAGGATCTCGGCCGACCGGTCGGGCTCGGGGGTCGCCGTCACGTCGCCACGGTGGCACAGCGCTCCCGGCACCGCAGCCCGGGCATCGACGCAGTGAGGACCCTCAGAGCAGGGCGTCGCGCTGGGCGCCGGCGTGCTGCACCGCGTCGGCCCCGGCCTGCAGCGCGGCGGCGACGGCCTCCTCGCGCGTGTCGCCGAGCGCCAGCCGCGCCGCCAGGGCCCCGCAGAAGGCATCGCCGGCGCCGGTGGTGTCCACGACCCGCTCGGCGGGAACCCGCACGGCCGGGTGCTCGATGCCGTTCCAGGCGCACCCGGCGGCCCCGAAGGTGACGAGCAACGACGCCGGGAAGGCCCCGTCGTCGGCCAGCTCCAGGGCCTCGTGCTCGTTGACGACGAGGGGATCGGCCGCCTCGACCACGTGGTGCGGCAGGTGGGCGTAAGGGGCGGCGTTGAGGACCACCCGGACGTCCCGCGAAGCGATGCGGCGGACGGCCTCGGCCACGGTCTCGATGGGCACCTCCAGGCTCACCAGCAGGACGTCGCCCGCCGCCATGGTGTCCAGGGCGGCCGTGTGGTGCGGCGCCAGCTCGGCGTTGGCCCCGGGAGCCACGACGATCTGGTTGGCGCCGACCTCGTCCACCGTGACGAAGGCCTGCCCGGTGGCCTCGCCCTCGACGACCCTCAGGTGGCTCACGTCGATCCCCTTGTCGTGCAGCCGGTCCCGGTATGCCACGCCAGGCTCGTCGGCACCGATGGCGCCCATCATGACGACCTCGGCGCCCTGCGCGGCAGCGGCGACCGCCTGGTTGCCACCCTTGCCGCCCGCCGTACGTCGTACGGTGCCTCCGACGACCGTCTCCCCCGACCGGGGCAGCCGGCTGACCGGGACGGTGAGATCGACGTTGAGGGACCCGAGGACGTAGACGCGGCTCATGGGACCATCCTCCCCCTGCCAGGGCAGATGTGGTGATCGCACGACTCGCGGTACGGTCTGCGCAATGTCAGACCTCACCCGCACCGCACGCCTGATCGCCGTCCTCACGACGATCGGGTCCCTGGCCAGCGCCTGCAGCGGTCCGCCGCCGGGGGGCGAGGGCGTGCGCCCCGCGCCCGCGACGGCGTCGTCCGCCGCCGGCTCCGACACCGGGGAGCAGGGCGCCACCACCCCGGGCGCGGCGCCTCCCCCGAGCCCGACCACCGCACCGACCACCGCGCCGACCACTCCGGCGACCACACCCGCGCGCCCCGCCCCGGCCGCCTGCGCGGCGACCCTGGTGGACCGGCTCACCCCGGCCCAGCGTGTCGGTCAGCTGGTGATGATCGGCATCAGCGCGGACGCCCGCCCCGAGGCCGAGCGGGCCGTCTCCGACCACGCGGTGGGCAACGCCTTCTACATCGGCGGGTGGCGGGACGTGGACACGGTGCGCCCGATCTCCGACGCCATGCAGGCGGCCGCCCGCCGCTCCGGCACCGGCCTGGGGCTGCTCGTGGCCGCCGACCAGGAGGGCGGCAAGGTGCAGCAGCTCAAGGGCAAGGGCTTCCCGCCCCTGCCGAGCGCCGTGCAGCAGGCCCGGCTCTCCCCCGACGAGCTGCGGTCCCTGGCGACCGGGCTGGGCCGCACCCTGGCCGCGGCGGGCGTCAACCTGGACCTGGCCCCGGTCACGGACACCGTCGATCCCCGCCTCGGCCGGGCCAACGAGCCGATCGGCCGCTGGGACCGGCAGTACTCCACCGACCCTCGGCGGGTCGGCCCGCTCATCAGCACGTTCATCACCGGGCTGCACGCCGCCGGGGTCGGCGCGACCGTCAAGCACTTCCCGGGCATCGGGCGGGTGCGGGCCAACACCGACTTCTCGGCCACCGGCATCGACGACCCGGTGATGACGGCCGAGGACCCCTACCTCGGCCCCTTCGCCGTCGGGATCGCGGCCGGCGCCGACGTGGTCATGGTCGCCACGGCCCGCTACCCGCGCATCGACCCCACGACGCACGCGGCCTTCTCCCGCCCGATCGTGACCGAGCTCCTGCGCAAGCGGCTCGGCTACCAGGGCGTGGTCGCGACGGACGACCTCGGAGTGGCCGCATCGGTGCGGTCCGTGCCGACCGGGGAGCGAGCCGTACGCTTCGTCCGCGCGGGGGGCGACCTCGCGCTCACCGGCATCGCCACGGACGGCCCGAAGATGACGGCGGCGCTGCTGGCCGAGGTCGGCAAGGACCCGGCCTTCGCCGCCCAGGTCCGGGCCGCCGCCATCAGGGTCGTCGACCTCAAGGTGCGGCGCGGTCTGGCCCGCTGCGGCTGAGACCCGACCGGGGGCGAGCCGAGTCCCGGCTCGCCCGGCCTTCCGGCGGTGACCGGGCGTCCGGTCGACGGCAACGTCCGGCACACCTCCTGGCGCCGGCCGGGTCGCTCAGGCCGAGACGACCGTGACGGGCATCGAGGAGTCGGCCGGCAGGCCCAGGTCGGAGGGCGTGCGCCCCCGCGCGACCATCTGGGCGCCGAGGGCCGCGACCATCGCGCCGTTGTCGGTGCACAGCCCCGGCCGCGGGACCCGCAGCCGGACCCCGGCCTTGTCGCACCTCTCCTGGGCCATCTCCCGCAACCGCGAGTTGGCCGCCACGCCGCCGCCGATGACCAGGTCGGTGGCGCCCTTCTCCCGGCAGGCCAGCAGCGCCTTGCGGGTGAGCACGTCGGTGACGGCCTCCTGGAAGCTCGCGGCCACGTCGGCCACCGGCACCGGCTCCCCGGCTTCCTGACGCGCCCGCACCCACCGGGTCACCGCGGTCTTGAGCCCGGAGAAGGAGTAGTCGTAGCGGTGTCGCTCCATGTCCTTGCCCGCTGTGAGCCCGCGGGGGAAGTCGATGACGATCTGCCCCTCGCGCGCGGAGCGGTCGATGATCGGGCCGCCCGGGAAGCCCAGGCCCAGCACCCGCGCGACCTTGTCGAAGGCCTCCCCCGCTGCGTCGTCGATGGTCTGCCCGACGTGCTGGACGTCGCCGGTGATGTCCGGGACGAAGAGCAGGTTGGAGTGACCCCCCGAGACGAGCAGCGCCATCGTCGGCTCGGGCAACGGTCCGTGCTGCACCACGTCCACGGCCACGTGCGACGCGAGGTGGTTGACGCCGTAGATCGGCTTGTCCAGCGCGACGGCGAGCGCCTTGGCCGCGGCGACCCCGACCAGGAGCGCCCCGGCCAGGCCGGGTCCCGAGGTCACGGCGATGGCGTCCAGGTCCTGCAGGGTGACCCCGGCCTCGGTGCAGGCGCGGCGGATCGTGGGGATCATCGCCTCCAGGTGGGCGCGTGACGCGACCTCGGGCACGACCCCGCCGAAGCGGGCGTGCTCGTCGACGCTGCTCGCGATGGCGTCGACGAGCAGCGTGTGGCCGCGGACGATCCCGACGCCGGTCTCGTCGCAGGAGGTCTCGATGCCGAGGACGAGCGGCTCGTCGGTGCGGGTCATGTCAGGTCTCCCTGGGTGGGCTGCGGATCGGGTCGTATGCCGGAGGCGGCGTCGGTCGCCCGGTGGTCCGGGGCCGGCTCGCCGGCGGCGAGGTGGCGGCGCATCACGAGCGCGTCGACGTCGCCGGGCTGGTAGTAGCGGCGGCGCACCGAGATGGTCTCGAAGCCGTGGGTCTCGTAGAGCGCCCGGGCCGGGGCGTTGTCGGCGCGGACCTCCAGCAGCAGCGCGCTCGCTCCCCCGGCCGTCGCCCGGGCGACCAGCTCGTGCAGCAGGCGCCGCCCGAGGCCCAGGCCGCGGGCGGCGGGTGCGACGGCGATGGTCATCACGTCGGCGACGTCCCCGCCGTGGTCGAGCCCGGCGTAGCCCACGACGCCGCCGCGGTCCGGGTCGTCCCAGACGACGTACTCCCGCCGGGGACGCCCGGCGAGCTCGGACCACCAGGTGGCCTCGGTCCATGCGTCCTGCGCGAAGGCCTCGAGCTCCAGCTCGGCGAGCCGCGGCAGGTCGCCCCAGGCCAGCTCGCGCAGCACTCAGACCACCGTGACGGGTGCGACGGACGGGACGGCGTCGGGGCGGCGCAGGTAGCGCGGGGTGGTGTCGGACAGGTCCTCGCCCGCGGCGAGGCGGCGCGCGGCCAGGTCGGCCAGCCATCCCGCGGAGACGTCGCGCGGGCTGCTGGGCGCGACGGCACCGAGCTCGGGATACAGGTGCGGGCCGCGACCGACGACGGGCCGTCCCCCCAGCTGCGGGGCGAGGTCGGCGGGGCGGCACACCACAGGCTCCCCCTCGCGCACCGGCAGCTCCCCGGACAGGTCGTAGCCCGCCCAGTAGACCTCCTTGCGGCGGGCGTCGGTCGCGACGACGAGCCGGCGCGGACCGTCGACGGTGGTCTGCCGGGCCTCGTGGGCGAGGGCGTCCAGCGAGCACAGCCCGTGGACCGGAAGGTCCAGGGCGAGGGCGAAGGTGCGGGCGCTGACGATGCCGACCCGCAGCCCGGTGAACGGGCCCGGCCCGGTGCCCACCACCACCGCGTCGACGTCGGCGGGGCGCAGGCCGGTCTGCTGCAGGACGGCCACGATGCCGGGGGCGACGAGCTCGCCGTGGGCCCGCGCGTCGAGCACGCTGCGCTCGGCGACGACCCGGTCGCCGTCGTGCAGGGCGACGCCGATGGCGCTGGTGGAGGTGTCGATGGCGAGCAGCACGCCCGGCAGTCTATCGTCGCCGCTCAGGCCGCCTGGTTGGTCACCCGCTCTCCGGCGACGGGCAGGACCCGGGCGAGCAGCGGCGTGACCGCGATCCCGACGACCGACGACGCGGCCAGGGCCAGCCAGACCGGCTCGTCACCGCGGCCCAGGAGCCAGGCGAACGCCGCCGGCCCGATGATGCCGGCGACGTTCCAGGACAGCTGGTAGGCCGACAGGTAGGTCCCCCGCAGCTCGGCGGGCCGGGAGTCCACCGCCACCGTGGAGAGCACCGGCCCGCCGAGAAGCTCGCCCAGGGTGTAGACCGCGACCGCGACCAGGACGACCGCGCTCGCCAGTCCCGCGCCGGCGCGCCCGGCCACCGCCAGCAGGCCGAAGCCCACCACGAAGGCCACCCCCGCCAGCGCGAGCACCCGGTGCCGGCGGTGGCCGGTCATCGCGCGCACCACCAGGCCCTGGCCGAGGCCGACCAGCACGGTGTTGAGGGTGTAGATCGCCCCGGTCACCCAGCCGGGCAGCTGGAGCCGGTCGGCGGCATACACCGGCATCGCGTAGTTGAGCGCCAGCCCGCACAGGGCATAACCGAGGTTGGCGACGAGCAGCACGGCGTAGGGGGCGTCCCGCAGCACCATGCCGAGACCGGCGAGGGGGTGCTGCCCGGCGGTGCGGGCGGGCGCCTGGACGGGCACGTCCGCCAGCAGGACGAGCGCGAGGGCGAAGGACACCGCGTTGGCGACGACCACGCCGTGGTAGGCCGTCGTCGTCCCCACGGCGATCACCAGCCCCGCCACCAGCCCGCCCACCGCGAAGCCGAGGTTGCGCAGGGCCCCCACGAAGCCGTACCACAGCTCCCGCTCGCCCTCGCGGGTGATGGCGGCCAGCATCGGCCCGAAGGAGCCCCAGAAGCACGCCTGACCCAGGGCGGCGAGGATGGTCACCGTCTGCATGCCGGCGACGTCGTGGACCAGCAGGAAGCCGGCATACGCCGTGGCCTGGATCGCGTTGGCCGCCAGCAGCATCGAGCGCGGCCCCAGCCGGTCCACGAGCTGTCCCACGAGGAGGACGACCGGCAGCGCCACGGCGGCGGCGATCGAGACGGCGGCCCCGACCTGCTCGAGCCGCAGGTCGGTGGTGCGCAGGAAGTAGAGCATCGACAGGGGCATGAAGACACCGGAGCCGATCGCGTCGACCGTGAGGGCGACGACGAACCGGCGGTGGTCGCCGACGGGCGGGAAACCGAAGTGACGCAGCATGTGCTCAGACTGCCTGCTGCCTCCGTGGCAGGGTCAACCGGATCGTGGGTGGACGGTGATGACGACGCGGGCCGGGCTGCGTCGACGCACGAGCCGCTCGACGAGCATGAAGCCGTGGAACTCGAGCCGGTGCTTGGCGGCGAGGATCGCCCGGGTGCGGGCGAGCAGCGCCGGATCCCGGTCCACCCGGGCGGTGGCGCGCACCGAGGGTGCGCCCGGCGCGACCCGGCCGCGGCGGTCGCAGGGCCGCAGGACGACGGCGTGGGTATGCCGCAGCCGCTTGGTCTTGCCCGTCCCGTCCGGGGTGAGCACGACCAGCTGCTCGCCGTCGCGGCCGATCCGGACCGGGGTGCTGACCGCCTCGCCGCTGCGACGGAAGGTGGTCAGGGACACGACATGCTCGTCACCCAACGTCAGGAGGTCCATACCCCGAGGGTACGACCTTACGCACCATTCGTCACTGACCATCACAAGAAGCACTACTTATAGCATCATATAGGCGCTAAAAGTAATAATATGTCCTCCTGCTGGGGGGAGGGCCATTGCGCCCGCGGACACGGCGGGTAACGATCGACCGACACCCCCAACATGAGGAGGCGCCGTGGAGCCAGCCGCGACCCGCAACACGCACCGCGGCAGGCCTCGCGAGGGGCGGGAGAGCCGGGACGGACGGGATGCACGCGATCCCCAGGACCCTCGGATCGACCCGTCAGGGGCCACCGCCGCCTATGGCGCGACGCGCAGCTACCGCACCACCTCCGTGCCGCTCGACGACGGCCACCGGGGCTCGGTGCACGACACCATGTCGAAGTACCTGCCTCCCGTGGACGAGGACTACTACCTGGCCGGCTCGCCCGACGAGCCGCGCACCGAGCTGATCCCGGTCTACCGCGACCCCGTGCGCCCGGGCACCTCCCCCGGCGGGAGCACCTGCCCCCGACCGGGCGGTCCTACGACGACCGCGACGGGAGCCCGCCCGGTGGCCCCGCTCTCACCGAGCTGATCCGGCCGGTGCCCGACGGCGGGTCCAGGCCCGGAGGGGCGACGTCCTACACCTCGTCGCCCACCTACCGCCCGGACGTCGACCCCGCCGGCAGCTACTCCCCCGACACCTCCTCCGCTCCGTCGTCCTACCGCCGGTCCACGGGGACCTTCGAGTCCCCGTCCGACTACGACTCCCCCGCGTCCTACGAGCCGCCCGCCCGCCACACCTCCCCGAGGGGGAGCTACGACGCGCCCGCGGACTACGACGGCCCCACCTCCGGCGGCTCGCCCACCTCGTACGCCGGTCCGGCGGAGTACACCTCCCGGCACGCGAGCCAGGAGCTCCCGAGGTCGTACGAGACCCCTGCGTCCTACGAGCGACCGGCGTACGAGTCCTCGCGGACCTACGAGTCGCCGGCGTCGTACGACCCCCGCCCGAGCCCTACCTCACCCACGGCCTTCACCTCGCCGACGGACTACACCTCACCCACGGCCTTCACCTCGCCGACGGACTACACCTCCCCCACGGCCTTCAGCCCACCCGCCGGTTATCCCTCCGCCCGGCGGGAGAGCTACGACGCGCCCACGTCCTACGAGTCGCCTTCCTACGGTGGCTCGTCCTCGTACGACGCACCTTCCTACGGCTCGTCCATCGACGACCGGTCGTTCTCCCCCGCGCCCGACGCCGGACCGCCCGCCGAGGACCGCTACCCCGGCGCCCACACCGAGCTGTTCACCCCCGTCCTCGACCGCTCTCGGTATGACGAGGACGACCCCTACGACGAGGACGACGACCTCTACGACGAGGACGACGAGGACTACCTGCCGGAGCAGGGCGCCGACCCGGCTGCCGGGAGCACCTCGTGGACCCGGGGGGCGCACGGCAGCACGGTCCACCACGACCGCAGCTCCTCGTGGACCCCGGACCGGAGCTACCCCGACCGCGGGGCCGCTGCGGTGGACGAGGAACCCCGCACCGAGATCTTCCGCCCTGTCTACGACGATCTCCACGACGACGAGGACGACGACTACCCGCTCGACGCGCCCCGCACCGAGATCTTCCGACCGGTCTACGACGACGACTACCGCCCCGGGAGCCGCGACGACGGACCCCGCACCGAGCACTTCCGCCCGGTCTACGACGACCCCGACGACCTCCACGACGACGAGGACGACGACTACCCGCTCGACGCGCCCCGCACCGAGATCTTCCGGCCGGTCTACGACGACGACTACCGCCCCGGGAGCCGCGACGACGGACCCCGCACCGAGGTCTTCCGCCCGGTCTACGACGACCCCGAGGACCAGGACTACCGGCTCGACGAGCCCGACGACGGACCCCGCACCGAGCACTTCCGCCCCGTCTTCGACGACGAGGACGACGAGCTCGACGACCGGGTGCCGTCGAGGCCCGGTCGCCCGGCGAGGCGGGGCGCACCGCCCACCCGGCAGTCCACCCAGACCCGCACCCGCGCCGAGATGCGCCGCACGTCGGAGACGACCGGCCCGACGAGCCGGGTGGGTCGCAGCCGCGAGGACCAGGAGCCCACGGGTCCCCTGACGCGCGCCGAGACCCGCCGCACCACCGGGTCGCACACGCGGGTGGCTCCCCGCGACCAGGGCGGCTACGTCCCCCGCGAGAAGCCTCCCGTCGGTCAGCTCCTGCTCATGGCCGCGGCCGGCTTCATCACGATGATGACCGAGGCCCTGCCCGTGGCGGTGACCCCGTCCATGAGGGCCGGGCTCGGTTGGACGGACGGGATCATCGGCCAGCTGGTGACGGCCTATGCCGTGGGGTGCGGCCTGGCCGCCATACCCATGACCGCGCTGACCCGGTCCGTGAACCGCAAGACCCTCCTGCTGACGACCCTGCTCGCCTTCGTGGTCACCAACAGCGTGCCCCTCGTGTCATCAGACCTGATGATCCTCACCGTCGCCCGGTTCGCCGCGGGTGCCTGCGCCGGCCTGCTGTGGGCGATGCTGGCGGGTTACGCCACCCGCCTGGTGGTCCCGGGGATCGCAGGCCGTGCCATGGCGATCGCCATGGCCGGCACGCCCATGGCGCTCGCGCTGGGGATCCCCTTCGGCAGCCTCCTCGGCAGCATGCTCGGGTGGCGGCTCTCCTTCGCCGCCGTGTCCGCGCTGGCCGCGCTCGTCCTGCTCCTCGCCATCGCCTCGCTGCCTCGCATCCCCGGAGAGCCGCGCGGTGGGGAGCGGCCCGGACTGGGCAGCGTGCTCACCCTGCCCGGGCTCGGCCGCGTGCTCGCCGTGACCGCGTTCTACTCGACCGCGCACAACGTGGTCTACACCTTCCTGCCCGCTCTGACCCAGGGGCGCAAGGACCTGCGGCTCGACGTCCTGCTCCTGGCCTTCGGGCTGGTGGCCGTCATCGGCCTGGCGCTGGTCGGCAAGCACGTGGACCGGCACCTGCAGCTGCTGGCCACCCTGGTCTGCGCGGGGCTGGTGGCGTGCCTCGCCGCGTGCTTCCTGGTGCCCGCCGGACCGCTCTTCGCCGTGCTCGGGGTCGTGGCGGTGTGGGGCATGGCCTTCGGGGGCGCCCCCACGATCTTCCAGACCGCCTCGGCTCGCATCTGCGGACAGTCCCAGGAGATCGGTCAGGCCCTGGTGGTCACCACCTGGAACCTCTGCGTCGCGGTGGCCGGCGCCCTCGGCGGAGTGCTCGTGGACGCCGGCCAGACCCAGACGCTGCCCTGGGTGGGCACGGCGCTCGCGCTCGTGGCCACCCTCAGCTCGTTCAGGCTTGCTGCTGCTCGCGCCAGATCACACGCCGTTCCCCGCCACGGACGGGCACACTGAGCCGGTTCCCGGCGGGCGGCAGCGGGCAGGAGTAGAAGTCCGAGAACCCGCACGGCGGCACGAAGGCCTGGTTGAAGTCGAGCTCCAGCTCGCCGTCCTGCGGGATGTCGAGCTTGAGGAAGCGACCGGGCGCGTAGGACTCGGGACCCGTGGTGGCATCGGCGAAGACGATGACGAGCACCCGGCCGTCGAGGAAGCCCGCGAGCTCGTGCTCCTCGCCACCCAGGGTGAACCGCACGCTGCCGGGCACCTGCTTGAGCGCGCCGCTGTCGCTGCCACGGCTGAACTCCCACGGCACCGCGTGCACCTCGGCATCGCGGACGAAGCGGGCCGGGACCACCAGCTCGGGGTCGTAGTCGTAGCAGTCGATGCGCTCGAACTCGGCGCGACGAGGGGCGGAGGGGTCGTAGACGCGGACCTCGAAGGCGGAGCCGTCCAGCGAGAAGGCATCGGCGGCGAGGCCCTGCCAGGTCAGGATCGGGGTGCCGTCGGGACGCAGCCGGGCCCAGGCCCGGTCGCCGTCCACGAGCTCCCCGTCGAGGCGGACCTCGTCGGCGGCGTCGGCGGTGACCATGATCCCGTCGGCGTCACCGACGCGCCATACCGTCGCCGGGATCTGCTCGAGCCGCTCCGGCTCCTCGGTGACCTGCAGGAAGCCCACGAGGGCGAGGTTGCCGTGCGGTCCGGTGACGGCGGCGTGACGGGCCTCGCGCCAGCGCTGGTGCTCGGCGGCGGGGGTGCTGTTCTCGGTGGTCATGATGCTCCTCGGTGGTAGTGGTGGATGGCGGTTCAGGGATGGTTGGCGCAGGGAGGACGGGTCCGGCCGGGGCGCGACGTGAGCCGCGCCCCGGCCGGACCGAGGGTGGTGCTGGGGATCAGCCCGCGGCTCAGGCCGGCGGGTAGTGGGTGCTCAGCATGGTGTTGACCCACTCGCGGATCTTGGCCTCGTCGGCGGGGCCGTTCAGCGGGGTGAGCTGGACCTTGCCGTTGTAGAACACGAACATCTGCGGGACCGTGGTCACGCGGACGCCCTTGCGGGCCAGGAGGTAGGCACCGGGACCGGCCATGTCGACGTTGGCCAGGGTCCACTTGCCGCCATCTCCGTTGGCGATCTTCTTGGCGGCCTCACCGCTGCGCTTGGAGCTCTTGAGGTAGCTGTCCAGGTGGGCGCGGATGGCGACCGGGTGGCGCTTGGACATGGAGACGATCGAGTTCCAGTCCTCCTCGGACTTGAGGTCCATGACCAGCGGGTCGACCGCGGGGGCCTTGCCCTCGGCCACGGAGTCGATCCAGGCCTTGACGGCCTCGGCGTCACCCTCGTAGCCGGCGCGACGCGAGATCTCCTTGCCGTCACGCATGGCGACGAGCGTCGGGAACCACGGGTTGTCGAACTTCTTCCACAGCTCCGGGAACTGGGTGCCGTCGAGGCGGGTGTACTGCCACTTCCCCGCGTCCTTGCGGTACTTCTCGTCCAGCAGCGGCGCGATGGCCAGGCACGGCTCGCACTTGTCCTTGGAGAAGTCGATGATCACGGTCCGCTTGGCGGACTCCTTGATCACGGCCTCGTCGAAGTTCTTGTCGGTCAGCTGCACGGCGCCCGGGGGCAGCTCGGGCAGGGTGCCGTCACCGGGGGCGGGCGTGGTCGGGGCGGGGCCGGTGGTGGTGGGAGCCGGGGCCGTCGTGGTCGGGGCAGGCTCGGTGGTGGGCACCGGGACCGGGGCGGTGCTGGTGGGCACCGGGCCCGGCTCGGTGCCGGTCGGCGCGGGCGTGGTCGGCGTCTGGGTGGGCCGCGGCTTCGTGGGCAGCGGGGTGGGCGTCTCGGTCGGACGCGGCGTCTCGGTCGGACGCGGCGTCTGGGTGGGACGCGGCGCGGTGTTGGTCGGCGCCGGGGTGTTGGTCGGCGCCGGGGTGTTGGTCGGCGCCGGGGTGTTGGTCGGGCCGTACTCCTTGAGCATGGCGTCCAGCCACTCGCGGGTGCCGGACTCGCCGGCCCAGCCCTCCATGCGACCGGTGCCCTTCATCTCACCGTTCTTGCCCCACGGGACCATGGTGGGGTAGCCGTCGGCGCCGAACTCCTTCTCGGCGCCACCCGCCTTGTCGACGTCGATGATCGCCAGGACCCACTTGCCCGCGTCGTCGGCGTTGAACTTGCGGATCACCGGGTCGAGCTTCTTGCAGTAGCCGCACCAGGCCGGGGCGGTGACGAGGATGACGACGGGGCGGTCCTTGGACATGGCCTTGACCTCGGCCAGGTTGGACTTGTTGACGTCGATGACGGTGCCACCGGCGGCGACCGCGGCGGCACGGACGGAGGCGGTCGCGGGCGAGGCGACCGCGGCAGAGGCCAGGCTGGGAGCCATCGACGAGGCGACCCCGGTGGCGAGCACGCCCGCGAGGAGCGAGCGACTGGTCTTGCGGGAGAGGTGCATCAGTGGGAGTTCCTTCTCTTCTTGGGGGATGGACCGAGCGGTGCGCCGGATCCGTCGTGCGGCAGAGCAGGTCAGATGGGGACTGCTGGGGTGATCGCCCAGGTCAGTGCGTCTCGTGGATCCCCACGCCGCGGGCCAGACCGAGACGACCGAGGGCGACGTGGACCACGAAGGCGACCAGGACGGAGGTCAGTGCCGGCACGAGCCAGCCGTCGAGGAGCTGCGGGTTGGCCGACGCCCAGCGCCCGGCCAGCCAGCCGACCACCCAGGCGACCAGACCGGCGGGCACCCACCGGGGTGCCGTGGCGGGCAATGCGCCCGATGCCCGGGACGCGTCGAGCTCGCCGCGCCAGGAGCGGCACACGAAGTAGTCGGCGATGAGGATCGCCGCGATGGGCGGGCACAGAACCCCCAGCTCGAGCAGGAAGGGGGTGATGTGCTCCGCCATGCCGATGGCGCTGAGGACCGACCCCAGGACGCCGAGGCCAGCGGCCACGATCCCCCGGTTGATGTGACGACCGGTCAGCACGTGCACCGCGTTGACGATGCCGAGCGAGGAGGGGTAGAGGTTCCAGTCGTTGACCTTGATGATCGACAGCGCCAGCACGAGGACGCCCATCACGCCGGACGTGGACTGGATGATCCCGACGATCACGCCGGCGTCCGCCGGGACGGAGACCTTGAGCGCGTGAGCCAGCAGGACCCCGACCACGCCGACGAAGTACTCCCCGAAGGTCACGCCGACGATGGTCTGCTTGATGACGTCCATCGGGGTGCGGTTGAAGCGCGACATGTCCGGGGTGAAGATCGCACCCACGATGAAGCCACCCGCCACCATGGTGGTGGCCGCTCCCATCGAGATCGGCGTGCCCGAGGGCCCGGAGGACAGCAGCTCGCCCAGCGTGTGGTTGGACAGCTCGGAGTAGATCGCCCACAGGCACAGGCCCAGGAAGGCCGGCACGGCCACCCAGGCCACCCAGTTCATGGCGTTGAAGCCGAAGACCACGATCCCGGTGACAATGAGGCCGCCGAGGATGCACAGCGCCCACAGCGGGATCGCGGGAGCGATCCGGTGCAGGCCCTCGGCGAAGACGGCGTTCTGGATGGCGAACCAGCCGACGAGGCTGAGCGCCATGACCACGCCCACGATGGCGGACCCACCGGTCCCGAAGCCGGACCAGCGGGCCAGCGGCGAGGTGGAGAGGCCCTCGCGCTGGCCGGCGATCCCGACGAGGATGGTGAGGGCCTCCAGGACCACCGAGCCGATGGTGATGGCCAGCATGGCGTCCCAGAAGGACAGGCCGATGCCGATGGAGGCGGCGAGCATGAACTGGGCCAGCGCGGAGAGCATCCCGAAGCGCTGCATGGCCACGGAGAACCAGCCGTAGCGGGCCTCGGGCGGAACCCTTTGGAGGGAGTAGTCGTCCGCGGCCGTGGCCGCCGACTCGTCGTGGCCGGTCGAGGGGGATGGGGACAAGGTGGCGGTCATGATCGGGTCCTGGAGGGGGAAGCGACGGAAGGGAAGGGTCCTGGGGGCGCGGCGAGCGGCACGGATCTCAGGGGCAGAGCAGCTTGCGGGCGACGGGCACGACGGCCTGGGCACCGGCCTGGGCGTTGCCGCCGAGGACCTGCATGTCCTGGGCCACGGCGGCGGGGACCTGGGCGTCCGGCATGCCGGCGAGGTGAGCCGCGCACGCCGCCTTGAGCCAGCCGCGGACCTGGTCGTCGGCAGCCTTGCTCAGCGCGGGGGCCTGGCGGGCCTCTGCCACGGCCTTGTCCAGGACCCCGACCGTGACGGCCTCGTGCGAGGTGGCGGCGGCGGAGGCCGCCGACGTGGCCGCCGGAGCACCGGTGCTGCTCGAGGTGAAGGTCGTCTGACCCCCACCCGAGCAGGCGCTCAGAGCGATCGCGCACAGCAGCGCCGGGGCGGCGAGCGACCGGGCCGCCGGGGTTCGAGCGGACAGGGGGCGGCGATGCATGGGCGACCTCGCTGGAGATGAGTGATCTGGAGCCGGTGCACGGATAGTGACCCGTCTGACCGTAGTTCCTAGCCCGATAGGGCTACCAGACCTGAGTCGTGAACATCTGAGGACAAGAACCTGATTCCACCCGTATGCGACACGTCGAATACTAAAAGTAGCCTTCTATGACGAAATCGGCGCTCATGAGGACACATCCCCTCACATCCGGTCACCCGAGCAGACCGATCTCTTCGCTAGCTTTCCAAGGTGGCACTCAGCCTCGTCAGAAGTTGCACGGCGTGATCAGACCAGCGCTTTCCGTGGGCAGTCAGGCGGACCGTCCGCTCGGTCTCTCCCGTGAGCTCCAGCTCCAGACGGTCGGGGCTCAGCAGCTCCGCGATCCCGTGGCCCCACTCGACCACCGTCACCGCATCCTCGACGGACGCGTCCAGGTCGAGATCGTCCAGGTCGAGGGCTCCGGCGAGACGGTAGGCGTCGACGTGGACCAGCGCGGGCCCCCCCACCAAGGAGGGGTGGACCCGGGCGATGACGAAGGTCGGGCTCGTGACGGGTCCCCGGACGCCCAGGCCCTCGGCGAGCCCCTGCGTGAGGGTGGTCTTGCCCGCCCCCAGGTCACCGGTCAGCAGCACCAGGTCCCCGGCGCGCAGCTCCTCCCCCAGCGCGCGGCCGAGCCGTCGGGTGTCCTCGGCGGTGGGCAGCGAGAGCGTGGTCATGACGGATCCTCCTCGGTCACCCGGGTGCTCCCGGACGCCCGGCGTCCACGGACCACCCGCTGGGCCTGCCGGGCCAGCTCGGCCCGGGTCTGCTCGGTGGCGAGCTCCACCTGCTCACGGGCGCGCCGCCGCTGCTCGCGCCGCTCGGCCTGGTGGCGCCGGGACCGGCTCGTGCGGCGGTGGGCGAGGTCCGTGACCTGCACCCTGGTGCGCTCCCCGAGCGGCTCGTGCCGGGCGGCACGTTCGAGCATCGCCAGGATCTGGTCGCTCACCACCTCGGGGTGCTCGAGCATCAGCAGGTGCCCCGCGTCGCTGACGACGACGTGCTCGGCGCCCGGCAGGCGGCGCACGATCCGCTCGCTGTGGGACGGCGGGAGCATGAGGTCGCAGTCGCCGTTGACGACCAGGGCCTCGATGCCGGCGAACGACGCCAACGCCTCCCGCTCGTCGTGCTCGGACAGCGTCCGCAGGAATCCCTGCATGACCTCCACCGGCGTCGACATGATCATGTCCGAGGCGTAGTGCAGCAGGCTCGGCGGCACCGGCGAGGCGAAGGAGTAGCGATAGGTGAAGAAGTGCTCCAGCTGGCGGGCCACCCGCCGGGCCTGCTCCACGACCGCCTGCCGGCCTGTCAGCGGCGCCAGGGCGTAGGGGCCCAGGCGCTGCGCGGCCCGGCCCAGCAGGTCGCCGAGCGCGACCCGGTCCTCCCCCTGCCCGCCGCTGCTCGTCGCCACGAAGGCCACGGCGACGCAGCGCTCCCGGACCAGCTCGGGAAACTGACGCCCGAAGCCCATCTGCGTCATACCGCCCATGGAGTGCCCGACCAGCGCGAAGGTGCGGCCCGCGCAGGTCTCGTCGACCACGGCCCGCAGGTCGCGGCCGAGCACGTCGATGCGGTAGGAGTCGCGGCTGCCCGCGCCCGAGCGGCCGTGGCCACGCTGGTCCCAGCAGACGACCTCGTAGCCCGCGTCCTTCAGGCGACGACGCACGAAGATCCAGGCCTTGGTCGAGAGGGTGTAGCCGTGGGACAGGACGACGACCGGGCGGGCGGGGTCCAGGTCCGTGGGCAGGTCGACCTCCACGTGCAGGACCGTGCCGTCCTCGGAGACGACCACCCGCTCCTCGTCGCACAGGTGGGCATAGGTCGCCTCGACGTTCTCGACCTCGTCGGCCAGAGACCGGGACCGGGAGGTGATGCCGGTGACCCCGGCCGCGGCGGTGCCGAGCCCGAGACCGAGGCCGGTGACCACGCGGGTGAGGTGGCTCAGGTCAGGGCCCACGACGACTCCCCTGCGACATACCGGCGGGGGATCCGGGGACCCACCCGCGTGATGAGCTCGTAGCCGATGGTCCCGGTGGCGTCTGCCCAGTCCTGGGCGGTGGGCGCGCCGTCCCGGCCGTCCCCGAGGATCACCACCTCGTCGCCCTCGCGGGCGGTCGAGTCGGGGCCGAGGTCGACGACCAGCTGGTCCATGCACACGCGTCCGGCGACCGTATGCCGACGACCGGCGACTTGCAGCGGTCCGACACCGCTGCCGGCCCTCGGGATGCCGTCGGCATACCCCAGTGGGACCACCCCGACGCGGGTGTCCCGCTCGGTGACGTAGGTGTGCCCGTAGGACAGGCCCTGCCCGGCAGGGACGGCCTTGACCTGCGACAGCGGCGCGGTCCAGGTCATCGCGGGGGCCAGCCCGTAGCGCTCGTGGTCGCCGAGGTGCGGGACCGGGGACAGGCCGTAGATCGCGAGGCCGGGCCGCACCAGGTCGTAGGCGAGCGCGGGGTTGGTCAGGGTGGCGGCGGAGTTGGCGAGGTGGCGGACCTCGAGACGGCAGCCCGCGCGCTCGGCCTCGGCGACGGCGGCGTCGAAGCGCTCGACCTGCGCCAGCACCTCGGGGTGCTCCGGGGAGTCGGCGTAGGCGAAGTGCTGCATGAGGCCGACGACCTGCACCGGGCCCTCGGCCTCCAGCTCGCGGGCGCGGGCCAGCAGCGCGGTGTAGTCCGGGCCGTGCAAGACGCCGTTGCGCCCGAGCCCGGTGTCGACCTTGAGGTGCAGCCGGGCGACGCGGTCCTCGGACCGGGCCGCGCCGGCGGCCGCTTCGAGACCCCAGGGGGTGGAGATCGCCAGGTCGACGTCCTCGCGCACCGCGCGAGCGAGGTCGGCGCCGGGGGTGTAGAGCCAGGCCAGGACCCGGGCCGTGATGCCCGCCCCGCGCAGCTCGAAGGCCTCGGCGAGCTGGGCGACGCCGAGCCAGGTGGCTCCGCCGCGCAGGGCCGCCAACGCCGCGGGGACCAGCCCGTGGCCGTACCCGCCCGCCTTGACCACGGCCATGACGCCCGCGGCCCCCGCGAGCTCGTCCAGCCGGCGCGTGTTGGCGCTGATGGCCGCCAGGTCGATGCGCAGCTCGCCGGCGTAGTCGCGGGGCGCGCTCATCGTCGCGCCTCCGGCCGGGCGAGCAGCCGCGCGACGGTCCGCGGCAGCTGCTGGGCGATGGCGAGGGCACGCACCGGGCCGCCGGGGTTGGCGTCGTGGGCCGCGACCCCGTGGACCAGGGCAGCCAGCGAGCCGGCGTCGAGCGGGTCCAGCCCGGCGGCGAGCAGGGCGCCCGCAAGCCCGGCGAGGACGTCCCCGGACCCGGCCGTCCCCGCCCAGGCGGGGGCGTCGGCCTGGGCGCGCACCGGCAGCCCCGAGCCCGGCGGCGGCACGACGTAGGTCGTCCCGCCCTTCAGCAGCACGGTGCAGCGCAGCAGCTGGGCGGCCCGCCGCGCCCAGCGCACCGGCTCGGCGCTGACCTGCTCGCGGGTCAGCTCGGTGACGTCGGGGTCGACGCGGCTGATCAGGCGGGCGAGCTCCCCCGCGTGCGGGGTGAGCAGGGTGCGGGCGCCGGCGTGCTCGCGGGGTCCGTCGAGCAGGTCGAGGGCGCCGGCGTCGACGACGCACGGCAGGTCGCCGTCCAGGGCGCGGCGGGCGGCGGCGACCTGGTCCAGGCCGAGCCGGTCCCAGGACTCGGGGGCGGGGTCGAGGCCGGGGCCGACCACCCAGGCCTGCACGCGCCCGGCGCCGTGGACCGCCTCGGGGACGAGCTGCCGCACGAGGGCGGTGGGTCCGGGCGGTCCGACGTACCGGACCATGCCGGCGCCGGCCTCGACCGCCGCGGTGACGCACAGGGCCGGAGCCCCGGTGTAGCTCTCGCCGCCGGCGACCACGCCGAGCACGCCGCGGGAGTACTTGTCGTCCTGAGGACCGGGCACCGGCCACAGCAGGGCCAGGTCGTCGTGCTCGAGGCGCTGGGCGGCGGGGGTCACCTCGTCCAGGTCGAGCCCGATGTCGACGACGGTGAGCAGGCCGCAGCGGTCGGCCGTACCGAGCACGTGGACCGGCTTGGGGCCGCCGAAGGTCACGGTCTCGTCGGCCCAGACCCCCTCGCCCGTGGGGACCTCGCCGCCGGGGTCGGCCCCGGAGGGGACGTCGACGGCGACGACGTGGGCGTCCTCGGCGATCGTGTCGACGAGGGCGGCGACCAGGTCGGGCAGCCCCGCCCGGCCGCCGATGCCGTAGACCCCGTCGAGCACCACGTCGGCCAGGCCGAGGATCTCCACGGCCGCGTCCCGGCCGGGCTCGGTGGTGGCGTCGTGGACCTCCACGCCCACCTCACGGGCCGCGGCCAGACCGGCCTCGTGGGCCTGCGGTCCGGTGAGCACGGCCACCAGGTCGAGCGGCTCGCCGACGAGGGCGGCCAGGTGGGCAAGGGCGTGCAGCGCGTCGCCGCCGTTGTTGCCGCCGCCGACCAGGGCGACGACGAGGGGCTGCGTGTGCGGGTCGGCGGGCAGCCGCGCCGCGACCACGGCAGCCAGCCCCTGGGCAGCCCGCTGCATCAGCTCGTCGTCGGGCAGCCCCCGGGCGGCACGCTCCTCCGCGGCTCGGACGTCGTCGACGGACCAGGCGTGGATCATGGTGCCTCCTGCGAGAGCGGGCGCGGCCGGGGCTCAGCCCTCGGCGATGACGAAGGCCGACGCCACCCCCGCGTCGTGCGAGAGCGACAGGTGCAGCCTAGCCACCCCGAGGGCGGTCATCCGGCTCTGCACGGTGCCGGTTACCGACCAGTACGGCCGTCCGTGCTCGCCGCGGCAGACCTCGGCGTCGTGCCAGGCCAGGTCCCCGGGAGCACCCAGCGCCTTGGCGAGCGCCTCCTTGGCCGCGAACCTCGCCGCCAGCGACTCCGGGCGCAGCCCCCGCTCCCCCGCGGTGAACAGCCGACCCTCGAGCCCGGGCGTGCGCTCGAGGGTCCGGCCGAACCGGGCGACGTCGACGACGTCGACACCGACACCGACGATGGTCACTCGACCGTGACCGACTTCGCGAGGTTGCGCGGCTGGTCCACGTCCAGGCCCTTGGCCGTCGCCAGCTCGCAGGCGAAGACCTGCAGCGGGATGATCGACAGCAGCGGCATCATCATCGTGGTCGTGCGGGGCACCTCGATCACCTCGTCGGCGAAGGGGCGGACCGCCTCGTCGCCCTCCTCGGTGATGACCAGCGTGCGAGCGCCGCGGGCCCGGATCTCCTGGATGTTGGAGACGACCTTGGCGTGCAGGTCGTACGGGCTGTCCTGCGCCGGCATGACGATGAAGACCGGCTGGCCGGGCTCGATCAGCGCGATCGGGCCGTGCTTGAGCTCGCCGGCGGCGAAGCCCTCCGCGTGGATGTAGGCGATCTCCTTGAGCTTGAGGGCACCCTCGAGCGCGATCGGGTAGCCCACGTGGCGTCCGAGGAAGAGCACCGACCGGGTGTCGGCCATGAAGCGGGCGATCTCGCGGACCCGGTCCATCGAGGCGAGGACCGTCTCGACGTGGCCCGGGATGCCGGCGAGCTCGCGCATGACGGTCTGGGCGTCCTCGGCATACACCCCGCCGCGCAGCTGGGCGAGATAGAGCCCGAGCAGGTAGCACGCGGCGATCTGGGCGGTGAAGGCCTTGGTGGACGCGACGGCGATCTCCGGGCCGGCGTGGGTGTAGAGCGCCGCGTCGGACTCGCGCGGGATGGTGGCGCCGTAGGTGTTGCAGATGGAGATGGTCAGCGCGCCGAGGTCCTTGGCGTGCTTGACCGCCATGAGCGTGTCCATGGTCTCGCCCGACTGGGACATGGAGACGACCAGCGTGTGCTCGTCCACCACCGGGTCGCGGTAGCGGAACTCGTGGGCCAGCTCGACCTCGGTCTGGATCCGGGTCCAGTGCTCGATGGCGTACTTCGCGGACAGGCCGGAGTAGAACGCCGTCCCGCAGGCCACGATGATGATCTTGTCGATGGCGCCGAGCCGCTCGGGGTCGATGTTCATCTCGTCCAGGACGAGTCGGCCGTCCTCGTCGGTGCGCCCCAGCAGGGTGTCCCCGATCGCCTTGGGCTGCTCCAGGATCTCCTTCTCCATGAAGGACGAGTGGCCGCCCTTCTCCGCCGCGGCGGCGTCCCAGGTGACCTCGAAGGTCTTGCCCTGCGCGGGCGTGCCGTCGAAGCCCAGCACCGTGACCTCGTCGGGGGTGATGACGACGAGCTGGTCCTGGTCGACCTCCATGGCCCGCTTGGTGTAGCCGATGAACGCGGCGACGTCGGAGCCGAGGAAGTTCTCGCCCTCGCCGAGGCCGATGACCAGGGGCGAGTTGCGGCGGGCGGCGACGACCGTGCCGGGCTCGTCGGCGTGCACCGCGAGGAGGGTGAAGGCGCCGTCGAGCTGGTTGACGACGCTGAGCATGGCCTGCTTGAGGTCGCCCTGGTAGGCCCGGGCGAGCAGCTGGGCGGCGACCTCGGTGTCGGTCTCGGAGCTGAACTCCACCCCCTCCGCGAGCAGCTGGGTCTTCAGGGCGTGGAAGTTCTCGATGATGCCGTTGTGGACGAGGGCGACCTTGCGGTCGGCGCCGCCGCGGTGGGGGTGGGCGTTCTGGTCGGTCGGGCCGCCGTGGGTGGCCCAGCGGGTGTGACCGATGGCCGTCGCACCCTGGTCCAGCGGGTTGTCCTGCAGCTCGGCGACCAGGTTGGCCAGCTTGCCGGCCTTCTTGGCCGACTGGACCCCGTCGGGGGTCACGACCGCGATGCCGGCCGAGTCGTAGCCGCGGTACTCCAACCGGGCGAGTCCCTCGAGGACGACCTGCTCCGCCTTGCCGTCCACCCGGGGACCGACGTATCCAACGATTCCGCACATGGCGCACACGATAACGGCCCGGCGGTCCCACGTGTCCCAGGGTGGCCCGGGCTCGCCGTCGGGCCACCCCTGCGTGATCGCGGCGGGCCCCATGGTCGCCATGCGTCACAATGAGCCGGTGTCGTCCACCGAAGGCCACGTGTCCACGCCCTACGTCGAGCTGGACCGTGCCGCCTGGGCGCGCCTGCGCGACCGCCACCCGTTGTCCCTGACGGACAAGGACGTCCAGCGGATCACGGGTGCGGGCGTCAGCCTGGACCTGCGCGAGGTCGAGGAGGTCTATCTCCCCCTGTCGCGACTCCTGTCGTTCTACGTCGATGCGACCAGCGGCCTGCACAAGGTCACCAGCGACTTCCTCATGGAGCGCACCCCGCCGGCGACGCCCTTCGTCATCGGGGTCGCCGGGTCGGTCGCCGTGGGCAAGTCGACGACCGCCCGGCTGCTGCGCGACCTGCTCCGGCGGTGGCCGTCCACCCCCAAGGTCGAGCTCGTCACCACCGACGGCTTCCTCTACCCCAACGCGGTGCTCGAGGAGCGAGGGCTGATGCACCGCAAGGGCTTCCCCGAGTCCTACGACCGCCGCGCGCTGCTGCGCTTCGTCGCCGAGGTCAAGGCGGGGGCCGCCCGGGTGGAGGCGCCGGTCTACTCGCACCTGGTCTACGACATCGTCCCGGGCCAGACCATCGCGGTGGAGCGACCGGACGTGCTGATCATCGAGGGGCTCAACGTCCTGCAGGCCCCGCAGCCGCGCCGCGACGGCCGGGTGGGGCTGGCCGTGTCCGACTTCTTCGACTTCTCGGTCTACGTCGACGCCCGGGTCGACCACATCAAGCGGTGGTACGTCGAGCGCTTCCTGGCGCTGCGGGAGACGGCCTTCGCCGACCCGCAGTCCTACTTCCGCCGGTATGCCGAGCTGTCCGACGAGGAGGCGCGCACGACCGCCCTGCGGATCTGGGACGAGATCAACGGCCCCAACCTCGCCGACAACGTGCTGACCACCCGCGGTCGCGCCAGCCTGGTGCTGACCAAGGGCGAGGACCACTCGGTGCGGCGGGTGCTGCTCCGCAAGCTCTGAGGGTCAGCGGGGGCGGCGCACCGACAGCTGCACCAGGACCGGACCCGAGCGACCCCGTGAGGGGCCGTCCGACCCGCACCCGGAGGCGCCGTCGGCGGTGCCGGAAGCACAGCTGCCGCACCCGCCGTCGGGGCACCCGGTCGCCAGCTCCCGGGCGTCCACCCGCCCCATCCGCACCAGGTGGTCGACGGCGGCGTCCACGGAGGACCGGGGCAGGCCGGTGCTGCGGGCGACCTGGTCGAGGGACCCGGCCCCGGACTGCAGCGCGGCGAGCACCTGCCGCAGCGGACCGGCCGTCGCGGGCGCGGTCACAGGACCAGCCTCGCGACCTGGAAGACGAGGACCGACAGCACCCAGGCCGCGGCGAGCTGCATGACCACGCCGAAGACCGTCCACCGCAGGCCGATCTCGCGGTGCTGGGCGGCGAGCGTGGCCACGCAGGGGGTGTAGGCCAGCAGGAAGACCATGAAGGCCAGCGCCGCCGCCTGCCCGTGCCCGCCCGAGGAGCGCTCGACGTCGGCCCGCACCACGTCCCCGAGTTGCCCCGGGGCACGTTCGCTCTCCGGCTCGGACACGGCATAGGTCTGCGCCCACGAGGAGATCACGGCCTCCTTGGCCACGAAGCCCACGACCAGGGCCGAGGAGGTCCGCCATTCGCCGTAGCCCGCGGGCGTGAAGACCGGGGCGACGGCCTTGGCGCCCGCGGCATACACCGAGTCGGCCGTCTCGACGTGACCGAAGGTGCCCTTGCCGGGCATGGGCGTGGACTGCAGGAGCCAGATCGCCACCACGGTCGCGACGATGATGCCCGAGGCCGTGCGCAGGAAGCCCTTGAGCCGCAGCCAGGTCTGGTCCGCCATGAGGCGGGGGTGGGGCAGCTGGTAGGGCGGCAGGTCCAGGATCAGCGGCTCCTGCCCCACCTGCCGCCACAAGGTGGTGCGCAGCGCGAGGCCGAAGGCCACGACGAGCAGGATCGAGACGAGGTACATCGCGAAGACGACGGTGCCCGCCTGCCGGGGGAAGAAGGTGGTCGCCAGCAGCACGTAGACCGTCAGCCGGGCGGAGCACGAGGTGAGCGGCACGAGCAGCGCCGTCATCAGCCGGTGCCGGGCGTTGGGCAGGGTGCGGGTCGCGGCGATCGCGGGGACGTTGCAGCCGAAGCCGACCACCAGCGGCAGGAAGGCCCGCCCGGGCAGCCCGATGGTCCGCATCAGCCGGTCCGTGACCACGGCCGCGCGAGCCATGTAGCCCGTGTCCTCCAGGAGCGAGAGCAGCAGGAACATCAGGGCCATCAGCGGGACGAAGGTCAGCAGCATCCCCACACCGGCGACCAGACCGTCGACGACGAGGCCCTCGACCGGTCCGCCGCCCAGCCCCAGGCGGGCGCACCCGGAGCGCGCGGCCTCGCTGACGGGGCCCTTGAAGAACGCGTCGAGCCCGCCCTGCAGCGGCTTCGCGACGGTCGTGGTGACCTGGAAGACACCCCACATCGCGGCCAGGAAGACCAGCGGTCCCCACAGCGGTGAGGTCACGACGGCGTCGAGCCGGTCGGTCCATCCGGTGCGGGTGCGCTCGTCGGCGTGGACCGCGCGGGCGAGCGCCGCCTCCACCCAGGCGAAGCGCTCGTCGGCGCGGGCCAGCTCGGCGTCGACGGGGTCGACGGTGACGACCAGGTCGGCGCCGTCCGGGTGGTCCGGCGGGAGGCCGCAGGACGGCCCGGGGGCCGCCGCCCGCGGGGCCGGCACGGGGCGCGCCAGCGTGGCGGCGACGGCCCCGGCCAGGTCCCCGGTCCCGGTGCGACGCCTGGGGTCGACGGTGACGACGGGCAGGTCGAGCGCCTGGCCGAGGGTGGTGGGGTCGACCGCGATCCCGCGGCGGGCGGCGACGTCGGACATGGTCAGGGCCACCACGACGCGCAGGGCGTGCTCGCGGACCTGGGCGACGAGGTAGAGGCTGCGGGCCAGGTGGGCGGCATCCACGACGACGACGACCAGGTCCGGTCGCTCGGCCTGGGGCTTGTCGACGAGCAGCGCCCGGGTGAGCTCCTCGTCGGGCGAGGCCGGGTCGAGGGAGTAGGCGCCGGGCAGGTCGACCAGGTCGACCTCAGCCAGCTCCGGCACGGGGGTGCGCCAGGCGCCGCGGCCGACCTCGACGGAGGTGCCGGGCCAGTTGCCGACCTGGCGGCGGGCCCCGGTGAGGGCGTTGAAGAGGGTGGACTTGCCGACGTTGGGCGAGCCGGCGAGCGCGACCACCGGCGAGCCTGCGGCGGCGGCCGGGCCGCCCGCGTCGCTGTGGCAGGAGGGGACGGTGCTGCCGGTGATGGCGTGGCTGGACGTGGCGCCGGGGGCTGCCGCGCCGAGCGGCGACCCGGTGACGCCCGCGACGACGACGGCCTCGGCCCGCTCGGACGTGGTCGCCTCGGAGGGGGCGGTCATGCGTGCTCCCCCGCGACGACGACCTGGATGCCCTGCGCGGTCCGGCGGTCGAGGGCGATGCGGGCCCCGGCGACCGCCACGACCCGCCCACCGCCGGCCGTGCGGTGCACGACCTCCACGGTGGCTCCGGTCCGCAGCCCCAGCTCCGCGAGCCGCCGACGCGGGGCGAGCGGCAGGTCGACCGGTCCCAGCCGCACGGGGCGGTGCTCCGGGACCGACTGCAGCGTCGTGGCAGGACTCATGTCACGAGTCTAGCCCCGAGTTAGGTAGACCTCACCGAGGCCTGCCTCACACGGTCCGCCCGTCCGCAGCCGGTCCCGGCCGCCCTCAGATCTCCAAGCCCTCCAGCAGGTCCGTGACCAGCGCCGCGATCGGGCTGCGCTCGGACCGGGTCAGCGTGACGTGGGCGAAGAGCGGGTGCCCCTTGAGCGTCTCGATGACCGCGGCCACGCCGTCGTGGCGACCGACCCGCAGGTTGTCCCGCTGGGCGACGTCGTGGGTGAGGACCACCCGCGAGTTCTGCCCGATGCGCGACAGCACGGTGAGCAGGACGTTGCGCTCCAGCGACTGGGCCTCGTCGACGATGACGAAGGCGTCGTGCAGGGACCGCCCGCGGATGTGGGTGAGCGGAAGCACCTCGATCAGCCCACGGTCGATGATCTCCTCGACCACCTCGGCGGACACGACCGCACCGAGGGTGTCGAAGACCGCCTGCGCCCAGGGCCCCATCTTGTCGTTCTCGGTGCCGGGCAGGTAGCCGAGCTCCTGCCCGCCGACGGCATACAGCGGACGGAAGACGATCACCTTGCGGTGCTGGCGCCGCTCCATCACCGCCTCCAGGCCCGCGCACAACGCCAGGGCGGACTTGCCGGTGCCGGCGCTGCCGCCGAGCGAGACGATCCCGATGTCGGGGTCCAGGAGCAGGTCCAGCGCGATCCGCTGCTCGGCCGAGCGACCGTGCAGCCCGAAGGCGTCGCGGTCGCCGCGCACGTGCCGCACCGCGCCGTCCGCGCCGACCCGGCCCAGTCCGCTGCCGCGCGGAGAGGACAGCAGCAGCCCGGTGTGGACCGGGAGCTCCTTGGCCTCGGGCACCTCGACCCGGCCGCTCTCGTAGAGCCCGTCAAGCTGCTCGGCGGTGAGGGCGAGCTCGGCGGTGCCGGTCCAACCGGAGTCGACCTTCCACTCGTGGCGGTACTCCTCGGCGTCCAGGCCGACCGCCGCCGCCTTGACCCGCATCGGCAGGTCCTTGCTCACCACGGTGACCTCACGGCCCTCGTCGGCGAGGCTCTTGGCGACCGACAGGATGCGGGTGTCGTTGTCACCCAGGCGGAAGCCATCCGGCAGGACACGCGGGTCGGAGTGGTTGAGCTCCACCCGCAGGGTGCCGCCGGCGTCACCGACGGGGACCTCGTCGTCCAGCCGGCCCTCCTTGACGCGCAGGTCGTCCAGGAGCCGCAACGCCTGGCGGGCGAAGTAGCCGAGCTCGGGATGGTGACGCTTGGCCTCGAGCTCGGTCACCACCACGACCGGGAGCACCACCTCGTGCTCCGCGAACCGCGTCATCGCCTTGGGATCGGACAGCAGCACGGACGTGTCGACGACATAGGTCCGGCGCTGCTGAGAGCTGCTCTGATCCACGATGCCTCCTTCTCCCGGCGCCCGTGCGCCGGATGGCCCTCACGCTAGGGCTGGGCAGGCGGGTGCGCCCGGTCAGGGCACCGGGATGTCCTGGCATTCAGCAGATGTTCACCGACCACGTCCCGAGGACACCCGGCGCTCCCCCGCGCCCGGGCGCGTCCGGCAGCCGTATGCCGAGCCCCGAACGTCCTCGTGGGCCAGGCTCCGTGGCGTCACGACCCGAAGCGCCGCTCCCGGTCCGCGTAGGACCGCAGCGCGCGCAGGAAGTCGACGCGGCGGAAGTCCGGCCAGTAGGCCTCGCAGAAGTAGAACTCGCTGTGGATCGACTGCCACAGCAGGAAGCCGCCGATCCGCTGCTCCCCGCTCGTGCGGATCACCAGGTCGGGGTCGGGCTGCCCCTTGGTGTAGAGGTGGTCGGCGATCTGGTCCACGTCCAGGGACTCGACGATCTCGTCCAGGGAGCGGCCCCGGGCCGCCTCGGCGCGCAGCAGGTCCTTGACCGCGTCCGCGATCTCGCGCCGCCCGCCATACCCGACCGCGATGTTGCACACGAGCCCCTCGAGGCCGGCCGTGGCCGCCTCCGCCGCCCGCAGCCGGACCGCCGTCTCCGGGGGCAGCAGGTCCAGGGCCCCCACCAGCCGGATCCGCCAGCGCTGCTGCTCGGCCAGCGACGCCACCGCCGACTCGATGATCCCCAGCAGCGGGGCCAGCTCGGCCTCCGGGCGGGTGAGGTTGTCGGTGGACAGCAGCCACAGGGTGACGAACTCGATGCCCACCTCGTCGCACCAGGTGAGCAGGTGCTCGATGCGGTCGGCGCCGGCCTGGTGCCCCTCGGCCGTGCCCGCGCCCTTGGCCCGGGCCCACCGGCGGTTGCCGTCGAGCATCACCCCGACGTGCCGCGGCAGCCGGTCGGCGGGCAGCTGCCCGAGCAGCCGGCGCTCGTAGGCGGAGTAGAGCGGATTGGCGCTGGTGCGCACGACTAGGCCTTCTGACCGGAGGTGCCGGTCGCGCCGGCCGGACCGTCCCCGGGCCGGTCCCCCACCGACGGCGCGGCCTCCTGCTCCCGCTGCTGCTCCAGCGCCTCGGCGTAGCGCACGGTCCGCAGGTGCTTGGTCATGCTGCGCCCGAGGAACCACACCGCCAGGGCCAGCGCGAAGACCACCACGAAGGCCGCGAAGCCCGGCCCGATCTGGTTGTAGATGTCGTTGGTGCTGCCACCGGGGTTCATCGTCGCTCCTGCTCGTCGTCGTCGGCGTCGTCCGGGCGGGCGCCGGCGGCGTGTGCGTCGTCGACGGGTCGCCCGTCGTAGGCCAGCACGAGGTCGGGGCGGCGGGCCATCGCGTCGGCCTCCGCGAGCGTACCGAGCCCCGCGAACAGGTCGTCCTCGCCCTCCACGATCGGGACGTACGACACGCCGCACTCGTAGTCGTCGTAGGGCCAGACCCGGGCCTGCACCTCCAGCGGCACGGCGAAGAAGAAGCCGTCCGGGTCGATCTGGGTGGCGTGGGCGAGCAGGGCGGCGTCGCGCACCGGGAACCACTCGTCGCAGCGCACCCGTGTGGTCACGGTGCGGACCGGCCGGTCGTCGTAGCGGTGGAGCCAGTCGGCGTAGGGGCTCTCCAGCCCCTCGGCCAGCATGGCCTCGTGCAGCGCCAGGACCCGCGTCTTGGAGAAGGTCTGGTTGTAGTAGACCTTGAGCGGCTGCCACGGCTCGCCCGCGTGCGGGTAGCGGTCGGGGTCGCCCGCCGCCTCCCACGCGGCCATGGTGACGGTGTGCGTCATCACGTGGTCCGGGTGGGGATAGCCGCCGTTCTCGTCGTACGTCGTCAGGACGTGCGGCCGGAACTCGCGGATCACCCGCACCAGGGCCTCGGTCGTGCACTCCAGCGGCTCCAGGGCGAAGCAGCCGTGCGGCAGCGGCGGCAAGGGGTCCCCCTCGGGCAGACCGGAGTCCACGAAGCCCAGCCACACCTGCTGGACGTCCAGGATCTCCCGGGCCCGGGCCATCTCCTGGCGCCGCACCTCGGCCAGGTCCCGCAGGACGTGCGCGTCGTTCTTGAGGTGGGGGTTGAGCACGTCGCCGCGCTCGCCGCCCGTGCAGGTCACCACCATCACCTCGTGGCCCTCGGCGCGGTAGCGCGCCATGGCTGCGGCACCCTTGCTCGACTCGTCGTCGGGGTGCGCGTGCACGCACATCAGGCGCAGCGGGCCGCGGGCGGTGTCGGTCACGAGGGGTCCTTCCGGGCGACTACGGTGGGGGCGAGCACCATTGTGCCCCCCGCAGACGCCCCAGCAGACGGCAAGGAGTCCGACGTGTCCGACCTCGGCACCACGGGAGACCGCCCGCCGGTCGCCGACGAGAGCGCGTACGACGAGGAGCTCACCCAGCCCACCGTGCCCCGGCTCGGCACCCGCCGCTGGTGGCTGGTGGCCGCGCTGCTGCTCGTGCCGCTCACCGCCCTGCTCGTGTGGATCGGGGTCGAGAACGCCTCCGGCGCGATCACCCCGCGCGTGCTGGGCTACCAGGTCGTGGACGACCGCACCGTCACCGTGACCTTCGACGTCGACCGCCCTGCCGAGTGGACCGTCACCTGCGAGGTCCAGGCCCTCGACGGGTCCTTCGGGCGGGTCGGGACGCTGCAGGCGACCCTCCCCCCGGACGGCCACGCCGTCACCCGCAAGCAGGTGACCGTCCGCACCACCTCCCGCGCCGTCACCGGCACCATCAAGAGGTGCACCCGCGCCTGACCCCTCCTCGGAGCCAGGGGTGGACGCTGCGTCACAACGGCTCGGGGTCCGACCTTCGCGCGGGTCCAGTTGGTACCATCGGGGCTTCATGTGCCGGGTCGCCGCAGAGCGCGCCCCGGCTCCTTCGTTGAACGAGAGCTTTCGGGGCCGCCGCCGCGGCCCCGAAGACCAGGAGACCACCGTGACCGAGACCACCGCTCCGCAGAGCTTCCTGACCCAGGAGGCCTACGACCGCCTCAAGGGCGAGCTCGAGCAGCTGTCCGGCCCCGGGCGCACCGAGATCGCCAAGCGCATCGAGGCCGCCCGCGACGAGGGCGACCTCAAGGAGAACGGCGGCTACCACGCGGCCAAGGAGGAGCAGGGCAAGATGGAGGCCCGCATCCGCCAGCTGACCCAGCTCCTGCAGACCGCGAAGGTGGGGGAGGCGCCCAAGGACGACGGCATCGTCGAGCCGGGCATGGTCGTGACCGTCGACCTCTTCGGCGACGACCTGACCTTCCTGCTGGGGTCGCGCGAGATGGCCGGCGACGAGGACCTCGAGGTCTACTCCGAGAAGTCGCCGCTCGGCGCCGCGATCAACGGCAAGAAGCGCGGCGACAAGGCGTCCTACGAGGCGCCCAACGGCAAGATCATCGAGGTCACCATCAAGGAGGCCAAGCCCTACCCGGCGTGACCTGACCGCACCGACGACGGGCCCGTCTGCAGCGCGCAGGCGGGCCCGTCGTCGTCCGCCGAGAGGCTGCGGCGCGTCGCTCAGGGGTGCCACAGGAGGCGGTCGGCCACCCGGCCCGCCGCCTCGCGATCCACCTCGGCGAGCAGCCCGACGGCGCACAGCAGGTAGTCCCGGTCCACGGCCACCCGTGCCCGGTCCGGCACCCGCCAGCCGCCCGCCCAGTCCGAGGTCACCGCGCCCAGCACGTCGGCGGCCACGCTGCGGCCGCCCGCCCGCACGCCCCCGCTCAGCAGGTCGCCGTGTCGCAGCACCCCGCCGGACCCGAGCACCAGCCTGACGTCGCCGGTGGGGCGGTCGGGGCGCGCGTGGCGGCGGACGGCGATCACGGCGGCGAGCCGGGCCAGCGTGGCGTCGTGCTCGTGCTCGCCCGGGTCCTGGGGCAGGTGCCCGGTGGCTTCGCCCACCCGCTCGGCATACGCCTCGAGCTCGGGGGTGACCGGCAGTCCCTCGGCGCCGGCCGCCTCGACCACGGTGGGGGCGTTCCACCGCATGCCGAGGTCGCCCTCCACGGTCCGCATCGCCCACATCGTCGCCACCACGTGCCGACGCAGCGTGGCGTCCTCGCCCTGCGGCTCGATCACGGAGTAGACGTCGGTCGTCGCGCCGCCCACGTCCACCACCAGCACATCCCCGCTGTGCCGGGCGGCCAGGACCTCGACCCCGGCGAGCACCGCGTCGGGGGTGGCCGCCCGCACCAGGTGGGCGAAGGTCCGGCCCCGGGACAGGCCCTTGCCCCCGATGACGTGCTCCAGGAACACCTCGCGGATCGCGCGGCGGGCGCCCGCAGGCTCGATCACGCCGATGCGGGGCAGGACGTTGTCCGTGACGACGTACCGCCTGCCGGTGGAGGCGAGCACCTCGGCCACCTGGTCGCGCACCTCGACGTTGCCCGCGACCACGATCGGGGTCTTCACGCGCATCCGGGCCAGGCGGGTGGCGTTGTGCAGCAGCACGTCGGCGTTGCCGCCGTCGGTCCCGCCGACCAGCAGCACCACGTCGGGGCGGGCGGCCCGCAGCTCGCGCACGTCCAGCCCCGACAGCTCGCCCGCCGCGACGTGGACCACCTTGGCGCCGGCGCTCAGACCCACCCGGTGCCCGGCCTCCGCGGTCACCCGCCGCTCGTACCCCACGACCGCCAGCCGCAACCCGCCGCCCGCGCTGGAGCTGACGAGCACCTCGTCCACGACGCGCGGGTCGCCGTCGGTGGTGATCGGCTGGGCGGCGATCAGCTGCCGCAGCGTGCGATAGCCGTCGAGCACGTCGGTCTGCACGGTGGTGGGGGTCTCGGCCCGCGCGACGAGGGCGCCCGTCGTGGTGTCGACGAGCACCCCCTTGGTGAACGTCGAGCCCACGTCCACGCAGAGGATCTGTGACATGGCGGACAGGCTATCCAGCGCTGCCGACAGGCCGACCCCGGGTCGGACGTCTCGGTGGTATGCCGAGATCCACGGCGCCCCAGCAGCCGTGGGACACTCGGCGCCATGATCTTCGGACGCCCCGAGCCCGTGATGGTGACCGCCGACCAGGCCCTGCCGGGTCGGCCGGACCCGATGCCGGGGCTCGCCGCCCGGCATGCCCTCCTGGACGCGCCGCTGACCGGCCCCTGGACGACCCCGTCGGGGCAGCCGGCCGAGGTCGTCCACCTCGCGGGCGGGTGCTTCTGGGGGCTGGAGCGGATCCTGTGGCAGGTCCCCGGCGTGGTCGGCACGGCGGTGGGTTACATGGGCGGGTTCACCCCGCACCCGACCTACGAGGAGACGTGCACGGGACGGACCGGGCACACCGAGACGGTGCTGGTGGCCTACGACCCCGCCGTGGTCGGGGCGGACCGGCTCGTCGCGACGCTCCTGGAGAACCACGACCCGACGACCGCCAACCGCCAGGGCAACGACGTCGGCACGCAGTACCGCTCCGCGATCTACTGGACCACCGACCTGCAGGGCGCCCAGGCGCGGGCGGCGTGCGAGGCCTTCGACCGGCTGCTCACCTCCCGCGGGCACGGGCACGTCACCACCGAGCTGCGACCGGCCGCCGAGGCGGGCCCCTTCTACTTCGCCGAGGACTACCACCAGCAGTACCTCCACAAGAACCCCGGTGGTTACTGCAACCACGGGCCCAACGGCTACTCCTGCCCGGTCGGCCTGGTGTCGGCCGCCGACCTGCCGGCGCAGACCGACGTGGCGCCGCCGGCCCAGACGGACCCGGTCCGGACCGACGTCCGACCCCCGCGATGAGCCTGCTCGACACCCTGGAGTGGCGGGACGCCACGGCCGACGACGAAGAGCTGCTGGAGGTCGCCACCTGGGTGTGCGCGAGCTGGCTGCGGGTGCGCCACACCCGCGAGGAGATCCGCGAGATCCCCGAGCTGGCGCACCTGTTCGTCGACTTCGGGCGGCGGCGCGGCGACGTCGGGGTGGTCGCCCAGGACGACCACGAGACGGTGGGCGTGGCCTGGGCGCGGAGGTTCTCGGGCACCGAGCCCGGCTATGGGTATGTCGCGGACGACATCCCCGAGCTGAGCATGTGCGTCTTCGAGCCGCACCGCCGGCAGGGGGTCGGCCGCGAGCTGCTGCTGCGCCTGGTCGACCGGCTGCGGGCCGAGGGCACCCAGGGCGTCAGCCTGTCCGTGGAGGACGGCAACGGCGCGGCGGAGCTCTACGAGCAGCTGGGCTTCCGCGCGGTCGGGCGCTGCGGCGAGGCCGACACCATGCTCCTCGACCTGCGCTGACGGTCGGGCCCACCGCGAGGCGGATCGGCGCCGGCCACCGCGAGGCGGATCGGCGCCGGCGCAGGGCGGCGTCCGCGTGGCTGGCCTCGACCACGATCCGGTTCACCAGGGCGCGGGAGTTGGCCTGGACCTGGCCCGGCGCCAGGGAATCAAGGGCGGGGCATCCGGTGGGCGTTGGCCGCGACCTTGTCCACGGCAGGGCCTGTCGAACCGGTGCAGATGCGGCGCGCCGCCTCGGCAAGGGTGCTTGTGGCCAGTGGCGTGTCGGGGTCAAGGATCAGCCGCTGCAGCTCGTCCAGGGCTTCTGAGCCAGCTTCATGCGAGGAAAGCACGCCGGCGAACCACGAGTCGATGACGGCGAAAGCCATCTCCTCGTCGTTGCTCGGTGGTCCGGCCCCGGCCGGGACCCTGCCCCACAGGTTCTCCAGGGCCTGCACCTGGCCCATCGTGAGCAGGGGACACGGTGTCGTGCACACCGTCCCGCTGTCTCGTCGGTCGTGGTCCGCCTCGACGCCACACTCGTGACACCCGTCGAGCAGGCCGGGCCACGCGCCTGGGTGGTCCGCCCAGGTATGCCGGCACCGAGAGCATGATCCGAGGCGTTGCAGCACGCGCGAGCGTTCGTGACGGGCGCATCGACGAGACATCCATGACATACGCGCATTATCGCGCCAGACCTGTCCACGGCCATGCCCGCTCGTGCCGCCGGGGGCACGAGCGGAGCCGCGATCGAGACGTCCCACCGCGATGTCTTCGTCGGCGTGTGCGTCGACACGTCGTCCTCCCTGGGACTCTGCGCCGGGCACGCCGCTGCCGCGGCGATGCTCACGGCAGGCCAGGGCGTGATCCGCGAGCTGGTGGCGGTCGGCCGACGCCATACGTCCTGGCTCCGTGCGGGCGCTGCCGTGAGCTCATCTCGCAGCTGGCCCCGAGGACCTGTCGGCCGAGGTGCCGGTGACCGACACCGACGTCGTTCGTCTCGGCGACCTGATGCCCTCCAGGTGGCTGGTGGGCTGACCCGGGTGCCGGGCGATCACCAGGCCGGTGTCGGAAGGGCCCAGGCTCAGAGGCGACCGACGCGCGCCGTCCGTCGCTTCTCGAAGGGCTGGAACTGCCCCGAGCCCGTCGGGCGCAGGGTCAGCACCACCGCGCCCTGGCGGAACACGGGCCGGACGAAGTCCAGGCCCTCGATCCGGGCGTCGCCCTCGATCGGCCAGGGGTGCCCGGGGACCACGAGCTCGTCGATGACGGTGCGCTCCAGCAGCTCCGTGGCGGTCATCGCGCCGCCGAGCTCGGACTGCCCGGGGAACACGAACAGCCTTCCGCCGTAGTGCGCCTCGTGGTCGGCGACGGCGTCCTGGGCCATGAGGGCCCAGCGGTGCTGGGTGCCGGGCAGGCGGGGGGCGGCGCCCGTCACGGCGGCGGTGACCAGCGCGATGCCGTCCACCACGTGGGTGCACGCGGTGACGACGTCGAGGTCGGCCAGCCTGGGGGCGGCCTGGCGCTCCGCGTCGGAGATGGTGCTCCACCATCCGGGCATCGCGACGACGGTGGTGGTGGCCGCGGCAGCCGTCATGTCGCCTCCTGCAACAGATGGGGTGAAGATGCACGACATTTGACGCGCTGCGGACGACCCGACGGCCACCACGACATGAACGAGAGCCGAACTCGGGGGATCTATGTGGGCTGATCGGGACGAACCGGACCCGGCTGGGATTGTGTTGCGCCAGTTGGGACCTCGCAACGGGCCTCGATCGTTACCCTCGACAGGAGGTTCTCGCAGGACAGGGGTGCGGGACCGCATCGGCACGACAGATCGGGGTGAGGACGCTGGGCCTCGTGGCACAGGTGGGCAAGGGTGGGGCCGTCGGCCTCGCGGGGGCGGCCGGGCTCGGCGCCGCCGGCGTCGGGCTGCTCGCGGTCGAGGCGCGGATGGTGCGCCAGGTCGTCGGCACCCCCTTCGAGACGGCCCCGGAGGACTCCGGGGTGTATGGCGCGGGCCTGGGCGAGCCGCTCGAGCTGGTCATGCTCGGCGACTCCCTCGCGGCGGGCCTGGGCGTCGACCACCGCCGGGAGACCATCGGGGCCACCGTGGCCCAGGGCATCGCCGCCATCGCCGGGCGCGCGACCCGGCTCACCAACGTCGCCGTCGTCGGCGCCGAGTCGCAGGACCTCGACGGGCAGGTCGACACCCTCCTGGAGCGGGTGCCGTCGCCGCTCGTCGCCATGGTCGTGATCGGCGGCAACGACGTCACCCACCGCAAGGACGTGCGGGAGTGCGTCGCGCACCTGGCCGGGGCCATCGGACGGCTCCGGGAGGCCGGGGCCACCGTGATCGTGGGCACCTGCCCCGACCTCGGCACCGTCGAGCCGCTCCCCCAGCCGCTGCGGTGGCTGGTCAGCCGGTGGTCGCGCGAGCTCGCCGCCGCCCAGACCGTCGCGGCCGTGGAGGCCGGCGCTCGCACGGTCTCCCTCGGGGACCTGCTCGGGCCGGACTTTCTCGCCGAGCCGGGCCTGATGTTCTCCAAGGATCGTTTCCACCCGTCGGCTGCGGGCTACGGCCGGGCGGCGTCGGCGATCCTGCCCTCCGTGGCCTCGGCCCTGGGGCTGTGGCCGGAGGCCGATCGTCCGCTGGAGCCGCGCCGGGGCGAGGGCGTGGGCCCGCTGCACGTGGCCGCCGTGCACGCCGTCGACCACCCGGGCACCGAGGTGAGCCCGGACCCGCAGGACGAGCCGCCCGGCGGCGGCCGCGCCGGGGCCCTCGCGGCACGCACCCGCCGCACCCGCCAGGTCGTCCTGCGCCGGCTGCGCCGGGCCGAGCCGCCCGCAGCCTCGGCGGACGGACCCTCGGAGGACGCCATCCCGGCTTCCACGGACCCGGTCGTCTCGACCCCTGGCGGTGCGTCCCCGGGACCGGCGGTCTAGGGCTCGGCGCTCGTCGTCGGAGCGGTCCGCCCCGACGACGCAGCCCGGCCCCCAGACAGCGGTGGCCGCCCCCTCCACGGGCGGCCGGCCTCCCGGCACACCGGCTGGTGGCCCGCAGGGGCACCCCCACCTCAGGAGAGCTCGTGCAGGACGCCGTCATCGTGTCGACCGCCCGCACACCGATCGGGAGGGCCGTCCAGGGGCTCGCTCGAGGACGTGCGCCCGGACGACCTGGCCGCGCTCGCGGTGCGCGCCGCCCTCGACACGGTGCCCGGGATCGACGACGCGCTCGCCGCCACGATCAACCGCTTCGGCGCCAGCTCGGTGCAGACCATGCGGATGGCCGTCCACGCGATCCGCGCCGGCCAGGCGAGGTCTTCGTCTCCGGCGGGATCGAGTGCGTGACGAGTGGGGGGTCACCTCCCAGAACCGCACCGAGGCCGCGATCGCACGGGGCTTCGTCGCCGAGGAGATCCCCCGGTCACCCTCCGGGACAGCACGGTCGTCAGCACCGAGGACGGCCCTCGGGCTGACCTCGCTCGCCCGCGTCGTCAGCACGGGCGTCAGCGCCCTCTCCCCCAAGATCGCCCTCTCCCCCGAGGTCATGGGCCTGGGCCCGGTCGAGGCCTTGCGGCAGGCGCTCGCGCGAGCGGGCGTGTCCATCAAGGACATCGACCTCTACGAGATCAACGAGGCCCTCGCCGCGCGGGTGCTCCCCAGCGCCGACGACCTGGGAATGGACCTGGATCGGCTCGACGTCGACGGGGCCAGGGCATGGCCGGGATCTACGAGCGGCTCGCCTGATCGGACCCGTGCGACGGGGGCCTGGCCCGGGACGGGCCAGGCCCCCGTCGCACGGGTGAGGTGGGGGTTCAGGCGATCTGGCGGCGCAGCTGCCCGAGGCGTTCCGCGAGGTCCGGTATGCCGGCCGCGGCGGCGTCCCAGGTGCACACCTGCAGCTGGTGCAGCAGGGTGCCCGGCCCCAGGTCCGGCAGCTCCTGGCGGGGTCGCCCCGCCGCGTCGGCGGTCTCGTCGGCCAGCGCCTGCGCCAGGGCACGCACCGTCCCGGACGCGTCGAGCGCGCGGTCCACGGGCAGCTCCTGCCACCTGCGGCTCACGCGCTCGAGCTCGGTCCGGGCCGCGCCCGACCGGGGATCGGTCCCGGTATCCACGGGTCCTGGCACCGGCGATCAGTCGCGGAAGCGACCGATGAGGCGGAGCAGCTCGATGTAGAGCCAGACCACGGTCACGACCAGGCCGTGAGCGAGCAGCCAGGAGTACTTCTCCGGCATGCCGGAGCGCACGGCGTTGTCGATCGAGTCGAAGTCCAGCGCCAGGGTGAAGGCCGCCAGGCCGGTCGCGAACAGCGAGATCCCGATGCCGAGGGCACCGCTGCCGCCGAAGCCCCAGCCGGCGCCGACGCCCATGAGCGCCGCGACCAGGTTGACCAGCGCGAAGATCGCGTAGCCGAGCAGGGCCATGCCCATCATCCGGCGGAACTTGTCGGTGACCTTGATGAAGCCGAGCTTCCAGCCGGCGAACATCGCACCGAAGACGCACAGGGTGGCCACGATCGCGCTCGGCACCGCGCCGTCGTACATCCGCTCGAAGGCCTGGCTGACGGCCCCGACGAAGATGCCCTCGAGGACCGCGTAGCCCACGATCAGCGGGACGCTGACGGCCTTCTTGAAGGCGATGACCAGACCGAGGACCAGGGTGCCGATCATGCCGGCGAGCCACAGGGTGCCGCCCACGCCGGGCACGGTGGCCGAGGCGAACCAGCTGACGGCGCCCACGACCACGACGATGCCGAGGAGCAGCAGCGCCTTCATCAGCACGTCGTCGAGGGTCAGGCGGCGCTCGTGGGGTGGGGTGACCGAGGGGGCGGCATACATGTCCTGCAGCTGACCGGCGCTCAGGTCTCGCTGGGGGTAGCCGCCGCGCGACTCCCGGTCGACGCGGTCGAAGATCGGGTTGCTCATCTGCTGTCTCCACTGGGTCGGGCCGCAGCACCGTGCGCGGCGGTCACACCAGGATCAGCGTGCCGGACCACGCGGATGTTCCCGCCCACGTCCGGGTCACGCCATCGTGACCTTCTCGTGCTGTGGTGGTGCCCTCGACGGGAGTCGAACCCGCACCTGGAGCCATTTTAAGTGGCCTGCCTCTGCCGTTGGGCCACGAGGGCAGGCCCAGCGTATGCCGGACGGCGGGTCGAGCTGCGCGCTCGACCCGCCGTCCGCGTCCTTGGCCCGGGGACCAGGGGTGCCCGCTCAGCGCGTGCGCTGCGAGCGGTAGTACCCGATCAGCTCGCGGGTCGAGGGGTCCTGCTGCGCGAGGGCGTCCGCGTCGCCCTCGATGGCCGGACCGACCTCCTGGGCGAGCTTCTTGCCGAGCTCGACGCCCCACTGGTCGAAGGAGTCGATGCCCCACACGACGCCCTGGACGAAGGTGATGTGCTCGTAGAGCGCGATCAGCTGGCCCAGGGTGGAGGGGGTCAGCCGCGGCGCCATGATCGAGGTGCTGGGTCGATTGCCCTCGAAGACGCGGGCGCTGACCAGCGTCTCCTCGGTGCCCTCGGCGCGCACCTCGTCGGCGGTCTTGCCGAAGGCCAGCGCCGCGGTCTGGGCGAAGAAGTTGGCGAGGAAGAGCTCGTGGACGTCCTGGCCGCCGTCCTGCAGCGCGTGGCAGGGGTTGGCGAAGGCGATGAAGTCGGCCGGCACCAGGCGGGTGCCCTGGTGGATCAGCTGGTAGAACGCGTGCTGGCCGTTGGTGCCGGGCTCGCCCCAGAAGACCTCGCCGGTCTCGGTGGTGACGGGCGCGCCGTCATACCGCACCGACTTGCCGTTGGACTCCATCGTCAGCTGCTGCAGGTAGGCCGGGAAGCGGTGGAGGTACTGCGCGTAGGGCAGCACCGCGTGGGTCTCGGCGCCGAGGAAGTTGACGTTCCAGACGTTGATCAGACCCATGAGCGCGGGGACGTTGCGCTCCAGGGGCGCGGTCCGGAAGTGCTCGTCCATGGCGCGCATGCCGCCGAGGAACTCCTCGAAGCGCTCCGGGCCGATGGCGACGACCAGCGAGGTGCCGATGGCCGAGTCGACGGAGTAGCGACCGCCCACCCAGTCCCAGAAGCCGAAGGCGTTAGCCGGGTCGATGCCGAACTCCGCGACCTTGTCCAGGGCCGTGGACACCGCGACGAAGTGCCTGGCGATGGCGTTGAGCGCCTGGTCGGAGTCACCCTCGTGGATCGCGCCGTGCTTGATCAGGCCGTCCAGCAGCCACTTCTTGGCCAGGCGCGCGTTGGTCAGCGTCTCCAGCGTGGTGAAGGTCTTGGACGCGACGATGAACAGCGTCTGCTCGGGGTCGAGGTAGGCGGTCTTCTCGTGCACGTCGGTGGGGTCGATGTTGGAGATGAAGCGCAGCTCCAGCCCCTCCTGGCCGTACGGCTTGAGCGCCTCGTAGGCCATGACCGGGCCGAGGTCGGACCCGCCGATGCCGATGTTGACGACCGTCTTGATCGGCTTGCCCGTCACGCCGGTCCACTCCCCCGAGCGGATCTTGGTGGCGAAGTCGTAGACCTGGTGCAGGACCTCGCGGACCTCGGGGACGACGTCCTTGCCGTCGACCTCGACGTGGGCGCCCTCGGCGGCGCGCAGCGCGGTGTGCAGCACGGCCCGGCGCTCGGTGACGTTGATCCGCTCCCCGGTGAACATCGACTCGCGACGCTCCTCCAGACCGACCTGCCCTGCGAGCTCGAGCAGGTGGCGCAGGACCTGGTCGTCGAGCAGGTTCTTGGACAGGTCGACGTGCAGGTCGGCGGCGTCGAAGGTGAGGCGACGGGCCCGGTCGGCGTCCGCGGCGAACCACCCTCGCAGGTCTGGCTCGAAGGTCTCCTGGACCCTGTCGAGGGCCTGCCAGGCCGAGGTGGTGGTCGGGTCGACAGGGTGTGCCATCGGACTCTCCTCGCGGTGATTCGGACGTCGGTGCAGCTGCGCGAGGACGCCGTTGTCATCGCCGAGCGTGGCAGGTGCCACGACGACGATCTAACCACTCGCCGGTATGTCGAGAGGCGCGGGCCGGTCCGATGACCGTTCAAACGGCGGAGGGCCGATCCGGAGCGCAACGCTTGATCGGTCAAACCACCACGAGGGCGCCATCTGCGGGCAGATTGCCCAGCAAGCCCCCGTATCACTCGGACAGATTGAGCACATTGCCCCCGGATCTACCGTCGAGTTGCGCAACCCCGAGGCCAGGAGCAGGGTGAGAAGCGCCCGCATACCCACGGGCCGACACACACTTCCGGAATCAGGTGACGAGAGATGGTCCAGGCCGAGCCGTACCGCATCAAGATGGTCGAGCCGTTGCACATGACGACGCGCGAGGAGCGCGAGCGGGCGATCAAGGAGGCGGGGTACAACACCTTCTTGCTCAAGAGCAAGGACTGCTACATCGACCTGCTGACCGACTCGGGCACCTCCGCCATGAGCGACGCCCAGTGGAGCGCCATGATGATGGGCGACGAGGCCTATGCCGGCGCCCGCTCCTTCGACAACCTGTGGAACGCCGTCGAGGAGTACTACGGCTTCCCGTACACCTGCCCCACCCACCAGGGCCGTGGCGCCGAGCACCTGATCTCCCAGATCCTGATCACCCCCGGCCAGCACGTGCCGGGCAACATGTACTTCACCACCACCCGCGCCCACCAGGAGATGGCCGGCGCGACCTTCCACGACGTGATCATCGACGAGGCGCACGACCCGAGCGCCCAGCACCCCTTCAAGGGCAACGTCGACATCGACAAGCTCACGGCCCTCATCGACGAGGTCGGCGCCGACCAGATCGCCTACATCAACGTCGCCCTCACCGTGAACATGGCCGGCGGCCAGCCCGTCTCGATGGCCAACATCAAGGCCGTGCGCGAGGTCTGCGACAAGCACCAGATCATCATGTGGTCCGACGCCACCCGCCTCGCGGAGAACGCCTACTTCATCCAGCAGCGCGAGGAGGGCTACGCCGACAAGTCCTGCGCCGAGATCGCCAAGGAGATGCTGTCGCACTTCGACGGCCTCACCATGTCGGGCAAGAAGGACTGCCTGGTCAACATCGGCGGCTTCCTCGCGATGCGCGACGAGAACATCCTGATCAAGGCCCGCGAGCTGGTCGTCGTCTTCGAGGGCATGCCGACGTACGGCGGTCTGGCCGGGCGCGACCTGGAGGCCATGGCCCAGGGCCTCAAGGAGGCCCTCGACGACGACTACCTCGCCCACCGCATCGGCCAGGTCGACTACCTCGGTCAGCGCCTCATCGACGCCGGTATCCCGGTCGTGCAGCCCATCGGCGGCCACGCCGTGTTCCTCGACGCCCGCGCCTTCCTGCCGCACGTCCCCCAGGAGGAGCTGCCCGCCCAGTCGCTGGCGGCCGAGCTGTTCATCGAGTCCGGCGTGCGCAGCATGGAGCGCGGCATCGTCTCCTCCGGCCGCAACAAGGCCGGCGAGCACAACATGCCCAAGCTCGAGCTGGTGCGCCTGACGATCCCGCGCCGCGTCTACACCAACGCCCACATGGACGTGGTGGCCGACGCCGTCATCAAGGTGTGGGAGCGCCGCGAGAGCATCACGGGGCTGAAGTTCGTCTACGAGCCGCCCACGCTGCGCTTCTTCACCTCGCGCTTCGAGCCGCTCCAGGCGTCGTCGAGCACCACCGGCAAGGCCGACCACGAGCTGACCGCCTGAGCGGCCCGCTCCCGGACCGAGGTGGTGGGGCGGCTGGTCACAGCCGCCCCACCACCTCGTCCAGCATCTGCTCGGTGAGCCGGCCGGTGAAGGTGTTCTGCTGGCTCACGTGATAGCTGCCGACCAGCCGCACCGGCCGGTCGGCGCCGTTGACCAGCACCGCCTCCGCACCGTGGCCGAAGCGCGGCAGCGGACGCGGCACCGCCCAGCCCACCCGGCGGGCGGCCGCCAGGGCCTGGGTCCAGGCGATCCCGCCGAGCGCGAGCATGCTCTCCACGTCCCGCTCCACCAGGCGCAGCTCCTGGTCCAGCCAGGGCGCACAGGTGGCCTTCTCCTCGGTCGAGGGGGCGTTGTCCGGCGGCGCGCAGTGCACCGGAGCGGTGATGCGCAGGCCGGTCAGGGCGAGCCCGTCGCCCGCGTGCACGCTGGTGGGCTGGTTCGCGAAGCCCGCGCGGTGCAGCGCGGCATACAGCCAGTCCCCGCTGCGGTCCCCGGTGAAGATCCGCCCGGTGCGGTTGCCACCGTGGGCCGCCGGCGCCAGCCCGACGACGAGGACCCGCGGGTGCGGGTCGCCCCACCCGGTGACCGGTCGGCCCCAGTAGGGCTGGTCCGCGAACGCCGCCCGCCGGGTCGCCGCCACCTGCTCCCGCCAGGCCACGAGCCTGGGGCAGGCGCGGCACACGCCCACCCGGGCGTCGAGCTGCTCCAGGGTGCGGGCCGACGCGGCGAGCCGGGCGACGTCCTCCGGCCGGTGGGCCCGCGGGGTGCGCGGCGCGGCCGGGTCGCCCGGCCAGCCCGTGCCGGGCGGGACCGGCGACGCGAAAGGTTGTCCGGTGAGCGGGTGCGGCAAGGTCATGCCCGGCAGCATCCCACCCGCGCCACCACGGTCCCGCGCTCCCCGGCTCGGACCCCGTCCCTTCTCGCGCTCCCAGCTCGCCTCCGGCACGTCCTGATCCCCAGGACGTGACTCGACCGAGCGGCGAGCGCGCCGGGCACACGGGCGCGGGGCTTGCGGGCATCGCGAGCGCGGGCGGGCGGTGGGGTGGCGTCCCGCCGGGGCGAGGAGGATGGGGGCATGAGCGCGAGCGAGCGGGTGGTGCGTCCGGCCCAGGCCCAGGACGTGGTGGCCCTGGTGGACCTGCGGCGGGTGATGTTCGAGGCGATGGGGGTGGCGGGCACCGACCGGGCGCCGTGGCAGAAGGCCGCGGGCGGCTGGTTCCGAGCAGCCCTGGACGACGCGGACGTGCTGGCCGTGGTCGCGGACCTGGACGGCGAGGTCGTCGCCTCGGCGCTCGGCCAGCTGCGTCGAGGGTGCCCGGACCGTCGACCCCCACGGGCGTCGACGTGCTCCTCAGCTCGGTCGCCACGGCCCCGGGCCGCCGCCGCCAGGGCCACGCCCGGGCCTGCGTGGAGGCGGTGCTGGCCTGGGCGCGTGAGCGTGGCGCGGACCGCGTCGAGCTGTTCGCCACCGCCGAGGCGGTCGGGCTCTACGAGGAGCTGGGCTTCCGCCGTGCCGATCACCCGGCGCTGCGCGCCGCTCTCGTCCTCTAGCCGGCATCGCCATGTGGCCTGCCCCCGCCGCCCAGGGTGCGGACGGTGGGGGCAGGCGGAGGAGCAGGTCAGCGTGGGGCCGGTAGGCCGGTCGCGGCCGAGACGGTGGCGGCGGACGGGACGGTCGGGGCGGTCGGGGCCCCCGTCACCGGGGTCGACGCCGCCGCCGGGCCCGTCGTGGCGCCCGGCAGCGCGGACGGGCGGGTGGCGCCGGGCGAGACCGGCGGGACGACCGTCGCGGACGCGGACGCGGACGCAGTGGCGGTGGGCGACGGCGTGACCGTGGCCGACGGGGTGGCACCGACCGCCGGGGTCGCTGCGGCCAGCGGCGCCACCTGGGTCGGCGGGACCCAGGACGGGGTCGATCGGTCCGGGCCGTTCCCGTGGCGCCAGGGATCCTGCCCCGCCTGGGCCACCGGGAAGACGTTGGTATAGCTGCGGCCGTAGATGTCCACCACCCGCGGCTGGTCCACCCCGACGACCGGGGGCTGTCCGGTGAGCTCCTTGCCCGTGTCCGTCACGAGCCGGGCTCGCGGCACCCGGCGGCCCTGCTCGTCATACACGAAGAGGTTGGCGACGTGCTCGCCGTCGTGGACCAACCCCTCGACCTGCTGGTCGACATAGACCACCCGCTCCTCGGAGATGGGCCCCGTGACCAGGAAGCGGTCCACCAGCTTGGCCCCGAAGACGAGTGCCGCCGCCACGGCCACGACGTTGCCGGCGAGCAGTGCCCGGCGAGCCGACGGCTGCGACCCCGCACCCCGCGCCCCCAGCCACACGCTGCCGACGATCGCGGGCCCGAGCGCGAGCACCGCGATCGGGCCGTCCCACGTCAGCCCGGCCCCGAGGACCCAGACCGCGAGGAACCCCCGTAGCAGCCACCACGCCGGCCGCAGCGTGCGCACGTAGTCCGCGCACGGCCGCAGCCAGGGATGATCGACGACGGCGCGCTCCCAGTGACGCCGGGTGCGCTCGCGTCCTGACGCGATCCGGGCCGTGGCCCCCCGCATCCCCCTGGCGCGGGGAGCCACGGCAGCTCGTGGGGGCAGGTCGGCGGCGGCGCGCAGCTCGTCGGCGCAGCGCTCCGGGACGCCGAGCCGCTCGACGAGCGACCCTGCCTCGGCGCGGATCTCGGCGAGGTCGGCCTCCATCCCGAGGGTCAGCTCGCCGACGACCTCGGCGTCCAGGTCGTCCAGGGCACGACGCACCCGGGCGACGTAGTCGACCACGTCGAGGTCCTGATCGGGGGCGAGCCCCTGGGTCGTCGTCGCACTCATGCCACTGCCTCCGCGTCCTCGAGCAGGTCCTCCATGGTCCCGGCGAAGGTGCGCCAGGTCTTGCCCTGGCGCTCGAGGGTCGCGCGGCCCTCCCGGGTGATGCCGTAGTACTTGCGGTGCGGTCCCTCGTCGCTCGGCACGACGTAGGACGTCAGGGCCCCGGCCGCGAAGAGGCGGCGCAGCGTGCCGTAGACGCTCGCCTCCCCCACGTCGACGAGACCGGCCGATCGCAGCCGCCTGACCACGTCGTAGCCGTAGCCGTCCTCGCGCGCCACGACCGCCAGCACGGCGAGGTCGAGCACGCCCTTGATGAGCTGTGTGGTCTCCATGGCCACCCCCTGTCTCCGGCTGCAGAGTACCGCGGATTAAGCACTAGTGTCCAGAGTGACATAGCGGAAGTCGGGCATGCGGAAGGGCCCGCCCCACCGAGGTGGAACGGGCCCGTGCCGTCAGCGCTGGAGCCGGATCAGACCGTCCGGCGACGCCGCGCGACCACGGCGCCGAGGCCTGCGAGGGCCATCGCCCCGAGGCCGCCCCCGACCAGCCCCCACGAGGCTCCCTGGGTGGCGGTCGTCGACGGGGCGCCGGCCACGGCGGCAGCAGGGTCGCCGAAGCCCCCGGCCATGCCCGCCCGGTCGTAGGCGCTGCCCGACTGCTTGTCGGCATACTTGCCGTGGACGATGCGCTGATAGGCCGCGACCGTGGTCCCGGCCGGACCCACCGCCTTGCGGGCCTCGTCGTTCAGCGGCACGACACGGTTGTCCTTGACGGCGTACCAGGCATTGATCTGCGGCTCCCGGAACAAGGTGCCACCCGCGGCCTGACGCGCCAGCTGCGCCTCCAGGTCGCCCGCGGCGGCGTTGATCGCCTTCCAGCCCGAGCCGTCCTGCGCCTTCACCGACCACACCGACACGGTCTGGTCACCGACCTGGACGGTGTTCGAGACATACCCGAGGCGGGCGACCGGTCCCGCGCCCCTGGCCACGAAGTCCTTGCTCAGGACGTTGACCTCCGTCGCGCCCCCGGCGACGAGGGAGGGGGTGGCGGTGGGCGCGATCCCCTGGGTGCTCCCGGTCCGGGCGGCAACCTTGCGGGCCAGGTCCAGCGCAGCGGGGCTGGTGGCGGCAGCCTCCGCCGCGGAGCGCTCCGGGGCAGGCAGCGGCGTCGGGGAGACCTCGGCGGCGTGAGCGGCCGCGCCGGGACCGAGAGCCACGGCGCCGGCGAGGGCCACGATACGGACGATGCGTGCGGTCATGTCAGGCTCCGATCCCGTAGAGCGAGTGCGTCCAGGCGAAGTCGGAGTTCTCGACGTAGTAGTCGTAGCTCGCGACGTTGATACGACGGTCGCTCGGCCAGGGGTTGTACCACTCGACCCGACCTCCCTGGGGGTCCACGCCGACGATCGCCATCATGTGGCCACCGCCCGAGGACCACTGGATCCGGGTGAGGATCGGTCGGTCGGCGTTGATCTCGCGCGACACCACGTCGAAGCCGAGGGCGTCGTAGACGTAGCGGCCCGGGTTCATGCCCAGCGCCCGGTAGGCCTGCTGGTCGTGGGCCAGGCTCGCCTGGTCGTTGGGACAGCTCCCCCGGGAGCGGCGGAAGGCCAGGTTGCAGAAGTCGTTCTGCGACACCGACTTCCCCTTGTAGGTCGCGATGCTCGAGCCGGTGGCGGCCCAGCACCAGTTGGTCTGCTGCTGGGCTCGGTTGTCGAGACGGAGCTCGGCCGACCCGTCACGGTAGCGCTCGACACCGGCGGACGCGCGCGTCGGGGCGTCGGCGTGGGCAGTGACCGCAGGGGCCAGGCCCAGGGCGACCGCAGCGGCACCGACGGACGCCAGCGCCTTCAGCGGGGACAGGGACAACAACGTTTCCTCCTGGGAGAGTGCGTGGGCTGCACAGGTGAGCGAACCGTAGATCCGCCCGCGCCAGGAGGGAAGGCACCGTGGGTCATGCCTGGTGACGTGAACCCCGTTCACGCCTGCTACCAGCCCGGACGTGGCGAGAGGTCCTGTGGCCCGTGAATGTTCACGCTGCAGCGGAGCCGCCCCGACGCTGCTCCGGGCGCCATGACGATCCCGTTGCGTGCCCGGGGCATCACGCAGCGGTGGCGTGACCCTCACCGGTGCGAGGCCCGACGAGACCTGCCCCGCTGCGCGCCTATCCTCGTCCCAGCGCACAGACCAGCCTGGGAGGATCCATGAGGGACGGCTCCGCGTCGACGGAGTTCGCCGAAGCACTGCACGAGGCCGTGCACCGGCGCGGTCTGCCCCTCTCCCGGGTGCAGGCCCGGTTGGCCGCCATGGGTCATCCGGTCGCCGTGAGCACCATCAGCCAGTGGCAGCGGGGGCACCGCCGTCCTCGCTCGGAGCGCTCGCTGGCGGTCCTGGACGCCCTCGAGCAGGTCCTGGAGGCACCTCGCGGCTCGCTGCGTGCCCTCGCGCTCGCGCATCCGTGCGCGCCCTCGGTCTTGGCCCCGCGCCACCCGCTCACCTGTGACGGTGAGGCCTTCCGTCTCCTGGTCGGCAGGATGGGCCTGAGCTCCTCCCAGGCCCTGGTGGAGACCCTGGGCGTCCACGACCACCTCACCCTCACCGCCGACCGGACCGTGCGGCGCCGCACCACCCTGGTGCTGCGGGCGACCGGAGCCACCGACCGGCACGCCGTCGCGCACGAGGTCGACCCGGGCGGGGACGTCCACCAGGTGACCGTCCGGGCGCGCAGCGGCTGCCGTCTCGGGCGCGTCCTGCGCGATCCCGGGGCCGGGATGGTGGTGGCCGAGCTCCACTTCGACCGATGGCTGGGCGCCGGCGACACCGCGGTGCTGGAGACCCAGGTCGACGACACCAACCGCCTCCCTCGCACCGAGTTCCACCGAGCGTCGACGCGGCAGGTGCCTCTGCTCGTCATGGAGGCGGCCTTCGACCGGTCCCGGGTGCCTTCGACGGTCCAGGCCTTCTCCCGCCCGCGCTCCGGGTCGCTCGGTCCGAGCAGCCTGGAGCTGCCCATCATCGGCGGCGACCGGGTGCACCTCGTGCGTCAGCCGGCCGAGCCGGGCAACCACGGCCTGCGCTGGACCTGGCCCGATCCCTAGCGGGTGACGAGATCGGTGCGCACCACCTGGGCGGCGGAGACGTCCTTGGCGATCAGCCCCTGTGCCCGCATGAACGTCGACATCGCCGTCCACTCAGCCGGCACGAGCCGGCCCGACGCGCGGCCCGCGGCGTCCAGCAGCAGCGGCGTCGTCGCGTCCAGGGTGGCCCGTGCGGCGGCCGCGGCCCGGGGCTCGGCCAGGGTGGGGACGTAGGCCTTCGTGTCCTGCAGGGCCCGGGCCGGGTCGGTCTTGACCTGACCGATCGCCTCGACCATCGCGTCCGCGACGGCCCGGACGGTCTGCGGGTGCGCGGCGGCGTAGGCCGACGTCGTCACCAGCGACACCGAGACGAGCGGTGGCTCGCCGCCGCGGGTGAGCGGGAGCTCACGGATCGCCACGCCGGCCTGCCGCAGCTGCACGGCGTCGTTGTTGCGGTAGCCCATGACCGCGTCGACCTTGCCGGTCGCCAGCGCAGCCTGGGAGGTGTAGCCGATCTCGGTGACCGAGACCTCGCCCAGGGGGACGCCGGCGTCCTTGAGCATCGCCAGCGCGCCGAGCCAGGAGGCGCCATACCGCCCGGGGACGCCGAGAGACCGGCCGCGCAGGTCGGCGGCGGAGCGGATCGGCGACCGGTCCGGCACGATCAGCACCACCGGCAGCCGGCGGTAGTAGGAGGCGACGGCCACCAGGTCCAGGCCCTTGTCGCGGGCCTGCAGCACCTCGTCCCCGGACGCGATGACGAGGTGCTCCTGCCCGGCGGCGAGGGCGGTGAACAGGCCCTCCTGCACACCGTGGTGGCGGACCTCGACCTGCACCCCGTGCCGGGCGAAGGTCCCCTGCGCGATCCCGACGTAGAACGGCGCGAACTGGACGTTGGGGATGTAGGTCAGCCCCACGACGGCTCGTCCGGCGCCACCGGCGCTCCCGGAGGTCCCGCCTGCCGCGCCGGTGGCCCCGGCCGAGCCCGCTGCGGCCGCCTCGGTGGTGCGACGCACCACCGCCTCTCCGTCGCCGCAGGAGGTGAGCACGGCGCTGCCGGCGGCGGCGAGCAGGAGGCGGCGGGAGATGTTCACGGAGCAGGCCTTTCGAGGGACTCGGCGATCAGGGACGGACGTCGGCGACCAGCGGCGAGCGACGCTCGACGTGCTGCAGCAGCAGGTATGCCGAGCCGGCGATGGCGCACAGCAGCACGATGACGGCCACCATCCCGGCGGTGTCGACGGCGTCCCGCTGCAGGGTGAGGAGCATGCCGAGCCCCTCGCCGCCCATGACCATCTCGCCGACGACCGCGCCGGTGACCGACAGCGTGAAGCCGTTGCGCAGGCCGGCCAGGACGTTGGGCAGCGCCAGGGGCGCCTCGACGTGCCGGAGCAGCTGCCCCGGCGACGCGCCGTCGATGCGGGCGGCGTCGATCACCCCCGCGGGGGCCGCAGCGAGCCCGACGACGGTCGAGATGAGGATGGGGAAGAACACCATCACCGAGCACAGCACCACGATCGGCACGAGCCCGTAGCCCACCCACAGCACGAGCAGCGGGGCCAGCGCGATGGCCGGAATCGCCTGGGAGGCGGCGAGGTAGGGGGCGACGGCGGCGCCGACCCACCCCGAGCGGTGCACCAGCACGGCGAGGGGCACGGCCACGATCGTCCCCAGCACGCAGCCGCCCGCCGACTCCAGCAGGGTGCGTCCGACGTAGGGCCAGATCATCGTCCCGGTCAGCATCGAGACCAGCCGACCGGCGACCTCGACCGGCCCCGGCAGCAGGAACCGCGGCAGACCGGCCAGGCTCGCGACGGCCTGCCAGACGGCCAGCAGGAGGGCGCCGAGCAGCAGCGGGGGCACCGCGCGACGGGCCGTGCGTGCCATCCTCACCTCCTGGTCGACCCCCGAGTATCCCACCGTTCAGCGCCCGGCGAGGTCGAGGGCGAGGCCGTCGAGGATGTCCCGCTCGGAGGTGATGACGAGGTCGTCTGCGCCGGCGGCGGCCACCCGCTCGACGACGCGTCGCCAGATCAGCGCGCCGGCGCCGATCACGTCGACCCGGCCGGGGTGCAGGAAGCCCAGCGCCGCGAGGTCCTCCCCCGGCATCGCCAGGAGCTCCGTGCAGGCCTGCAGCACCACGGCGGCAGGGGTGCTGGCCAGGTGGATGCGGTCCGGGTCGTAGGCCGGCAGGCGCAGCGCCTGGGCCGTCAGCGTGGTCACGGTCCCGGCCACCCCCACGAGCGTGCGGACCCCGTCGAGCGGCACCGCGGCGCAGGCGAGGTCGAGCCCGGCGTCGACGTCGGCCAGGGCGGCCGCGACCTGCGCCGGGGTGGGTGGCTGGTCGAGGTGGTGCCGCTCGCGCAGCCGCACGCACCCCACGTCGACGGACCGGGCGGCCGACACCCGCGCCGCGCCGTCGACCACGTCCCCGCGGACCAGCTCGGTGGAGCCACCACCGATGTCCACGACGAGGAAGGGGCCGGGGACGCCGCGGGCCACCAGGTCGCCGGTCGCGCCGCGGAAGGACAACGACGCCTCCTCCGCACCGCTGATCACCTCCGGCTCGACGGCATACCCCACCTGCGCGAAGGCCGCCCGCACCCCGGCCACGACGTCGCCCGCGTTGCGGGCGTCCCGCGAGGCCGAGGTCGCCACGAACCGCACCGCGTCGGCGTCCAGCTCGCGGCACCGCTCGGCATACTCCCGGCTGCGTCCCAGGGCCCGCGCCACGGCCGCCTCGCCGATCCGCCCCGTCGCGTCCACGCCCTCCCCCAGCCGGACGACGTCCATGCGACGGTCGACGTCGACGAGCGTGCCGCGCGCAGGGTCGACGTCGGCGACGAGCAGCCGGATGGAGTTGGTGCCGCAGTCGACGACCCCGACCCGGCGGATGCCGTCTGCGCGAGTCATGCGCGTTCCCAGCCGTTCTCGCCCTCCACCACGCAGCAGCCGGGGGCCCACCACTGCCCGACCGCGGTCAGGGCCTCGTCGCCCAGGGGGTTGACGCCGGGGCCCGCCGCCAGGGCGTGACCGGCGAGGACGTGCAGGCACTTGACGCGGGTGGGCATCCCGCCGGCGGAGATGCCCTCGATCTCGGGGACCGAGCCGAGCTCGGCTCGGTCGGCGAGGTAGGCCTCGTGCGCCCGGCGGTAGGCCGCCGCCAGCTCCTCGTCGTCCTGCAGGCGCTGGGTCATCTCCCGCATCGTCCCGTTGGCCTCGAGCGTGGACAGGGCGCCCGTGAGCCGAGGACACGTGGCGTAGTAGGTCGTCGGGAAGGGGGTCCCGTCGGGCAGCCGCGGCAGGGTCCGCAGCACGTCCGGCCGCCCGCAGGGGCAGCGGTGCGCGACCTCGACGACCCCGCGGGCGGCCCGTCCCAGCTGGGCCTGCACGGCGGCGGCGTCCCCGGCGGACAGCCCGGCGCCCGGCGGGGTGGGCTCGCCGGAGACGGTGGGGGTGGGCTCGGAGGTCATGACGGGCCTTTCGGGACAGGGTGGTTCGGTGGGGCGGGTGGCTCGGCGGATCCAGGACGGCGGCGGATCGGGGGTGACGGTGACGTATGCCGAGAAGGCGGTCAGCGGCTCGGCGGCGCGGTCTCGGCCGCAGCCCGAGGAGGTGCTCCCTTCGCGCCCGTGACGGGGGCACCGTCCGTCGCGGCAGGGCCGTCCGTCGCCGCGCTGCCGCCCGACGGGCTCGGCGCGGGGGTGCGCACAGTGGCGGTCGCCCCGGGCGGCGTGGCGTCGCGGCGTCCCCGGGTGCTCGTCTCGGACGGGGTCGGGCCCGGCAGGGTGTTGATGATCCGTGGCGCCTGGCCGCCCCCGGGACCACCGGAGGGCGTCGTCGCGGTCGGGTCCGCCCCGAGGGTGTCGGCGACCTGCAGGGAGCCCCACACCTGGCCGTACCACGGCCTTTCCCTGGCGTCCGGGTCCACGCCGACGACCTTGGCGTCCACCTCGGAGCGCTGCCCGGTCCGGGGGTCGAGGACGACGTAGGACGTCTCCCCCGGCTTGACGAAGTGGAGCCGGGTGCGGATCTGCTGCTCGACGTAGGCCGGGTCGTCCCAGCGGGCCCGGTCCTGGGCGAGCTGGTCCACCTGCCGCTGCTGCTCCACGATCGAGCGCTCCAGCGCGGCGATCTCGTCGCGCTGCGCGAGGTATCGGCGGATGGTGGGCACGAGCATGATCGACAGCAGCACGACGATCGCCGCCAGGCCGACCAGGCGCCGCATGGTCGCCGGACGCACCCGGGGCCTCGGGACGGCCGGCCGGGTCGCCGGTCGGGCCCGTTCGCCGGGGCGGGCCGACCCTCCCCGCCCACCGGCGGCGGCCGCCGTGGTCCCGCCTCCGGAGCCGGACGGTCGCGTCGAGCCGCCCGCCCGCGTGGCAGCACCGGTGGAGGGGCGCCTCGCGTTGCGAGGCGCCCCTCCACGAGAGGTGCTGTCCGGCATGCGGCCCAGACTAGGCGCCGGCGCCCTTGAAGCGCGGGAAGGCGCCCGCGCCGGCGTAGACGGCGGCGTCGTCGAGCTCCTCCTCGATGCGCAGGAGCTGGTTGTACTTCGCGACGCGCTCGGACCGGGCCGGGGCGCCGGTCTTGATCTGGCCGCAGTTGGTGGCGACGGCCAGGTCGGCGATGGTGACGTCCTCGGTCTCGCCGGAGCGGTGGGACATCATGCAGCGGTAGCCGTTGCGGTGGGCCAGGTCGACCGCGTCGAGCGTCTCGGTGAGCGAGCCGATCTGGTTGACCTTGACCAGCAGGGCGTTGGCGGTGTCGTTGCTGATGCCGCGCTGGAGCCGCTCGGGGTTGGTGACGAACAGGTCGTCGCCGACGAGCTGGACCTTGTCGCCGAGCTGCTCGGTGATGGACTTCCAGCCGTCCCAGTCGTCCTCGTTCAGCGGGTCCTCGATGGAGACCAGCGGGTAGCGCTCGACGAGGTCCTTGTAGTAGGCGATCATCTCGTCCGCGGACTTCTGGCCGCCCTCGAAGGTGTAGGAGCCGTTGTCGAAGAACTCCGAGGCCGCGACGTCCAGGGCCAGCGCGATGTCCTTGCCGGGCTCGTAGCCGGCCGCGCGGATGGCCTCGAGGATGAGGTCGAGGGCGGCGGCGTTGGACTCGAGGTTGGGGGCGAAGCCACCCTCGTCGCCGAGGCCGGTGGCCAGGCCGCGGTCGTGCAGGACCTTCTTGAGCGAGTGGTAGACCTCGGCGCCCCAGCGCAGGGCCTCCTTGAAGGAGGGCGCGCCGATGGGGGCGATCATGAACTCCTGGATGTCGACGTTGGAGTCCGCGTGGGAGCCACCGTTGAGGATGTTCATCATCGGGACGGGCAGGATGTGCGCGTTGGGCCCGCCGACGTAGCGGAACAGCTGCAGGCTCGCGGACTCGGCAGCGGCCTTGGCCACGGCCAGGGAGACGCCGAGGATGGCGTTGGCGCCCAGCGAGCCCTTGTTGTCCGTGCCGTCCAGGGCGATCATCTCGGCGTCCACGGCGCGCTGCTCGCTCGCCTCGTAGCCCAGGATCCGGGGGGCGATCTCGTCGAGGACGGCGTTGACGGCGTCCTCGACGCCCTTGCCGAGGTAGCGACCCTTGTCGCCGTCGCGACGCTCGACGGCCTCGAACGCGCCGGTGGACGCGCCGGAGGGGACGGCCGCGCGGGCGATGGTGCCGTCCTCGAGTGCGATCTCGACCTCGACGGTCGGGTTGCCGCGCGAGTCGAGGATCTCACGTGCGCCTACTGCTTCGATGTTGGCCACAAGAACTCTCCTGGTCGATGTCGTCAGTGCGTTTCGAGCCTAGCCCCTGGGTCTGGGAGCGACCCCATCCGGGCCGAGGGCAAGCGTGCCCGGTGCCACCTGGTGGACACTCTCGTCCGCGGACCGGGCGATCCGGTCCACGACCCCCCGCAGCGCGAGCTCGGGGTCCACCCCCTGGGCCCGGGCCTCGAGCACCAGGGCCCACAGCCGGGCCCCCACGTCGTCCCCGGGATCCGCAGGTGCGGCAGCCGCGAGCAGGTCGGCGCGTCCCTGGCGCTCCAGGCGGGTGGCGAGCTTGGTCGCCCGGGCCAGGGCGGGCAGCGACGCCGGCACCCCGTCCAGCACGCCGGAGCGCTCGGGCTTCTCCTGCGCCTTGATCGCCTCCCAGCTCGCCTCGACGTCGGCCGGGCCGCCGACCACGGCGTCCCCGAAGACGTGCGGGTGGCGGCGCCGCAGCTTGGCGACGATCCCGGCGGCCACGTCGTCCACGTCGAACGGCGCGGTCGGGTGCTCCTGGCCCACGCGGGCGTGGAAGGCCACCTGGAGCAGCACGTCACCGAGCTCCTCGACCAGGTGGTCCCGGTCGCCGGAGGCGATGGCGTCGGCGAGCTCGTGGGCCTCCTCCACGGCATAAGGCGCCAGCGACTCGTGGGTCTGCTGGGCGTCCCAGGGGCAGCCCCCGGGCGAGCGGAGCCGGTCCATGACGGCCACGAGGTCGAGCAGCCGCTCGCCGGTGCGGGGCCGCTCGACCTCGTGGTCGGTGCTCATGGGACGGGGCTCAGGGGTTCTTGGGGGCCGAGGCGGAGTCCAGCGTCATCCAGTTGCGGGCCTCGGGCCTGATGCTCAGCCGCTCGCGGTCGAAGGCCCCGTAGCGCGGGTTGACCCTGATGTCGGCGGCCTTGAGCTGCTGGACGACCTTGGCCTCGACCGCGGGGTCGAGCTTGCCGAGCGCCAGCGCGGAGCGGACGAACTCGATGGTCGTCGGGCTCGGGTCGTCGACCTTGTCCAGGACCTGGCGGGCGACGTCGTCGGAGACCGCCTGCCCCGCCTGCTGGACGGCCGGGAGCACGAACTGCCCGTAGGCCAGGGCCGTGACCACGTCGGTGGGCGACATCGGCTGGGTGGCCTTGCTGGAGCCGCCGTTGAACTCCCGCGTCGCCTGCTGGACGTCGGACTCCAGGATGGTCCGGCCGTTCACCACGACCGCCGCTCGGGACTCCTCCCGCTCCAGGCAGCCGGAGAGGAGGCCGGAGGCGGCCACCACCACGGCGAGCGTGGCGGGCAGCGTGCGCTTGGTAGGCACCATCAGGTCCTTTCGCCAGGGTCTGTCAGGTCCCGTCGGCAGCGACGCCGGGCAGGGACGCACGACAGCCTAGTGGGTGTGGGGGCGGCCCTCGACCGGCACTGTCACCGACGGGCCCGTCAGCGTCGAGACCGTGACGTATGCCGGCAGCCTCGCGGCCTCTCCCGCCACGTCCGGCGGACGCAGGTGCAGGTCGCGCGAGTCGCCCGCGGCCAACGGCCACCACCCGGTGTCGGCGATCCACCCGGGGGCGGTGGCGTGCACGCCGACGACGGGGCGGTCCGGCGCGGTCACGGTGACGCGCACCACGCCATACCGGGTGATCGCCTGCGCGGTCACGTCCGGCTCGGGTCGGCGCGGGGCGAGGGGCACCAGGGCGCGGGTGGCTCGCACGTCTCCTCCGCCGGTGCGCCAGCGGGCGGACACGCAGGCGTAGCCGGGCTCCTCGCCGAAGCGCCAGGCCCACCCGAGGTCGCGGAAGCCGCCGAGCAGCTCCTCGACCTCGACGGTGGCACGGCCGTGCGGCGGCACCGTCAGCGTGGTCTCGGCGTCCAGGACGGTGTTGCCCGCCCGGTCCTGGGCTGCGACGAGGAGGCTGCCGGTGGCCTCGGCCGGCTGGTCGTTGACCGCCTCCAGCAGCAGCCCGTCCAGGCCCCGGTCGACGAGCAGGAGCGCCACGGGGGCGAGCACGTCGCGCAGGGCGAGCAGCGGGGCCTTGGCGGCCCCGGAGGCGTCCAGCAGCCCCCAGCCGGGCCCGGGAGCGAGGTCGCGGTGGGCGAGGACGATCCCGCCGGCGGTGGGGGTCAGCCCGGACCTCCACGCGGCGAAGGTCTCGGTGATCGCCGCGGTCGCCGCGGCCCGCTGCAGGTCCTCCCAGGACCCGGTGTCGGTGACGTCCTCGGCGATCCGCTCGGCGTCGGCCACCGCGGCGACGTAGTGGTCGGTCACGTCGACGAAGTCCCACGTGGTGCCCCGGTCGTGGGGCGCGGCGTCCCGCCAGGGTGACCCGGCACCGCGCTCGGCCGGGGCGTCGGTCATCGAGGAGGTCTCCGGCGGCGTGGCGAAGGCGAGGGCCTCGGAGGCGAAGGAGACCTGGGCGGTCCGGGCGTCCTCGAGAGGTCGCAGGTAGGCCCCCACCCCGAAGTAGTGGCTCACCCCGTGCGCGATGCTGACCGGTCGCGGCCCGCCCGAGGGGCTGGAGGTGACGTGCACGGCGCCGGGCACCAGCTCGGCGGCCAGGCGCGGGAGCAGCTCGTGGAGGGCGGTCATCCGGCGGCGGTCGGCGGGCAGCCCCATCAAGGTGGGCTGCTGCTCGGTCTCGGTGCCGCCGCACACCACGGCCAGGTGCGGCCACCCCTGCCAGGCGGTGAGCTGGTCGCGCAGCTCGGCCTCGAGCTCGGCGAGCCAGCCCTCGTCCTCCGGCGGGTCGACGGTCGCGAGCATCGCGTCCTGCCACACGAGCAGCCCTCGCTCGGCGGCGAGCTCGCGGAGCACCTCGTCGGCGTAGGTGCCGGTGCCCGGCACCCGGACCAGGTTGAGGCCGGCCGCGACGAGGGCGTCCAGGTCCCGGGCCACCGCCTGGGGGTCCGCGGTCCAGCCACGAGGGTCGGTGTGCGCCCAGACCACGCCGCGGACGAAGACGTCGACGCCGCCCACGACCAGGCCGAAGCGCCCGTCGTCGCGGCGCGCGGTGATGCGGGAGAAGCCGATCCGCCGCCGCAGCGACTCGACCCCGGGGCTGTGGACGAGGAGCTCGTGCAGGATCGGCTCGCCGTGGGTGTGCGGCCACCACGTCGCCGGGGCCGCGGGCGCGAGCCGGACCGTGGCGAGCCAGGCACCGTGCGCGGTCTGCTCGGCCACCGCCCGCGCGACCTCGCCCGCCGCCTGCACCGTCACCTCGCGGGGACCGTCGCAGCGGAGCTCGACGTCGACCGTGCCCCGGCCCGAGTCGTCGAGCCGGGTCCGGCACGAGGCGATCTCGAGCGCGGGCCGGGTCTCGACCCGGGCCGCCCCGAGCACGCCCACGGGGGGCAGCGCACCCACCCAGATGGGGATCCGGCCCAGGATCGGGGTGCGGCGCCAGCGGATGGTGGCGTCCGGGACCAGGGCGCTGCGCCAGCGGGCCCGCGGCGTGCGCGGCGTCGCCGTCTCGTCCCACGAGGCGAGGCGTATGCCGACGGCGTGCGGGCCTGCGGCCAGCGCGCCGAGATCGACCACGTGGCGGCGAAAGGCGTTGTCGCTGCGCAGGACCCGGGACCCGTCGAGGTACACGTCGGCGTGGGTGGCCAGGCGGTCCACCACGAGCCGGGCCGCGTCCAGGGGGGCGGCCAGGTCGAAGGAGCCCCGCCACCACACGCGGTGGTCGGCGTCGGCGAGGGCCTGCTCGCCATACCGCTCGACGACGGCGGGCGAGGCGGCGAGCGACCCGGGCACCGTCGCCGGCACCCAGCCGGTCCCGGGCAGATCAGCCGGACAGGCCGCCTCCCCTGCCGCGAATCCCTGCAGCTCCCACCGGATCTCGACCACGATGCTCCGTCAGGCCAGGGCGGCCGCGACCCGGTCGACGGCCGAGCCCCAGCGGTCGGTGGCGCGGACCAGGGTCGGCTCGACGTCGCGGGTGCGGCCACCGGTGATCCGGGCCAGCGCGAACTGGAGGTTCTTCATCTCCTGGGACACCACGTCGAAGTCGTCCGCGGCAGAGCACAGCTCGGCCGCGGCTGCCCCCGGACCGGCGGCCAGCCAGCGGGTCGCGTCGGCCGCGGCCTGTGCCGTCAGCCCCAGCTGCCGGGTCGCCGTGAAGGAGTAGCGATGGAAGAAGTCCATCCCCCGCTGGGGCAGCGAGGGGACGAGCTCCCGCACGGCACCGGCGAGCTCGGCCACCGGGTTGCCGTCGGGCCGCCGGGCGAGGTGGGCCGCCGCGAGCCGCAGCGCCGCCTCCCGCACCGCCGTCTCGTCACGCCGCCCGCCCACGAGACGCACCCGCTCGAGATAGGGCTGCGGGGCGCAGCAGTCGACCCCCTCGCGGGCGAGCGCGCCGTCGTAGTCATCACCCGCCAGCTCGTAGAGCCCCGAGTTGTGGAAGTAGGTCAGCGTGCGCGCGCCCGGGTCGATCGCCACCGGCACGATCGTGGTCTTGACGTGGTCGAGCCGGTAGGACACGCCCTCGGTGTCCGGGAGGTACCACGCGTCGGACTCGACCGTCAGCAGCTCACCGGCGGCCAGGTGGTCCACGACGTGCTGCTCCACCGAGCGCCACAGCGCGATCTCGCCGACCTCCAGGCCGTAGAGCTCGCGCAGGTCGTCGGTCTGGGGCTTGAGGAAGGCCCACGCCCCCGGCACCGTGCCCGCGCTGAGAGCGCACACGCCGAGCGGCTCGGGCGACAGCCCCAGGGCCGCCGTGATCTCGATCCAGATGTCCAGGTAGCAGTTCGTCTGGGTCCAGACCCGGTCGTCCCGGTGCAGGCGGTGCGGGACGAACGACTCCTGGGTCAACCCCCCGAGCTCCAGGCGCATGATCAGGCCGCGGGGTCCAGGCCCAGCCGCTGACGGACGGCGGCGGGCCAGGACGGGACGTCCATGCCGTGGGTGGCGAACAGCGCCACGGTCACCCGCTCCAGGCCGAAGCCGATGCAGGAGGAGTGGGCGAGCTCGCCGTCGGCGGTCCTGATGTCGAAGTCCAGGCCGAAGTGGTCGTTGTGGTAGTTCGACGAGCCCAGCGCGGTGCCGGGGTGCTCCTCGCCGTACACCTTGACCTCGAACTCCACCTTGAGCCCGGCGTCACGCTGACCGGCGGCGAAGATCTTGGCGGCGCGGCCGAAGAAGGGGTCGTTGGCCGGCACCTCCTCGACGTGCAGACCGATCGACGTCAGCAGCTCCGGGCCGACACGACGGCCGATCTCGCGGTGCGCCTGGGCCTGCTCGGGCGTGCCGATGCAGACCTTCTCGCGCATCCGGAAGGACACCAGGCGCATCGGGTCGTCGGACGGCTCGTGGCGGAAGCAGCGATTGCCGGTCTCGTAGGTGTAGGCCTGGTCGATCGTGGTGCCCGCGTGCAGCGGGTAGGTCTGGTGGCACGGAGCGGACAGCAGGTCCAGCCGGGCCGGCTCCAGGTGGGTGGTCCAGTCCTCGCCGGCCTTCTTGGCGGAGATCATCTCCTTGTGCGCCTTGGCATCACCGGTGAAGACGTCCACCGAGCCGATCAGCTGCGGGAAGGAGTCGAGGTAGCCCGTGCGCTCGAACACCGGCTGGGTGAGCAGCGGCGGGAAGGACATCACCTGGACGCCCTCCACGGGCTCCATCTCGTGCACGAGACGCTCGACACCGGCCAGCACCGCCTCGAACTCCCCGGTGAAGGCCGACAGGCCGCGCAGCGGCAGCTCGACCAGGTGGCCGGCGTCGATCAGGTCCTGACGGAGGGCGAGCTCGCGGTCGTGACGGGACATGTGATGGGTCCTTCCGGTATGGCGATGGGGGCGTCCGGGTGGGGGGGCGGCAACGTTCGCCATACCCCGCGATCAACCCTTGTAGATCAGCTCGAGCTGGGCGGTGTTGCCGAGGATGCGGTCGTTGTTGACCATCAGCTGGGCGCCGTAGGCGTCCCGGAGCTGACGCTCCAGGCTCAGGGCACCGCTACGACGATAGCCCGCGATGCCCACGACGAGCAGTGCCTTGGCGACCACGTCGACCACCGTCTCGGCCGCGTAGACCTTGAGGGTGTTGAAGGCGATCGCCCGACCGAGCAGCGTGGCCTCCTGGGAGGTGGGGTCCACCTCGAGGTAGGAGCGCGTCGCGGCGTGGACCCGGGCCCGGAAGGTCTCCAGGACCACCTCGAGCTCGGCCATCCGCAGCCCGGTGACCGGCTGCAGGGCTCCCGAGCGGCGGGCCGCCTGCCGGACGACGCCGCGGGCGACCGCCGTGGCGCCCTCGGCCAGCCCGAGCCAGCACGAGGACCACAGCGAGTGGGCCACGGGCAGCATGGTGCGGGCGGACAGCTCGGCATAGTCGTCCGGGAAGATGTGGTCGCCGTGGGAGCGCGCGGTCAGCACGAAGCCCGGGCTGCAGGTGCCCCGGAAGCCCATGGTGTCCCACTCGCCGAGCGGCTCCAGGCTCAGGTCCGAGCGCTCGCAGACCACGAGCACCTGGTCGCTCTCGGGTGCGTCGTCGCGGCGCCGCGCGGTGACGAAGATCAGGTCGGCCTCGTTGCCGTAGGAGATGACCGGTGCCTTCTTGACCAGCTCGAAGGTGCCGTCCTCGGACCGGTCGACGTGGCACAGGCTGCGACGTACGTCGCCGCCGATCCCCATCTCGGTCGTCGCGGACCCCACCAGGAGCTGCTCCTGCGCGATGCGCCGCATCAGGTCCTGGAAGTACGCCGTCCGGCCGTGGTGCACGAGGCAGGCCACCTGGCACTGGTGCATCGCGTAGATCATCGCGGTGGAGGCGCAGCCCTTGGCGAGCTCCTCGCAGGCCAGACCGATCTGCACGACGTCGGCTCCGGCGCCGCCCACCTCGGTGGGGATCCAGGCGGAGAGCAGCCCGGCCTCGGCGATCGCCTGCATCGCCTCCCGGGGATAGCGGCCGCCGCGGTCGACCTCGGAGGCGTGCGGGGCGGCCACCTCGGTGGCGATCCGCCGGGCCTCGGCGACGACGTCGTCGCGATCCAGGGCGGCCATCAGGCGTCCAGCAGCGGGGTGAGCGCCGACTCGAGGGCGGCCACGGAGGCGAAGGTGGACTTGACCAGGAGACTGTCGGGGATCTCGACGTCGAGCGCGTCCTCGAGCTCGAGGACCACGTTGACGGTGGCGTGCGACGTGAGTCCCGCGGCATAGAGATCGGCGTCGGCGGGTATGCCGTGCGCGTCGACGCGCAGGCGGCCGGCCTCGGCCAGGGCGGAGCGGATGGCGGTGGTGACGGTGTCTGCAGACATGGATCGACCCTTGTTCATCGGTACCTCGTACGGGCCGGGCGCAGCCGTTGTCTCCCCCACCGGCGGCCCGTGCCGTGACTCTAGCGGCGACGGAGGGTGATCCGTGGGGGAATCTGCGTCACTGCCCCGAACCTGGTCACCACTTCATACCATCCGACTACACAGGGTTATGAATGGTGACGGATATGGTCAGGACCTGGCCGCGCTCGCGGCCGCCGCGATGTCGTCCAGCATGACGGCCTGCACCAGGTCCGCCGCCCAGCGCAGCACCGCCACGTCCCGCAGCACCGTGCCGCCCACCCGGGCGGTCGTCGGGGCCGGGACGAGGAGCTGGTGCTGCTGGTCCTTGACCACGGTGCCCGGGTAGAGGCGGTTCAGGCGCAGCAGCTGGCTCTCGCGCAGCTCCACCGGGCCGAAGCGCACGAACTTGCCCTGCACGCCGATGTCGTTGACCTTGGCCCGGCGGGCCACCGTGCGCAGGCGGGCGACCTCGATGAGGTTCTCCACGGGCGCCGGCGGCGTGCCGTAGCGGTCGGTCAGCTCCGCGACGATGTCCGCGAGCGCCGCCTCGTCCTCGACCACGGCGAGCTTCTTGTAGGCCTCGAGGCGCAGCCGCTCCCCCGGCACGTACTCGTGCGGCAGGTGGGCGTCGACGGGCAGCTCGATCTTGATCTCCAGCGGCTGCGCGGCCGAGTCGTCCCCGCGGAAATCCGCGACGGCCTCGCCGACCATCCGCACGTAGAGGTCGAAGCCGACCCCGGCGATGTGGCCGGACTGCTCGCCTCCGAGCAGGTTGCCCGCGCCCCGGATCTCCAGGTCCTTCATGGCGACCTGCATGCCGGCGCCGAGGTCGGTGTGGCTGGCGATGGTCTGCAGCCGGTCGTGGGCGGTCTCGGTGAGCGGTTTCTCGGGCGGGTAGAGGAAGTACGCGTAGGCCCGCTCGCGCCCACGGCCGACCCGCCCGCGCAGCTGGTGCAGCTGGGACAGGCCGAGCATGTCCGCGCGCTCGACGATGAGGGTGTTGGCGCTGGAGATGTCCAGCCCGGTCTCCACGATCGTGGTGCACACGAGGACGTCGAACTTCTTCTCCCAGAAGTCCAGCACCACCTGCTCCAGGCGGTGCTCGCCCATCTGCCCGTGGGCGGTCTCGACACGCGCCTCGGGCACCAGCTCCCGCAGCCGCGCGGCCGCCCGCTCGATCGTCGACACCTTGTTGTGGACGAGGAAGACCTGCCCCTCGCGCAGCAGCTCGCGGCGCACCGCGGCGACGACCTGCTTCTCGTCGTACGCCCCGACGTAGGTCAGGACCGGGTGACGCTCCTCCGGCGGCGTCGCCAGCGTGGACATCTCGCGGATCCCGGTGATCGCCATCTCCAGGGTGCGCGGGATCGGGGTGGCGCTCATCGCCAGGACGTCGACGGCCGTGCGCAGCGCCTTGAGCTGCTCCTTGTGCTCGACGCCGAAGCGCTGCTCCTCGTCGATGATCACCAGGCCCAGGTCCTGGAACTCGATCTCCTTGGACAGCAGGCGATGGGTGCCGATGACCAGGTCGACCGAACCGTCCTTGAGGCCGGCGACGACCTCGCGCGCCTCGCGGTCGGACTGGAAGCGCGACAGGCTGCGGATCGTCACCGGGAACTGCGCGTAGCGCTCGGAGAAGGTGTTGTAGTGCTGCTGCACGAGCAGCGTCGTCGGCACCAGGACGGCGACCTGCTTGCCCTCCTGGATCGCCTTGAACGCCGCGCGAACCGCGATCTCGGTCTTGCCGTAGCCCACGTCGCCGCAGATCAACCGGTCCATCGGGACGGCCTTCTCCATGTCGGCCTTGACCTCGTCGATGGAGCTGAGCTGGTCGGGAGTCTCGACGTACGCGAAGGCGTCCTCGAGCTCGCGCTGCCAGGGGGTGTCCGGCCCGAAGGCATGGCCGGGCGTCGCCATCCGGGCGCTGTACAGCCGGATCAGCTCGCCGGCGATCTGCTTGACGAACTTCTTCGCCCGGGACTTGGTCTTCTGCCAGTCCGAGCCGCCCATCTTGGACAGCGTGGGCTGCTCGCCGCCGACGTAGCGGGTGACCTGGTCGAGCTGGTCGGTCGGGACGAAGAGCTGGTCGCCGGGCTGGCCGCGCCGGGAGGAGGCGTACTCCAGGACGAGGTACTCGCGGGTGGCGCCGCCGACCGTGCGCTGCATCATCTCCACGAAGCGCCCCACGCCGTGCTGCTCGTGCACCACGAAGTCGCCCGGCTTGAGCTGCAGCGGATCCACCTGGTTGCGGCGTCGCGAGGGCAGCTTGCGCATGTCCTTGGTCGAGGCGGCGCGCCCGCCGGAGCCGGTGAGGTCGGCCTCGGTGAGGACCACGAGATCCACGCTGTCGCAGACGAACCCGCGTCCCAGGGTGCCGGTGGCCAGGCTGGCGACCCCCGGCTCCAGCGCCCCGTCGTCGGCGAGGAGGCGGGCCGCGAGACCGCTCTGGCCGAGCAGCTCGACGAGCCGCTTGGCCAGGCCCGCACCGTCGGTGGTGACCAGCACCTGGCGCCCGGCCTGCAGCCACCCGCGCAGGTCCTCGGTGACCGCCTCCTGGTCGCCGCGATAGGCGGGGGTGTCCGCGGTGGGCACCGTGAAGGACAGGACGTCGTCGGTCTCGTCCATCAGCTCGGCGAGCTCGGCGTCGGCCGCGAAGGGGGTGAGGGACCACCAGAGCCGCCCGGTCGTGAGGGCGTGGTCGCGCACGTCGGCGAGGGACCAGTAGGACGCGGTGCCCAGGGTCCCCTGCAGGTCGACGGGCACGGCATTGCCCGCGGCGGCGTTGGCCCAGCTGGCCTGCAGGAACTCCTCGCTGGTCGCGACCAGGTCACGGGCCCGGGTGCGGACCCGCTCGGGGTCGCAGAGCACCACGTGGGTGCCCCGGGGCAGCGCGTCGAGCAGCGACTCCATCCCGTCGACGAGCGCCGGCCCGAGGGACTCCATGCCCTCGACGGCGATGCCCTCGGCGATCTTGTCGAGCATGTCGGCGACGCCCGGCAGCCGGTCGGCCAGGGCACGGGCCCGCTCCCGGACCGTGTCGGTCAGCAGGATCTCGCGGCAGGGCGGCGCCCACAGGCCGTGCTGGGCCACCTCCAGCGAGCGCTGGTCGGACACCCGGAACCACCGGATCTCCTCCACGGTGTCGCCCCACAGCTCCACGCGCAGCGGGTGCTCCTCGGTGGGCGGGAAGACGTCGAGGATGCCGCCGCGCACCGCGAACTCGCCGCGCCGCTCGACCAGGTCGGTGCGGGTGTAGGCCGCCCCCACGAGGTCCTCGACGATCTGCTCCAGGGGGCGCTCGTCGCCCGCCTGCAGGGCCACCGGCTCGAGGTCGCCCAGGCCCGTGGCGATCGGCTGGATCAGTGCCCGGACCGAGACGACCAGCACCTGGATCGGGCCGTGTGCCGGGTCCTCGGTGCTCGGGTGGGCGAGCCGGCGCAGCACTGCGAGGCGACGGCCCACGGTGTCCGAGCGCGGGCTGAGCCGCTCGTGCGGGAGCGTCTCCCAGCTGGGCATCTCGGCCACGGCGTCGTGCGGCAGGAAGCACCTCAGGGCCGCGGCCAGGTCCTCGGCCTCGCGCCCGGTGGCGGTGACCGCGAGCAGGGGGGTGCCCTGGTCGCCCTGGCAGGCCAGGAGGGCGAGCAGCGGGGCGCGGGACCCGGTGGCCCCGGCGACGTCGACGAGCTGCTCCCGGCCGACCGACTCGAGCACCCGCCGGACGGTGGTGTCACGGGCGAGGACGTCGAGGAGGGCAGGCAACGCCATGGGGAGGTACTCGCTTCCGCAGGTGGTGAGGGCCGCGGACAAGCCTACGCCGAGGGACCGGGCGGTCCGGCCGACGGCGTCCCACGATCGGTCTCGCCCTGCAGCCCGAGACCGATCCCGGGACGTGCCCCTCCCGCGCCCGAGGTCAGCGGCCGTTCCAGCGGTCCTGGGCGAAGGTCACGCCGCGGGTCACGAGGTCGTCGACGATGTCCGCGGTGTCCTCCAGCATCACGTCGACGTCCGGACGTTCCCTGGCGGCGAAGTCCCGGAGCACGAAGTCCGCCGGGTCCTGGCGACCGGGGGGCCGCCCGATCCCGAGGCGCACCCGCAGGTAGTCCTTGGTGCCCACGGCCTGGCTGATCGAGCGCAGACCGTTGTGCCCGCCCTCGCCGCCGCCGCGCTTGACCCGGGTCACCGCGAAGTCGATGTCCAGCTCGTCGTGGAGCACCACCAGCCGGTCCGGGGTGATCTTGTAGAAGGTCATCAGGGCCTTGACCGGCCCGCCCGACTCGTTCATGTAGGACGCGGGCACCGCCACGACGACCTTGGGTCCGGGAGCGCCGCCGGGGAGGGTGCCCAGGCGCAGCTCGGCGGCGTCGGCGCGGGCCTTGTGGCGGCGCAGCGTCGTGCCCGCGCGGGCGGCGAGCACCTCCACGGCCATGGCGCCGACGTTGTGGCGGTTCCCGGCATACTCCCGGCCCGGGTTGCCGAGACCGACGACGAGCCAGGTGTCGGAGGAGGTCATGCGGTCAGTGTCCCATCGCTGTCGTGGTCGGACGACGGACGCGGCGCCCGGGCCGGAGCCCGGACGCCGCGTCCGTCAGGTCTGTGCAGCGGTGCTGCGGTCGAGCGGAGCCGAGGCTCAGGACTCGTCGCCGCCCTCGGCCTGCTGCTCCTCGGCGGGGGCGTCGCCCTCGGCCTGGTCCTTGGTGGCGCCGGTCTCCTCGGACTCCTCCGCCGACTCCTCCTTCTCGATGCCGACCTCGGCCTCGGCCTCGGCGAGCTCGGCCTCCAGGGCCTCCGCGGAGATCATCGCGGTGATGTTGACGACCAGGAGCTCCTCGTCGGCGACCAGCGTGGTGCCGGCGGGCAGCTGCAGGTCCTTGGCGAGGATCTGGGTGCCGGCCTCCAGGCCCTCGATCGAGACCTCGACGCCCTCGGGCAGGCGGGTGGCCTCGGCCTCGAGCTGGATGGTGCCGTTCTCGACCGTGACGACGGTCTCGGCGGCGGCCTCGCCGACGGTGGTGACCGGGACGTCGACGGTGACCTTCTCGCCGCGCTTGACGATGACCAGGTCGACGTGGTCGATGACCGGCTTGATCGGGTCGCGCTGCACGTCCTTGGCCAGGGCGAGCTGCTCCTTGCCGTCGACGACGATGGCGAGCAGGGCGTTGGCGTTCTTCAGCGCCTGCCAGGTCTCGTGGGCCGGGAGGGCGACGTGCACGGGGTCGGTGCCGTGGCCGTAGAGCACGGCGGGGACCTTGCCCTCACGACGGGTGCGGCGGGCGGCGCCCTTGCCGAACTCGGTGCGGGTCTCGGCGGAGAGCTTGATGGCGTCGGTCATGACGACTCCTCGGGAGTGGTGGGGATGAGGTGGGCCTCGACGCGGGACAGGGCGCGGGGGCGGACACGTCAGCGGGAGGTGCTCCCACCACCGCGTCGATCACGGAGCTCCTCGATCAGCCGGCCGGTCCAGTCCCGAAGGGCGACCAGGCGTCGGCTCCCGTGCAGCGTCCCTCGCCGAGGCAACCGCAACAGCATAACCGAGCCGGGGGTATGCCGAAAAGCCCGAGGGTCCCCTCGGGGGACGCGCGGGCCCGGCCGGCGGGTCACCAGGTGGTGGAGGCCCGTCCCATGCCGCGGTAGGTCCAGCCCGCCGACTCCCAGGTGCGCGGCTCGAGAGCATTGCGGCCGTCGATGACGGCCTTGTCCTTGACCACCGATCCGAGCTGGTCGGGAGTCAACGACGTGAACTGGCGCCACTCGGTCAGCAGCATCACCAGCTCCGCGTCCACGCACGCCGCCCGGGCGTCCGGCGCCGTCTGGATGTGCGGATACCGGGCGTGCAGACCCGGCAGGGCGATCGGGTCCGTCACCACCACGTCCGCGCCCTGCCCGACCAGCCGCGTCGCGACGTACAAGGCCGGGCTGTCCCGCAGGTCGTCGCTGTCCGGCTTGAACGCCGCCCCCAGGATCGCGATCCGCCGACCCTCCACCCCCCCACCGAAGTGCCGCTCGGCCAGAGCCACCGCGTGCTGGCGACGCCGCTGGTTGATCCCGTCCACCTCCCGCAGGAAGGTCAACGCCTGGTCCACGCCCAGCTCGCCCGCCCGCGCCATGAACGCCCGGATGTCCTTGGGCAGACAACCCCCACCGAAACCCACCCCCGCCCGCAGGAACTTCGGGCCGATCCGCTCGTCGTGCCCCAGCGCCTCCGCCAGCCGGGTCACGTCCGCCCCCGTGGCCTCGCACAGCTCCGCGATCGCGTTGATGAACGAGATCTTCGTCGCCAGGAAGGAGTTCGCCGCGACCTTGACCAGCTCGGCCGTCTGGTAGTTCGTCACCAGCCGCGGCATCCCGTGGCTGAGCACCCCGGCGTACACCTCGTCCAGCAGGTCCCGCGCCCGCTCCCCCACCACCCGGTCCTCCGGCAGGCCGTAGACCACCCGGTCGGGGGTCAGCGTGTCCTGCAGCGCGAAACCCTCCCGCAGGAACTCCGGGTTCCACACCACCGTCGCGTCCACCCCCTCGTCGGAGCACCACTGCTGCAACCGCGCCGCCGTCCCCACCGGCACCGTGGACTTGCCCACCACCAGGGCACCCGGCACCGGATGCTCCTTCAGCACCGCGATCAGGTCCCGCACCGCCGCGTCCAGGTAGGACAGGTCCGCGGCCAGCCCCGACTCCCGCTGCGGGGTCCCCACGCCGATGAAGTGCACGCGCGCCCCCGCCACCGCGGCCGGGTCCGTCGTGAACGACAACCGTCCCGAATCCACGCCGCGCGTCAGCAGCTCGGCGAAACCCGGTTCGTAGAACGGCGCCTCCCCCCGCGCCAACCGTTGCGCACGCCCCGGGTCGACGTCCACGCCGACCACCTCGTGCCCGAGCTCGGCCATGCACGCCGCGTGCACCGCGCCCAGATACCCACAACCGATCACCGAAATCTTCACCCGGGCATGGTGACCCGCAGCCACCCCGCCGCGCGTGTCGACACGGCGACGACGACGCCAACGGGGAGTGAACGCTCCCACCGGACGAGCGATCCATGACGAAGGGGAGGATCTTCGCAGGTCCGGGCCCCGCCGCGGCACCTTGCTCGGTACACTGGCCGACCAGGGGGACTCTCGCGCTCGACAGCAGCCCGGCGCGGGGCCAGGCAGGTGAGGACGGACGGATGACCGTGGTCGGGGTGGGGATCGACTCCACCGACGTGGCCGAGGTCCGCCGTGCCCTGCGCCGGCACGGCGACCGCTACCTGCGTTTCGTCCTGACCGACCGCGAGCTGGCCGAGTGCCGCCACGAGCCGGACCTGGCCGCCGCCACGGCGCGGCGCTGGGCGGCCAAGGAGGCCGTCACCAAGGTGCTCGCGCCGGCCGACGACGACCCCTGGCCCTGGACCCACGTCGAGGTGCTGGGTCTGGGGGCCGGCACCTCCGACGTGCACCTGCACGGTCGTCCCCGGGCTCTCGCCGACTCCCGAGGCGTCCGGCGCCTCCAGGTCGAAGAGATCCGCACCACCCGCTCCGACAGCGTGACCTACGCCGCAGTAGGGTCCGGGCCCGCCGCGTCCGGCCCCGTGACCTCCCCCGACACGAGAGGATGATCATCATGAGCACCAACACCATCGAGGACGTGCGCGCCGTCGTGGCCGAGCACGCCGGGCTCGAGCGGGACGCGGCGACGCTGCGCCCGGACGAGGACCTCTTCGACGCGGGGATGAGCTCGCACCGCAGCGTCAACCTGATGATGGCGCTGGAGGAGGAGCTCGACGTCGAGTTCCCCGACGAGCTGCTCACCCGCGAGACCTTCTCCTCCTTGCAGTCCATCGCGGACGCGGTCGACCAGCTCCGCTGACATGACTGCTCTCCAGGACGCGCAGCAGGCCTTCCTCGACGAGATCCTGGCGGCAGGTCACTACCTCCCGCTGGGGCGCACCGGCGTCTGGGGGCGCTCCGACGAGCTCGAGCAGGTGGTGCTGGGCTTCGTGCGGCTCCTGGACGGGTTCTACGCCACCAGACCGCAGCAGCGGGTGCACTTCGGGCCGCTGGTCCCCCAGCCCCTCCTGGAGAGCACCGGGTATGTCGACACCCAGCCGCACCTCGTCGGCAGCATCGACGCGTTCTACGGCGACGACCACGCGCACCGGCACCTGGTCGCCGACCGAGAGGAAGGTCGCGACTGGCGCCGCCACCTGGAGCCCGCCGGCCTGATGATGGTGTCCTCGGCGTGCCACCCGCTCTACGGCGCCCTGTCCGGGCAGCAGGTCAACGGCAACTACCTCGTCCTCGGGTGGGTCTTCCGCCACGAGCCCTCCGGTGACCCCTACCGGGTGGCGTACTTCCGGCAGAAGGAGTCGGTGCACGTCGGCAGCCACCAGGAGTGCGTCGACCACCGCGACCACTGGGTCCACCGCGCCGAGGACCTGCTCACGGGGCTGGGGCTGCCCGTGCACCTCGAGCTGGCCAACGACCCCTTCTTCGGCCGGGCCGGCCGGATGATGGCGCGCGGTCAGCGCGCAGCCGCGCTCAAGAAGGAGCTGTTGGTCGACGCCTACGGCGCCGACCTGCCTCCGGTCGCCCTCGCCTCCGGCAACCTGCACGGCGACCACTTCACGCACGCCTTCGGGATCCGCCAGGCCGACGGCTCCGACGCCGAGACGGCGTGCATGGGCTTCGGGCTGGAGCGGGTCGCGTTGTCGTTGTTCAAGGTCCACGGCATGCAGACGTCCGGCTGGCCGGGCGAGGTCCGCTCCCAGCTCGGTCTGTGAGGCCCCGCCCCCGCCGGCGACGACCCCGGTCCGTCGACCGACGGGACGACGCGCGAGTGCCCGGCCACCCCTGAGGTGGCCGGGCACTCGCGCGCCGGGGACCAGTCCGTCGCAGATCAGTCCTCGGCGTGAATCAGTCCTCGGCGTGGGTCAGGTCGAACAGGCTGGTGACCGAGCCGTCCTCGAAGACCTCGCGGATCGCGTCGCCGATCAGCGGGGCGATGGACAGCTGGGTGAGCTTGGGGAACTGCTTCTCCGGGGGGATCGGCAGGGTGTTGGTGACGATCACCTCGGACGCGCGGGACGCGGAGAGCTTGTCCACGGCCTTGCCCGACAGGATCGCGTGGGTGGCGACGATGACCACGTCCTTGGCCCCGGCGGCCATGATGGCGTCCGCGGCCTGGCAGATCGTCCCGCCGGAGTCGATCATGTCGTCGACCAGGATGCAGGTGCGGCCCTGGACCTCGCCGACCACGCGGTTGGCGACCGACTCGTTGGCCCGGTGCACGTCCCGCGTCTTGTGGATGAAGGCCAGCGGCGTGCCACCCAGCCGGTTGGACCACTTCTCGGCGACCTTGACCCGGCCGGCGTCCGGGGACACGACCACCAGGTCCTGCCCGGCATACCGGTCGTGGACGTACTCCGACAGGATCGGAATCGCCTGCAGGTGGTCGACCGGACCGTCGAAGAAGCCGGAGATCTGCTCGGTGTGCAGGTCGACCGTGATCAGGCGGTCGGCACCGGCGGTCTTGAACAGGTCCGCCATGAGCCGGGCCGAGATCGGCTCGCGCCCGAGGTGCTTCTTGTCCTGCCGGGCGTAGCCGTAGAAGGGGATGACGGTGGTGATCCGCTTGGCGCTGGCCCGCTTCAGAGCGTCGATCATGATGAGGTTCTCCATGATCCACTCGTTGATCGGAGCCGTGTGGCTCTGGATCACGAAGGCGTCGGACCCGCGGACGGACTCCATGAAGCGCACATAGATCTCGGAGTTGGCGAAGGTCCGGAAGTCCGTGGGAACCACCTGGGTCTCCAGCTGCTGGGCCACCTCCTGCGCGAGCGCCGGGTGGGCGCGCCCGCTGAAGAGCATGAGGTTCTTCTCGTTCGTGCGCTTCACACCGGTCATCGGGTGGTGCCCTCCTGGCTGGACGCCTGGTCGTGCTCGTCCGAGGCAGCTGCGGCCTCGGCTGCCTTGGTGCCCGGGCGGCGCTTGACCGTCCACCCGGGGCTGTTGTGCTGGCGCCCACGGGCGACGGCGAGCTCGCCGGCCCCGACAGGGTCGGTGATCGCGGACCCGGCGGCGACGAAGGCGCCGTCGCCGATCTCCGCCGGTGCCACCAGCACCGAGTTGGAACCGATGAAGACCTGACGACCCAGCCGCGACCGGTGCTTGTTGTCCCCGTCGTAGTTGGCGAAGATCGTCCCGGCCCCGACGTTGGTGCCCGCGCCGATCTCCGCGTCCCCGCAGTAGGTCAGGTGGGGCACCTTGGCCCCGTCACCGATCTGGGCGTTCTTGGTCTCGACGAAGCCGCCGATCTTGCCCTTGACGCCCAAGGTGGTGCCGGGGCGCAGGTAGGAGAAGGGTCCGACCGTGGCGCTCGCCCCGATCTCGGCCAGCAGGGTCTGGCTGCGGACCACGCTGGCACCGTCCCCGACGCGGGTGTCCTGCAAGGTGCTGTCGGGGCCGATCTCGGCGCCCTCGCCGATCGACGTCGCACCCAGCAGCTGCACGCCCGGGCGGACGATCGTGTCCCGGCCGATGGTGACGTCGGCGTCGATCCACGTGGTGGCCGGGTCGACGACGGTGACCCCCTCGCGCATCCAGCGCTCGACGATCCGACGGTTGAGCTCCTTGCCCAGCGTCGCCAGCTGCACCCGGTCGTTGACGCCCTCGGTCTGCCACAGGTCGTCGACCACGTGTGCGGAGACCGTCAGGCCCTGCCGCCGCGCGATGGCGAGGACGTCGGTGAGGTACTTCTCGCCCTGCGCGTTGTCGGTGCCGACCTGGTCCAGCGCCTCGCGCAGCACCCGCCCGTCGAAGGCGTAGAGCCCCGAGTTGATCTCGGTGATCGCCCGCTGCTCCTCGGTGGCGTCCTTCTGCTCCACGATCGCGGCGACCGAGCCATCCGCGTCCCGCACGATGCGGCCGTAGCCGGTCGGGTCGTCCAGGTGGGCGGTGACCACGGTGACGGCGCTGCCGGAGGCCGAGTGCTGCGCGAGCAGGGCCGTCAGCGTGGCCGACTCGAGGAGCGGCACGTCGCCATACGTCACCACGACCGTGCCGGTGAGGTCGTCCGGCAGCTGCTCCAGCCCGCACTCGACGGCGCGGCCGGTGCCCTTGACCTCGTCCTGGTCGGCGATCAGTGCGTCGGGGGCGACCTCGGTCACGTGGGCGGCGACCCGGTCGCGCTCGTGGCGGACCACGACGACCAGGTGCTCGGGCTCGACGCCGCGGGCGGCGGCGATGGCGTGACCGACGAGGCTGCGCCCGCCGATCGCGTGCAGCACCTTGGGGGTGGCGGACTTCATGCGGGTGCCCTCACCCGCGGCGAGGACGATGACGGCGGCGGGACGGACTGCGGTCACGAGAGGCTCCAGCCTGGCGGGGACGGATGCGGTGCGCGCGGGCGCGAACGAGGTGAACTCTACCGGTCCGGCAGGTGTCCCCCGGCCGAAGGGCTCATCGGGCCGGCAGCCACCGCCGCAGGCCGCCCACGAGAGCCTGCTCGACGGCGTCCGGCAGCCAGGCCGGGACACCGGTCAGCCACAGCATGGCGATGCTCACCGCGGCGACCAGCGCCGCCGTCGAGGCACCGAGGGCCGCGCGCACCCACCACGCCCGGGCGGCGACCCACCGGGTCCACCGCACCAGCAGCTCTCGCCCCTGCCGGTGCACCCGGCGAGCCCGGTCGAACTCCAGCGCCCAGATCCCCACCCCGCCCAGGACGATCAGCCAGCCGGGGCCGGCGAGCGGCACCAGGACCAGCCCGACGACGACCACCACCAGCCCGGCCAGCGCGACGCCCGCACGCCAGACGGTGCGGGCCAGAGGATGCGATCGCAGGCGGGCTCGCAGGCCGGAGGCAGGGGGCACGAGGATCTCCTCAGACGGGCCGGCGCGCGCCGGCACGGGGTCTGAGGTCTCCTTCACCTGCGCCCGGTGGGCGCGAGGTGCTCGTCCGGGGCGGACCACGGGGCCGCCGTCATGACCGGTGCGAGGCTTGGGAAGTACTCCCCTCGTCCGACCAGGATATCCGGCCGGGCCTGCCCGGCGGGATATCGGCGGCGCGGACGGCCAGGCCAGGGCTCCCCGGGTAGGAATCGAACCTACGTCGCTTGTCCTGATTCAAAGTCAGGCGGGCCCTGCCAGCAGACCAACCGGGGAACGTCGCGGGGGCGACCGGGCAAGCCTAGTCCAGCGACCCGCCCCACCTCGTCGGTCGCCCACGCCCTGGCCCTGCCACGCCCGCCGGACGAGAGCCGACCGCCGCTCGGCATACCCGCTGCCGAGGCTCGGCAGCACGCATGACCTGCGGCTGATTCGTCGGGATCGGGCCCCGTCCGGACCGGTGGTGGCTAGGGTGCGGAGCGAGGGGTCGCCCGGGGACCGGGGCGCGACGCACGAGGGGGATGCACGCGTGGACGAGGCGGGTAGCCGGAGCATGATGCGCACGGGGATCGCGACCGTGTGCCTCTCGGGGACCCTCGCGGACAAGCTGGAGGCTTGCGCCGCAGCGGGATTCGACGGGGTGGAGATCTTCGAGCAGGACCTCGTGGTGAGCCCGCTCGCCCCCGCCGAGGTGCGCCGCCGGTGCGCTGACCTCGGCCTGACGATCGACCTCTACCAGCCCTTCCGCGACGCCGAGGGCACCGGCGAGGAGCTCTTCACGAGGACCCTGCGCCGGGCCCGGCACAAGCTCGAGCTGATGGCGGCGCTCGGCACCGACACCATGCTGGTCTGCAGCAATGTCGCCACGGCCACCGTGGACGACGACGACCTGCGTGTCGAGCAGCTCTGCCGGCTGGCCGATCTCGCGCACGAGCACGGGATGCGGCTGGCCTACGAGGCGCTCGCCTGGGGGCGGCACGTGTCGACCTACGACCATGCCTGGGAGCTCGTGCGCCGCGCCGACCACCCGGCGCTCGGCACCTGCCTGGACAGCTTCCACATCCTCAGCCGGGGCGGCGATCCTGCCGGCATCGCGCAGATCCCGGGCGACAAGATCTTCTTCCTCCAGCTCGCGGACGCGCCCGCGCTGTCCCTCGACGTCCTCTCCTGGAGCCGGCACCACCGGGTCTTCCCCGGCCAGGGCGACTGGGACCTGCCAGGATTCACCGCCCAGGTGCTGCGCACGGGGTATGCCGGACCGCTGTCCCTCGAGATCTTCAACGACGTCTTCCGACAGGCCGACGAGTCCCGCACCGCGGTCGACGCCCGGCGCTCCCTGACCTGGCTGGAGGATCGCACCGCGGCCCTGCTCGACGAGCACCCCGGCCGGTGGGCAGGAGCCGCCGCCCACGCGGCTGCGCCGGGGGACGCCCCGCCGGTGGAGCTCGGGCGGCTGCCGCAGGTCGAGGAGCCGCACGGGTTCAACTTCGTGGAGATCCCGGACGCGGCCGGCGGTCCCGTCGAGCAGCTGCTCACCGCGCTGGGGTTCACCGCGCGAGGACGCCACCGCACCAAGGACGTCGCCCTGTGGACGCTGGGCCGCGCCGCGGTGGTCGTCAACCACGAGGACCGGCGCGGCCGCCCGCCGCACGTCGCAGGCCTAGGGCTCGACGTGGAGCAGCCGGTCATCGCCGCCAGCCGGGCCCTGCGCCTCGGGTCCTACCTCCTCCCCCGCCGCACCGAGGCCGGGGAGGAGGTGCTGCGCGGCGTCGAGGCACCCGACGGCACCGAGCTGTACTTCTGCGGCTCGGCGACGCCCGCCGGGAGCGGCTGGTGGCGGGAGTTCGGCGACGGCGAGGTGCGCCGCGAGACCGTGGGGGCCGCCGTCGTCGACCACGTCAACCTCGCCCAGCCCGCCGAGGCCCTCGACGAGAGCGTGCTCTTCCTGTCCAGCAGCCTGGCGCTCGACCCGCTGCCGTCGGTGGACGTGGCCAGCCCGACCGGCCTGGTGCGCAGCCAGGTGATGCGCTCCGCGGACGGGGCCGTGCGGATCGTGCTCAACCTCGCTCCCCCGCTGGGCAACCACGGTGAGATCACCGCCACGGAGCACGTGGCCCTCGCCGTCGACGACCTGGTGGCCGTCGCCCGCGAGGCCCGCGCCCGCGGCCTGGTGACCCTCCCCGTCCCGGCCAACTACTACGCCGACCTGGCCGCCCGCTTCGACCTGGACCCGGAGCTGCTCACGACCCTGCAGGACCTCGACCTGCTCTACGACGAGGACGAGCAGGGCCAGTTCCTGCACCTGTACACCGAGACCGTCGGCGGCGTGTTCTTCGAGCTGGTCGAGCGACGTAGCGGGTACGACGGCTACGGCGCCCCCAACGCCCCGGTGCGGCACGCCATCCAGCACGCCCGCGCCCTTCGCCGCACGAGCGACCCCGGGGCCTGAGCAGGCGGCCGGAGCCCGCTCCCTGCGAGCCGGCTGCCGAGCCGCACCGCGGGGGCGCAGGAGCCGCCCCGGCCTCAGGACCGACCCTGGCTCAGGACCGACCTCCGCTCAGCCCTCGAAGGACAGGAGCAGCCGCCGCAGCGTGCCCGCGAGCTCGTCCCGGTCGCCCGGCGACAGCTCGGCGAGCAGCGCGCGCTCCCGGTCGAGCAGGTCGGCGAAGGCCGCGTCCACGGCCGCCCGCCCCTCGTCGGTCAGCGAGACGATGACGCCGCGCCGGTCGTGCGGGTCGGGCGAGCGGCGGACGTAGCCGCGCGCCGTCAACCGGTCCACGCGGTTGGTCATGGTGCCGCTGGTCACCAGGGTCTGCTGCACCAGGGCGCCGGGCGACAGCTCGTAGGGCGCCCCCGCCCGGCGCAATGCCGCGAGCACGTCGAACTCCCAGCCCTCCAGGTCGTGCTGCGCGAACGCCGCGCCGCGCGCCAGGTCCAGGTGCCGGGCCAGGCGGGACACGCGGGACAGGACGTGCAGCGGCGCCAGGTCGAGGTCGGGGCGCTCGCGAGCCCAGGAGGCGACGATGCCGTCGACGTCGTCGGCCCCCGCAGGTGCCACGGCGCGAGCCGCGCCCACCCGCGCCTCGGGGACGTCGTCGCCCACCAGCGGGCGGCTCGCTCGAGAGGTCATGGGGCCAGGGTACTCTCGCCGAGATTCTCGACGTCGAGCGACAGCGCCGTGCGCCCGTGGACGGGCGACCGGTCGCGAGCCGGCCGACGCGGTGTCAGCCGGCGATCTCCGCGGCCTCCAGCCAGGCCAGCTCCAGCTCCTCGCGCTGGTCCACCAGCTCGCGCAGCCGGGTGTCCAGCTCGCGCACCGCGGTGGCGTCCGTGGCCCTGGCGACCATCTGGTCGTGCAGCGTGGCCTGCTCGGACTCGAGCTTGGCGATCTGGCGCTCCAGCCGCTGCATGTCCTTGCGCGCCTCGCGCACCTGCGCCGCCGTGTATGCCGAGGAAGCACCCCCACCGCCCGACGTCGCGGGCGCCGCGCGACCGGCCGCCGAGGCCGACCCGGTGCCACGCAGCCGGGCCTGCCGCTCGGCATACAGCTGGAGATACTGCTCGACGCCGCCGGGCAGGTCCCGCAGCCGCCCGTCCCCGAGGAGCGCCAGCTGGCGGTCGCACATCCGCTCCAGCAGGTAGCGGTCGTGCGACACGACGAGCAAGGTGCCCGCCCAGCCGTCGAGGACGTCCTCCAGGGACTGCAGGGTCTCGATGTCCAGGTCGTTGGTGGGCTCGTCGAGGATCAGGACGTTGGGCTCGGCCATGAGCAGGCGGAGCAGCTGCAGCCGGCGCCGCTCGCCGCCGGACAGGGAGCCGACCCGGGTCTGCTGCCGCTGGCCGGTGAAGCCGAGCTGCTTGGCGAGCTGGGAGGCGCTGACCTCCTTGCCCCCGAGCATGGTGAACTTCTTGACGTCCTCGATCGCCTCGATCACCCGCCAGTCGGCGAAGCGGTCGAGCTCGCGGACCTCCTGGGTGAGGAAGGCCATCGAGACGGTCTTGCCGACCTTGCGCCGACCCGCGTCGATCGGCACGTCGCCCGAGACCACCCGCAGCAACGTGGACTTCCCGGCCCCGTTGACGCCGACGAGCCCGATCCGGTCACCGGGGCCCAGGCGCCAGGTGACGTCGTCCAGCAGCTGCTTGTCGCCGAGCCGCACCGACACGTCCTCGAGGTCGACGACGTCCTTGCCGAGCCGGGTGGTGGCGAAGCGCACCAGCGCCACCTCGTCGCGCGGCGGCGGCTCGCCCTCGATGAGCTGGTTGGCCGCCTCGATGCGGAACCGCGGCTTGGAGGTGCGGGCCGGGGCGCCCCGCCGCAGCCAGGCGAGCTCCTTGCGGAGCAGGTTGGCCCGCCGCTCCTCGGTGACCGCGGCGATGCGGGCGCGCTCGGCCTTGGCGAGGACGTAGGCCGCGTAGCCACCCTCGAAGGCCAGCACCTGACCGTCGACGACCTCCCAGGTGTCCGTGGCCACCGCGTCGAGGAACCACCGGTCGTGGGTGATGACCACGAGCGCCGAGTCGCTGCGGGTGCGGCGGGTCGTCAGGTGCTGGGCGAGCCAGGCCACCCCCTCGACGTCGAGGTGGTTGGTGGGCTCGTCCAGCAGCAGCAGGTCCGGGTCCTCGACCAGGAGCCGGGCGAGCGCCAGGCGGCGGCGCTCGCCACCGGACATCGGCCCGATCGTGCTGTCCAGGCCCCCGATGGTCGGCGCGTCGATGCCCCCGAGGAGCCCGTCGAGGACGTCGCGGATGCGGGAGTCGCCGGCCCACACGTGCTCCGGCCGGTCGCCCAGGACCGCCTGGCGGACGGTGTGGGTGGGGTCGAGCGAGTCGTCCTGGGTCAGCATGCCGATGGTCAGGCCGCCGGTGCGGGCGATGCGCCCCTCGTCGACGTCCCGCACCCCGGCGATGACCTTGAGCAGCGTGGACTTGCCGCCGCCGTTGCGGCCGACGACCCCGACGCGGGTGCCCGAGCTCACCCCCAGCGACAGGTCGTCGAGCACCATGGTGGTGCCCAGCGCGAGGGAGACGTGCTCGATCGAGACGAGATTGGCCACGGGTGAGGTCACTGCTCCTTGCCGGGGTGGATCACGCGGGCGCCCGCGGCGGGGCCCGTCGCGCGGCGCACGTCCTGCGCCACGCCGGACGCGGTCAGGGCGACCGCGATGTCGAGGGCCTGCTCGTTGTCCCGGGCGAGGAAGGCCACCGTCGGCCCGCTGCCGCTGACGACACCGCCGAGGGCGCCGCACTCGGCCCCCACCTCCAGGGTCTCGGCCAGGCGCGGCTGCAGCGAGATCGCCGCCTCCTGCAGGTCGTTGCGCAGCGCCCGGCCCACGGCCACCTCGTCGCCCGCGAGCAGGGCGGCCATCAGGTCCTGGGAGATCTCCGGCCGGGCGACCTGCTCGCCACGCTCGGCGCGCAACCGGTCCAGCTCGGCGAAGACCCGGGGCGTGGACAGGCCCTCGTCGCTGAACGCAAAGACCCAGTGGTAGCTCCCGCGGGCGAGGGCCGGGACCAGCTCGTCGCCGCGGCCCGTGCCCACGGCGGTCCCGCCCAGCACCGAGAAGGGCACGTCCGCGCCCAGCCGGGCCGCGATCGCCTGGGTGGTGGCTCGGTCCAGGTGGGCGCCCCACAGGGCGTCGGCGGCGACCAGGGCTGCGGCGGCGTCGGCGGACCCTCCCGCCATGCCTCCCGCCACGGGGATGTCCTTGACGATCTCGATGGCGACCGGCCCCGCACCCTCGTGCTCCTGCGCCACGGCGAGGGCGGCCCGCCAGGCCAGGTTGGTCGCGTCGGTGGGGACCTGGTCGGCGCCGCGGCCACTCACCGTCAGCGAGTAGTCCGGCGCCGGGCGCAGGGTGACGTCGTCGTGCAGGTTGACGGCCTGGAAGACCGTCGCGAGCTCGTGATAGCCCGTCGCGTCGTCGCGCGGGCCGACGATCAGCTCGAGGTTGACCTTGGCTGCGGCGCGCACGGTGACGGCATCGGGGCGGGGCATGTCTGGCACCCTACCGATTTCCCGGCGCCGACAGCACAGGTCAGGGGACGCGGGTCGCCGCGGCGGCGATGCGGGCGTATGCCGTGATGTCCAGCGCCTCGCCGCGCGCCTGCGGATCCACCCCCGCCGCGCGCAGGACCTCCTCCGAGCGGGCCGCCGACCCGGCCCAGCCGGCCAGCGCCGCACGCAGGGTCTTGCGCCGCTGCAGGAAGGCCGCGTCGATCACCCGGAAGACCTCCCGCCGGTCGACCCGCTCCCCGTCGACGGTCGGCTCGGGACGTCGCACCATGGCGACCAGCCCGCTGTCGACCTTGGGGGCGGGCCAGAAGACGGTGCGCCCCACGGTCCCCGCGAGGCGCACGTCGCACCACCACGCGGCCTTGAGCGAGGGCACGCCGTAGACCTTGGATCCCGGCCCGGCCGCCAGCCGCTCGGCCACCTCGAGCTGCACCATGACCAGCACCCGCTCGATCGAGGGGAAGTCCTCGAGCATGCCGAGCACCACGGGCACCGAGACGTTGTAGGGCAGGTTGGCGACCAGGGCCGTGGGCTGCGGGTCCGGCAGCTCGTGGACCGTGAGCGCGTCCGCGTGCAGCAGCGAGAGCTTGTGAGCCGCTGCGGGGTTGGTGGCCCGCACGGTCTCGGGGAGAGCCGCGGCCAGGGCCGGGTCCACCTCGATCACGGTGACCTGGCGGACCTCGGGCAGCAGCGCCAGCGTGAGGCTGCCCAGCCCGGGACCCACCTCCACCACCACGTCGTCCGGGCCCACCCCGGCCAGGCGCACGATGCGCCGGACGGTGTTGGCGTCGATGACGAAGTTCTGCCCCCACTGCTTGGTGGGCCGCACGCCCAGGCGCGTCGCGAGCTCACGGACCTGCGCCGGCCCCAGCAGCCCGGCGTTGTCGGCGGTGGCGGCCTGCGGGCCCGACCCGCTCCCGCTCTGCTCGCTCACGCCCAGCCGCCGTAGATGCGCTCGGCGTTGTCCGACACCGCACGGCACAGCGTCGGCACGTCGACGTTGAGCGTCGTCGCCATCGCTCGCAGCGTCAGCGGGACGAGGTAGGGCGCGTTGGTGGCGCCCCGGTAGGGGTGCGGGGTGAGGTAGGGCGCGTCCGTCTCCACCAGCACCCGCCCGAGCGGGACGATCGACAGCGCGTCGCGCAGCGCCTTGGCCGACTTGAAGGTCACCGTCCCCGAGAAGGACAGGTAGTAACCCCGATCCACGCACTCCCGGGCCATCGCCATGTCGCCGGAGAAGCAGTGCATCACCGTGACCTCGGGCGCGCCCTCCTCGGCGAGGATGCGCAGGACGTCCTCGTGCGAGTCACGGTCGTGGATCTGCAGCGCCTTGCCCAGCCGCTTGGCCAGGTCGATGTGCCACCGGAAGGACTCGTGCTGCAGCGCATGCCCCTCAGGCCCGGTGCGGAAGTAGTCCAGCCCCGTCTCCCCCACCACGCGGACCCGCGGGTGCTGCGCGAGGCGCTCGATCTCGGCATACGCCGCCTGGAGCTCGCCCGCCTCGTGCAGGGCCGGCACCTCGTTGGGGTGCAAGGCCACGCCACCGAGGACCTCCGGGTGCAGCACCGCCTGCTCGACGGTCCAGCGGGCGGCCTCCAGGTCGCAGCCGATCTGCATCAACCGGTCCACACCGACGGCCCGCGCCTGACGGATCACCTCGCCCAGGTCCGGGCGCGGCTCCCCGTCGCGGGCGATGTCGACATGGGTGTGGTTGTCGGGGACGGGCAGCGGCAGCGGGTCGGGCAGCGGCGGCGGTGCCTGCCGGTCGCGCCCGATCGTCGTGCCACCGCCGTCGCTCATGCCCCGGCCTCGCCCGTGGACGTGCCCGCGCCGGCCCCCGACATCCGGGCGATCTCCTCCTCGACCACCGAGGGGTCGAGCTTGACGAAGACCGGGGACGGCTTGGCGACCGGCGCACCGACCCGCACCGGACGGGACTCCCAGCGCGGCGTCGCGGAGTAGTCCCCGGTGATGATCGGGTAGCTGCGAGAGTCGTCGTCGAGGTCGCGGACCTGCTCGATCCGCGGCATCGGCATGAACTCGCCCTCGCCGCCGAGGACCTGGTGGACCTGGTTGGCCGAGTGCGGCAGGAAGGGCGCGAGCAGGGTGTTGCAGTCGCTCACGCTCTGGGCCAGCGTGTGCAGCACGGTGTGCAGACGCTCGCGCTGGTCCTCGCCCTTGAGCTTGAACGGCTCGGTCCGCGAGACATAGGCGTTGACCTCGCCGACGATGCGCATGGCCTCGGCGATCGCCTGGCGCTGGCGGTGGTGGCCGAGCAGCTCCCCGACGGTGTCGAAGCCGTGGCGCACGACGCCGAGGACCGCCTCGTCCTCCGGCTGCAGCGGCCCCGGCTGAGGGATCTCGCCGACGTTCTTGGCGATCATCGCGGCCGTGCGGTTGACCAGGTTGCCCCAGCCGGCGACCAGCTCGGAGTTGGTGCGCTGCACGAAGTCGGCCCAGGTGAAGTCGGCGTCCTGGGTCTCCGGCCCGGCCGCGCAGATGAAGTAGCGCAGCGCGTCCGGCTGGTAGCGGCTGAGCACCTCGCCGACGTAGATCACGTGGCCACGGCTCGTGGAGAACTGCTTGCCCTCCATGGTCATGAACTCGCTGGACACGACCTCGGTCGGCAGGTTCAGCTCGCCGTACGGACCGGGCTCGCCACCCTTGGTCCCCTTGCCGTTGTGGGCGATGAGCTCCGCCGGCCAGATCTGGGAGTGGAAGACGATGTTGTCCTTGCCCATGAAGTAGTAGGACAGCGCCTGCGGGTCGTTCCACCAGTCGCGCCAGCGCTCGGCGTCCCCGCTGCGGCGGGCCCACTCGATGCTCGCGGACAGGTAGCCGATGACCGCGTCGAACCAGACGTAGAGCCGCTTGCCCGGCTGGTCCTCCCAGCCCGGCACGACGATGCCCCAGTCGATGTCGCGGGTCATCGCCCGCGGACGCAGGTCGTCCAGCAGGTTGAGGCTGAACTTGATGACGTTGGGCCGCCACAGCCCGGACTCGTCCCGCTCGCGCAGGAAGCGCCCCAGCTCCTCGGCCAGCGCCGGCAGGTCGAGCAGGTAGTGCTCGGTCTCCACGAAGGTCGGGGTCTCGCCGTTGATCTTGGAGCGCGGATCGATCAGGTCGACCGGGTCGAGCTGGTTGCCGCAGCTGTCGCACTGGTCGCCGCGGGCCTCGGTGTAGCCGCAGATCGGGCAGGTGCCCTCGATGTAGCGGTCGGGCAGGGTGCGGCCGGTGCTCGGGCTGATCGCCCCCATCTGCACCTGCTGCAGGAAGTAGCCGTTGTCCCGCACCGTGCGGAACATCTGCTGCACGACGGCGTGGTGGTTGCGGGTCGTGGTGCGGGTGAACAGGTCGTAGGACAGCCCCAGGTCCACCAGGTCCTGCACGATGACCGCGTTGTTCTTGTCCGCGAGGTCCTGGGCGGTCACGCCCTCCTTGTCCGCGGCGACGAGGATCGGGGTGCCGTGCTCGTCCGTGCCGGAGACCATGAGCACGTCGTGCCCCGCCATCCGCATGTATCGGCTGAACACGTCGGACGGGACGCCGAAGCCCGCGACGTGACCGATGTGGCGGGGGCCGTTGGCGTACGGCCAGGCAACTGCTGACAAGACCTTGCTCATGGGGGCCAAGTCTAGTGGTCGGGCAGGGTCGCCCCCGGCAGGGTTTTCCGGGGCCGTGTGCCGGAGGCGTACGGCCCGGGTCGGGAGGCTGGGTCAGCTTCCCCGGTGCCAGTCCAGGCCGGTGTTCCCCGTCCGGTGCCACCGGACCGGCTTGGCGGCGACCTCGACGTCGGTGAACCACCAGGTCGCGTCCGGGTCCCACCCGGCCATCATGGTGGCGGTGTCGTCGTCCAGGTCGAGCACGCGTCCCGCCGTCGTGAGGTAGGCCCAGGTCGTCAGGTGCACCGCGTCCCACTCCTGCGCGACCGCCTGCCAGTCCGGGATCACCCAGCGGCCGAGTCTGCGGGTGGTCTCCCCCCAGACGGACCGGCGGCTCTCGGTGACCTCGAGGGGGTGCCGGCAGACCAGCTCCAGCCAGTCGGCCGCGGTCCGCACCTCCAGGACGCGGGCCCCCGCGGGCGGGGTTACCCGCCAGGCGAAACCGTCGTCGTCGATGCTCGAGTCCTCCATGAGGACCAGCCGGGTCGGCGCTCCCCCGGCGAGCGCGAGGGAGTGCGTGCCGGCGACCACGCCGCAGCAGGCCGGGACGCTCCACCAGACGCCCCCGACCGGCCGTCCGGGATGACGGCGGCGGTACGCGGCGTGGTCGGCCTCGCTGCGCACGGCGTCGTCGCGCCACCGGGCCAGCCACACAGGTCGCGGCCTCGGGGACCCGCCAGCAGCTCGCCCCCGGAGGGGGCCGTCATACCGGCCGCTCGGCGAGCAGGCGGGCCACGACGTCGATGGCCTCCTCGTAGCCCGCGGTGCCGCGCCCGACGATCGACGCCGCGGCGACGGCCTCGAGGTAGGAGTGGTGCCGGAAGGGCTCACGGGCGTGGATGTCGCTGATGTGCACCTCGACGACGGGGGCCTCGACGGTCTCCAGGGCGTCCCGCAGGGCCACGCTGGTGTGGGTGTAGCCGCCCGCGTTGACGACCAGGCCGACGCAGCTGGTGCGGACCTCGTGCACCCAGTCGATGAGCACGCCCTCGTGGTTGGACTGGCGGCAGTCGGCGACCAGGCCGTGGGCGGCCGCCCGCTCGGCGCACCGACGCTCGACGTCGGCGAGGGTCTCCGCGCCGTACACGTCGGGGCTGCGCACCCCCAGCAGATTGAGGTTGGGCCCGTTGAGCACCACCACGACGGACCTGCCGGGAGCGGTCGGACCCGCCTGGTCAGGTTGCGCAGGCGGATCCGACCGCCCCGGGTAGGTATTCATGGAGACACGCTAGCGGCCCGTCCTCCGGGCCGGGAGGACGGGCCGCCAGTGGTGTCGGGACGAGGACCAGGTGGCTACCTGCGGGACCCCGTCACCGACGGAGAGGGCGCATCACATGCGCTTGCCGCCCTTGGACTTGCGGAAGTCCGCGTTGAGCGTCGAGATGACGTCCAGCGGGATCTCCTTGGGGCACGCGGCCGCGCACTCGCCGATGTTGGTGCAACCGCCGAAGCCCTCGGCGTCGTGCTGCTTGACCATCGCGGCGACGCGGGACCAGCGCTCGGGCTGGCCCTGCGGCAGCTCGCCGAGGTGCGTGACCTTGGCACCCATGAACAGCATGCCCGCGGCGTTGGGGCAGGCCGCGACGCAGGCGCCGCACCCGATGCACGCCGCCGCCTCGAAGGCGCGGTCGGCCTTGAGCTTCTGCACCGGCACGGAGTGGGCCTCGGGGGCCGCACCCGTGTTGGCGCCGATGAAGCCGCCCGCCTGGATGATGCGGTCGAAGGCGGTGCGGTCGACCACCAGGTCACGGATGACCGGGAAGGCGTTGGCCCGCCAGGGCTCGACCGTCAGCACGGCGCCGTCCTGGAAGGACCGCATGTGCAGCTGGCAGGTCGTGGCGACCTCCGGCCCGTGGGCCTCGCCGTTGATGACGACGCCGCACATGCCGCAGATGCCCTCACGGCAGTCGCTGTCGAAGGCGATCGGCTCCTCGCCGGAGTTGATGAGGTTCTCGTTGAGCACGTCGAGCACCTCGAGGAAGGACATGTCCTCGGAGACGTCCGCGACCTCGTAGGTCGCCAGGGCGCCCTTGGCGGCGGGGCCGGCCTGGCGCCAGATCTTCAGGGTGATTCTCACTTGTAGCTCCGCTGCTTCATCTCGACGAACTCGTACACGAGGTCTTCCTTGTGCAGGGTGGGAACGCCGTCCTGGCCGCCCCACTCCCAGGCCGCGACGTAGGCGAACTCGTCGTCGTGACGCAGGGCCTCGCCCTCCTCCGTCTGGGACTCCTCGCGGAAGTGACCGCCGCAGGACTCCCGACGGTGCAGGGCGTCGATGCACATGAGCTCACCGAGCTCCAGGAAGTCGGCCACGCGGCCGGCCTTCTCGAGCTCCTGGTTGAGCCGGTCGCCCTCGCCGAGGACCCGGACGTTGCGCCAGAACTCGGCGCGCAGGTCGCGGATCATGCCGATGGCCTTCTTCAGGCCCTCCTCGGTGCGGGACATGCCGCAGTACTCCCACATGATGGCGCCGAGGGCGCGGTGGAAGGAGTCCACCGAGCGGGTGCCGTTGCACGTGAGGAAGTGACGGATGCGGTCCTCCACCGAGCGCTGGGCCTCCACGACCGCGGCGTCGTCGGCCGCGACCTTGGGGAAGGGGCCGCCGGCGAGGTAGTCGCGGATCGTGTTGGGCAGCACGAAGTAACCGTCCGACAGGCCCTGCATGAGCGCCGAGGCACCCAGGCGGTTGGCGCCGTGGTCGGAGAAGTTGGCCTCACCCGTGACGAACAGACCCGGGATGTTGGACTGGAGGTTGTAGTCGACCCACAGGCCGCCCATCGTGTAGTGCACGGCGGGGTAGATGCGCATCGGCGTCTCGTAGGGGTTGTCCCCCGTGATCCGCTCGTACATGTCGAACAGGTTGCCGTACTTGGCCGACACCGCGTCCTTGCCCATCCGCTGGATGGCCTCGGAGAAGTCGAGGTAGACACCGCGGCGGACCATGCGCTCCTGGCCGTCGGGGCCGACCTCGGCGATGGCCGGGCCGACACCGCGACCCTCGTCGCACATGTTCTTGGCCTGGCGCGAGGCGATGTCGCGGGGCACCAGGTTGCCGAAGGAGGGGTAGATCCGCTCCAGGTAGTAGTCGCGGTCCTCCTCGGCGATGGTGCGCGGGTCCTTGTCGCAGTCCTCCGCGCGCTTGGGCACCCAGATGCGGCCGTCGTTGCGCAGGGACTCCGACATCAGCGTCAGCTTGGACTGCTTGTCGCCGTGCTGCGGGATACAGGTCGGGTGGATCTGCGTGTAGCACGGGTTGCCGAACAGCGCGCCCTTGCGGTGGGCCCGCCAGGTGGCGGTGACGTTGCACCCCATCGCGTTGGTCGACAGGAAGAACACGTTGCCGTAGCCGCCGGAGGCGAGCACGACCGCGTCGGCGAGGTGGGTCTCGATCTCGCCGGTGACCATGTCGCGGGCGATGATGCCGCGCGCCCGGCCCTCGACGACGATCAGCTCGACCATCTCGTGGCGGGTGTACTGCTTGACGGTGCCGGCGGCGACCTGACGCTCCAGGGCCTGGTAGGCGCCGATCAGCAGCTGCTGACCCGTCTGGCCGCGGGCGTAGAAGGTGCGGGACACCTGCACGCCACCGAAGGAGCGGTTGTCGAGCAGACCGCCGTACTCACGTGCGAAGGGGACACCCTGCGCGACGCACTGGTCGATGATCGCGGCCGAGACCTCGGCCAGGCGGTAGACGTTGGACTCGCGGGCGCGGTAGTCACCACCCTTGACCGTGTCGTAGAAGAGGCGGTAGACGGAGTCGCCGTCCTCCTTGTAGCCCTTGGCGGCGTTGATGCCACCCTGGGCGGCGATGGAGTGCGCACGTCGCGGGCTGTCCTGGTAGCAGAAGGCCTTGACGTTGTAGCCGGCCTCGCCGAGCGTGGCGGCGGCGGCGCCGCCGGCCAGGCCGGTGCCGACGATGATCACGTCGAGCTTGCGGCGGTTGGCCGGGTTGACCAGCTTGGTCTCGAACTTGTGACGCGTCCAGCGCATCTCGATCGGACCGGCCGGGCAGGCGGTGTCCTTGATCGGCTCACCCTCGCGGTAGAGCCCGTGGACCAGGTTGTCAGTCATGGGTGGTCACTTCCCGATCAGGCCGAAGAGGATGGCGAGCGGCGGCAGGGCGAAGCCGACCGCGACGATCAGCGCCAGGGCGATCGACACGAGGGTCGAGATCCGCTGGGACTTCGCGGTGCTGGTGCCACCGAGCGTCTGGATCGAGCTGTAGATCCCGTGCCGCAGGTGCAGCCCCAGGAAGACCAGCGCGAGCAGGTAGATCAGCGTCATCCACCAGGTCTGGAAGGCCGCGTAGGTCAGCATGTAGGGGCTCTCGTGCCCGTCGACCAGGAGGCGGTGGTGGTCGTAGTCCGGGTTGACGTTGATCTTCATGATCGTGAAGTGCAGCAGGTGCCAGACGATGAAGAGGAGCAGGCCGGCGCCGCCGAAGCGCATGGTGCGCGAGGCGAGCGAGGACTTGAGGTTCTTCTTCAGGACGTACTTCTGCGACCGCGCCGCGTGGTTGCGGCCGATCAGCTGGAAGGCCGACCAGACGTGTGCGATCACGGCCACGATGAGGCTCAGGCGGAAGAGCCAGAGGAAACCCTCGTTGGGGAAGATCGGCGTGAGGAACACCCGCAGGTGGTGGGCGTACTCGTCGAAGGCCGCCTGGCCGGCGAACATCTTGAGGTTGCCATACATGTGAAAGAGGACGAAGAACACGAGGTACAGGCCGGAGATCGCCATGATGATCTTGAGGGCGATGCTGGGCGTGCGCGACGTGGTCTGCCTCGCGGAGGTTGTCGAAGTAGCCACGAAGGAAACCTATCGCGCCGCAGGTGACGCGACGGTGGCGGGGCGCACCTGCGAGTCAACGGTTCGGGAACGATCTGCGGCACAAGGACGTTGAAGCCCCACCTCACGTGACCGAGATCACTCCGGCCCGGTGCCGGGTCGCCCGCGCCCCGGACGATCAGTCCGTATGCCGAGCCGCCAGCGCCCCGTCGTACAGCGCCTTGCGGCTCAGTCCGGTCTCGGCGGACACCGCGGCACAGACGTCCTTGAGCCGCTCCCCCGCCGCGACGCGCTCGCCCACGGCGCGCACCGCCTCCGGCAGGCTCGCCACCACGGGCGACCCGCCCTCGACGACGACGGTGATCTCGCCACGGACCTCGCCCTCGGCCCAGGCGACCAGCTCGTCCAGGCTGCCGCGAACGACCTCCTCGTAGGTCTTGGTCAGCTCCCGGCAGACCGCGGCCCGGCGCGCCCCGCCGAAGGCCTCCCGCACAGCCCCGAGCATCACCGCCAGCCGGTGCGGCGCCTCGAAGAAGACCATGGTCCGCCGCTCTCCCGCGAGCTCCGCCAGCGCCCGGGCCCGGTCCCCCGCCTTGCGCGGCAGGAAGCCCTCGAAGCAGAAACGGTCCACCGGCAGGCCGGACACGGCCAGCGCCATGAGCACCGCCGAGGGCCCGGGCACGCAGGTCACCCGCACCCCGGCGGCGACGGCAGCCGCCACCAGGCGGTAGCCCGGGTCGGAGACGGACGGCATGCCGGCGTCGGTCACGACCAGCACCCGCTCGCCGGCCTCGAGACGGGCGACCAGGTCGGCGGTGCGGCTCGCCTCGTTGTGCTCGTGATAGCTGAGCACCGCGCCGGACGGCTGCACGTCCAGCGCCTGGCAGAGTCGGCGCAGCCGACGGGTGTCCTCCGCGGCGACGACGGCGGCACCCCGCAGCTCCTCGGCCAGCCGGGGGGCGGCGTCGCGCGGGTCACCGATGGGGGTGGCGGCGAGGACCAGGGTCCCCGCGCCGCAGGCGCGCGTCATACGAGCGGCTCGTGCCCGAGATCGGCCGTGGTCGCAGGGATATCGACCGGTACGCCGTCGTAGGACCGCGGGTCCTCCAGCGGCTCCAGGTGGGTGATGACCCGCAGGCCGGGCAGCTCGGTGTGCAGCGCGTCCTCGACCTCCTCGGCCAGGTCGTGACCGCGGCGCACGGTCCAGTGACCAGGCACGAGCAGGTGCAGCTCGGCGAACTCCTGGTGACCGGACTTGCGGGTGCGCAGCCCGTGGAAGGCGACGTCGTCGCAGGCGTACCGCCCCAGCACGGTCGCGATCTCGCGGTGCCGCTCGGCGGGCAGGGCGGTGTCCATCAGACCCCCGACGGATTCCTTGAGCAGCCCCACGCCCGCGACGACGATGTTGATCCCCACCAGGAAGGCGACGACCGGGTCCAGGCGCTCCCACCCGGTGACCGCGACGAGGAGGACACCGGCGACGACGCCGATCGAGGTCCACACGTCGGTCATGAGGTGCTTGCCGTCGGCGCGCAGGGTGATCGAGTCGTGGGCCCGGCCCGCCCGCAGCAGGACCATCGCGACCGCGCCGTTGACCAGCGACGCGACGAGGGACACGCCGAGGCCGACGCCGACGTTCTCCAGCGGCTGCGGGTGCAGGAAGCGCTCGACCGAGGTCACCAGGATCACGCCGGCGGCGATGAAGATCATCAGCCCCTCGACGGCGGCCGAGAAGTACTCCGCCTTGGAGTGGCCGAAGTGGTGGTCGTCGTCGGCCGGCTGGGCCGCGACGGTCAGCGCCACCAGCGCGACCACCGCCGCGACGAGGTTCACGATGGACTCGGCGGCGTCCGACAGCAGGCCGACCGAGCCGGTCACCAGCCAGGCGCCGGCCTTGAGGGCGATCGTGACGATCGCGGCGGCGATGGACAGCCACGCATAGCGACGCAGGTCGCGTGCGGGTGCGGCGGGGGTGAGGGCGGGAGCGGTCACGCCCTCCATCATCCCATCCGGTTGGTCCTACGATGTGCGACGTGACCCCAGCCACCGACCTCCGGCAGCGGCTGCGCCAGCGACTGCTCGGCCGACCGCTCACCGACACCCTGCGCGCCTGGTTGCTCATCGGCGTGATCGCCGTCCTCGGCGGCGCGCTGCGCATGTGGCGGGTGGGCGAGCCCCACGAGCTGATCTTCGACGAGACGTACTACGTCAAGGACGGCGTCGGGCTGCTCAAGGGCGGGGTGGAGCTCACCCCCAAGTCCTCGATCACCAGTCACGACGTGCCGTTCACCCACGGCACCACCGACGTCTTCGGCACGGCGGGCAACTTCGTGGTCCACCCTGCGGTCGGCAAGTGGTGCATCGCGGTCGGCGAGATGATCTTCGGCCCCACCAGCGGTTTCGGCTGGCGGTTCACGGTGGCCTTCATGGGCGGCCTGTCCATCCTGATGATCGGCCTGGTCGCCCGGCGGATCTTCCGCTCGACCCTGCTCGGGGTCGTCGCCGCCCTCCTGCTCGCGGTCGAGGGCCACCACTTCGTGCACTCCCGGACCTCCCTGCTCGACCTGATCCTGATGTTCTGGTGCTTCGCGGCCTTCTGCGCGCTCGTCACCGACCGGGAGGTCTCCCGCACCCGCCTCGCCGACCGGGCGGCCGCGATCGTCGAGGGCGGCGGCGACGTGGCGCGGGGGCGCATCTCCCTCGGCATACGTCCCTGGCGGCTGCTCGCCGCCGTGTTCCTCGGGCTCGCCATCGGGACCAAGTGGTCCGGCGGGTTCTACCTCGCGGTCTTCGGGCTGATGACGGTGGCGTGGGACGTCCAGGCGCGGCGGGCGATCGGCGAGCGGCACTGGCTGGCCAACGCCGCGCACGACGGCGTCCAGGCGGCGCTGACGATCCTGCCGCTGACCTTCCTGACCTACCTCGCCGGCTGGACCGGCTGGCTGCGCAGCTCCAACGGCTACGGCCGGCACTGGGCCGAGAAGCATCCCGCCCAGGCCGGGTGGGGCTGGGTCCCGGACTCGCTGCGCTCGCTGCTGCACTACCACCAGGACATGTACACCTCGGCGCGCGGGATCACGTCCTCGCACCCCTACATGTCCAACCCCTGGTCCTGGCTGCTGCAGGGCCGCCCCACGTCGTTCTACTGGCAGAACCCCAAGCGGGGCGAGGAAGGGTGCACCGTCGACTCCTGCGCCAAGGCCATCACCTCGGTCGGCACCCCCACGATCTGGTGGGTGGGAACGGTCGCCCTGGTCCTGCTGGTCGGGATCTGGCTGCTGCGCCGTGACTGGCGGGCCGGCGCGATCGTCGCGTCCCTCGCGGCGGGCTACCTGCCGTGGTTCATGTACCAGGAACGCACGATCTTCTCGTTCTACGCCATCGTCTTCGTGCCCTACCTCGTCCTGGCCGTCACCTATGTCCTCGGCATGGTCATCGGAGGCCCCCAGGCCTCACCGGGCCGTCGACGCGCCGGTCTGACCGTGACCGGGACATACCTCGCCCTGACCGTGGCGTGCTTCGTGTTCTTCTGGCCGCTCTACACCGCGCAGGTCATCCCCTACGCCCAGTGGCAGCTGCACATGTGGTTCCCCAGCTGGATCTGAGCCCCAGGCCCGGCGGGCGAGCGGCCAGGCCTGCGCCTCGGGCAGGTCGACGACCCGGTAGCCCTGCGCCCCGGCCGCGGTCGCCGCGACCAGGGTGGCGACCCGGGCCCGCCGCTGCCACCAGCTCTGGCTGATCGTCCACCCGATCACGCCCTGCCCGTCCAGGGCCACGGTGCGACGCAGCAAGGACCCCTGCCGTATGACGAGAAGCCTGCGCCCGTCCCGCAGCTCGAGGACGGTGTGGCCGAGCTGGCGGTAGCGGTCCTCCGCGAGAGCCGGTGCCGCGAGCAGCAGGACCGCGGACGGCAGGCACCACCACCAGGACCAGCCCTGCCAGGCGACGACCGCCGCGACGGGGGCCAGCAGCGCCAGGCCGCCCTGCACCGCGCGGCTCCAGCGCCGTCGCCGGGCCGCCGGGCCGTGGGACGCCAGCGGCACGTCGAGGGCCGCCACGCCCAGCAGCTCGGCGGCCAGCTGCGCGGACAGGTGGCGCGGGCACGCGGGCAGCAGCCCCGACCCGGAGCCCTCCCCCGCGCCGTCGTCGGCGTCGGGTCCGTCCAGCCCGGTCGTCACGGCCGACAGGGAGGCGCCCCGGACCAGACGAAGCGGCAGCGGCTCGCTGCGCCGGACGCCGCGCAGCCGGTCCAGGTCGATCGTGGTGGCGCGGACCGTGAGCAGCCCCCGGCGCACGTGGAGCCGGGTCGGCCCGGTGCGGGTGACCGTGTGCCCCCAGCTGGTGAGGACATAGCCGACGACCGCGCACAGGAGGACGAAGGCCAGGGCCCCGAGCCCGAGCCCGACCAGCAGCAGGGCCAGCCCCTGCTGCGCCGCCTCCCCGATCGCCTCCTCGACGCGCTCGTCGGTGAGCACGTCGTCGACGTACTGCAAGCAGAAGCCGAGGATGGCGCCGGCCACGGCCAGGCCGGTGTAGGTGAACGGCGCGTATCGCACCCAGGACGGCGAGAAGCGCACCAGCACCTGGGGATCCGGCGGCAGCGGCAGGGTCGGGACAGCCCCTGCGGCGCCGGCGTCCTGGTCCTCCCCCGTCGGCTCGACGAGGGCCGGGCCGAGCCCGGTGGGGTCGAGGCCGGTGGGGTCGAGGCCGGTGGGGTCGACCAGGTCGCCCGCGGCCCGAAGCACCCCGGGGGCCAGGAGCAGGTGCCGGAGCCGGTCGGCGTCGGCCACGGTGAGCCCGTCCAGCACCAGCGGTCGGCCCCAGGAGACCCCGGTGCCGATCCGGGTGGTCGTCAGCCGCAGCACCCGGTGCAGCGGCGAGGCCGACACGTCGACGGTGCGCACCCGGTCCACCGGCACGGTCAGCGTCTCGCGACGCAGGAGCCCGTGCCGCTGCTGCACCCGACCCTCGCTCACGCGAAAGGTCGTCGTGGCCCACCGGATAGACGCCAGGGCCAGCACGACGAGGGTCGAGCCCAGCAGCCACCACCAGCCCCAGCCGCCGTCGTCGCTGCGGCTGACCCCCACCACCAGCGCCGGGACGAGCCCGGGCAGGACCTCCTTGGCCGACCGCAGCGGGTGGATGAGCAGCATCCGGGCGCTGAGCCGCTGCCAGCCCTGCTCCCCGGCCGGGACCCGGTCGCGCGGCGTGCTCACGTCGCGTCGCCCGGGGTGGTCGCCGTGACCCGGGTGAGGTGCGCGACGAGCGACTCGGCGGTCGCCAGGTCCAGGGCCTGCAGCTCGACGGCACCCTCGCTCGACGCGGTCGTGACGGTGACCGTGGCCAGACCCAGCATCCGCGCCAGCGGGCCGCGCTCCAGGTCGACGGTCTGCACCCGGGAGATCGGCGCCACCCGGCGCTCCTGGGTCCACCAGCCGGAGCGGGTGACCACGGCGTGCGGCGTCACCTGCCAACGGTGGACGGCATACCGCCAGCGCGGGACCACCACCACCTCGGCCAGCGCGAGCACCGGCACCGCGGCGAGCAGCCACACCGACAGCCAGCGCCGCTCCTCGTCGAGCCACCACCACAGGCCCAGCGGCGCGAGCAGCACCACCGCCCCCAGCACCAGCTCGAGCGTCCACAAGGTCCGCGCGCGCGGACTCACCCGGTGCTCCGGCTCCGCCAGCGCCCGCCCCAGCTCGTCGTCCCCCTCGACCGCCATGAGGTCACTGTGCCAGAGGCGGGCCGGATGTGCCGGGCGCCCCGCCCCCCGGGACGGGGACGGGGCGCGGAGGGGGCGGGGCCGACATACGGCCCGGTCTCCTGCGAGGCAGGATCAGCGCACGTCCTCGTCGACCCAGTCGAAGGTCTTGGTGACGGCCTTCTTCCACAGGCGGTAGGTCCGCTCCCGGTCGTCCTGGTCGACCGCCGGCTCCCACCGCTTGTCCTCGGCCCAGTTGTCGATGACGTCCTGCTCGCCCTGCCAGAAGCCCACCGCGATGCCGGCGGCGTAGGCCGCGCCCAGCGCCGTGGTCTCCGCGACCTTGGGCCGGATCACCGGCACGCCCAGCTGGTCGGCCTGGAACTGCATGAGCGTCTCGTTGGCGGTCATCCCACCGTCCACCTTGAGCTCGGTCAGCTCGATGCCCTTGTCCTTGGCGTCCGCAGCCATGGCCTCCGAGACCTCGCGGGTCTGGAAGGCCGTGGACTCGATGACGGCGCGGGCGATGTGGCCCTTGTTGACGTAGCGGGTCAGACCCACGAGGGCGCCGCGCGCGTCGTCCTTCCAGTACGGCGCGAACAGGCCGGAGAAGGCCGGGACGAAGTAGGCCCCGCCGTTGTCCTCCACGCCCTTGGCGAGCGTCTCGATCTGCGCGGCGTCCTTGATGAGCCCGAGGTTGTCGCGCACCCACTGCACGAGGGAGCCGGCGACGGCGATGGAACCCTCGAGCGCATAGACCGGCTTCCGGTCGCCGATCTGGTAGCACACGGTGGTGAGCAGGCCGTTCTGGGAGTGGATGATCTCCTCGCCGGTGTTCATCAGCATGAAGCAGCCGGTGCCGTAGGTGTTCTTGGCCATGCCGACCTCGAAGCAGGCCTGGCCGAAGGTCGCGGCCTGCTGGTCGCCGAGGATGCCCGCGATCGGCACACCGACCAGGAAGCCACCCTCGCGGCCGGTGCCGTAGACCTCCGAGGAGGACCGGATCTCGGGGAGCATGGACATCGGGATGCCCATCTCGGCGCAGATGTCGGGGTTCCAGTCGAGGGTGTCGAGGTTCATCAGCATGGTGCGGCTGGCGTTGGTCACGTCGGTGACGTGGACACCGCCCTCGACGCCGCCGGTGAGGTTCCACACCACCCAGGAGTCGGTGGTGCCGAAGAGCAGGTCGCCCTTCTCGGCCTTCTCGCGGGCGCCCTCGACGTTGTCCAGGATCCACTTCACCTTGGGCCCGGCGAAGTACGTCGCCAGCGGGAGCCCGCAGCGCTCCTTGAAACGGTCGGGGTCACCCTGCCCCAGCTCCTCGACGATCTTGGCGGTGCGGGTGTCCTGCCAGACGATCGCGTTGTAGACCGGCTCGCCGGTGGTGCGGTCCCAGACGACGGCGGTCTCGCGCTGGTTGGTGATGCCGACGGCGGCGATGTTCTTGGAGTTGACGCTCGGCGAGGAGCCGAGACAGTCGGCGACGGCCTTGCGGACGTTGCGCCAGATCTCCATGGCGTCGTGCTCGACCCATCCCGCGCGGGGGAAGATCTGCTCGTGCTCCAGCTGGCCGACGCTGACGATGTCGCCGGCGTGGTCGAACAGGATCGCCCGGGAGCTGGTGGTGCCCTGGTCGATGGCGAGGACGTAGGTGGTGGTGTTGGGGCTCATGACGTGTCCTTCACTACGGTGTGACGGGGAGGGTGGTCGGGCTCGGCCGACCTGCTGGGAGGTCGCGGGCGTGCGGCCTGCGGGTGGCCGCGGGCCTCAGCCGACGAAGGCCTTGGCGAGCAGACCGGCGAGGACACCGCCGATGACGGGTCCGACGATCGGGACCCAGGCGTAGGCCCAGTCGCTGGTGCCCTTGCCCCGGATGGGGAGGAGGGCGTGCGCGATGCGGGGGCCGAGGTCGCGGGCCGGGTTGATCGCATAGCCGGTGGGACCACCGAGGCTGGCGCCGATGCCGATCACCAGGAAGGTCACGGGCAGCGGGCCGAGCTGGGCAGGGCTCTTGCCGAAGCACACGATCACGAAGACCAGCACGAAGGTCGCGATGATCTCGGTGATGACGTTGTTGGCGTGGCTGCGGATCGCCGGGCCGGTCGAGAACACCGCCAGCTTGTCGCCCGCGGGTCCCTCGGCGTCGAAGTGGTCACGGTAGGCCAGCCAGCACAGGACCGCGCCGAGGAGGGCGCCGACCACCTGCGCCAGGACGTAACCGACGGCGGCGGTGGCCGAGGCGGGCACACCGGGGGCGAAGGCAGCGCCGTTGACCCACAGACCCAGGGTCACGGCCGGGTTGAGGTGGGCGCCCGACCTGTAGGCGACGTAGACGCCGGCCATCACGCCGATGCCCCAGCCGACGTTGATCATGAGGTTGCCGCCGCCCTTGCCCTTGGAGTGGGGCAGCAGGGCGTTGGCGACGACGCCGCAGCCGAGCAGGAGGAGGATGGCGGTGCCGAGGAGCTCGTGCAGGCAGGCGGTGCCGAGGGGCACCTGCTCGGCCGCGGCGGCCACGGTCGCGAGATGGGACATGGGTCTCTCCGATGGGGTGAACGTCGTTGTTCGACTACGGGTCGATCCGGTGATGCTCCGGATCGGGAAGGACCAGGACGACCTGGTCCCGGGTGGTGAGCAGACGGGCCGTGCGAGGCCCGGTCGTGAGGGGACGAGCCGGGCCTCGCGCGACCGCGTCAGCAGGTGGGCAGGACCGGCCGGGGGGTCTCCCCCGCAGCCCGGGCCCGCGCGCGCGAGGCGTCGGCGTCGGTGCGCTCGAGCTCCGCGGCAGCCTCTCCCGCGACCCGGTCGCGGTAGGTCTGCTGCTCGGCGGCGGCACGCTCGGCGTCCCAGCCCAGCAGCGGTGCGACCAGGGCGGTGATCTCCGCCAGCGCGGACAGTCCCCGGTCACGGGTCTCGTAGTGCAGCCGGATGCGGTGCATGAGCACGTCCTCCAGGTGCAGCGCCCCCTCGTGGGTGACGGCGAAGACGGCCTCGGCGCGCAGGTAGGCCGGTGCGGCGGTGAGCGGGCGGCCCAGGCTCGGGTCCTCGTCGACCATGGCCAGCAGGGTGGGCAGCTCGGAGCCGTAGCGGGACAGCAGGTGCTCGACCTGCTCCTCGGTCCAGCCGTAGGTGGCGGCGATGCGTGGCGCCTGGCTGCGATAGGCCTGGTAGCCCGCCGCCCCCACCAGCGGGGTGCGGTCGGTGACGCTGGGGCGGCGGGTCGCCTCGGCCTTGCCGAGCGCCACGTCCACGGCGTCCTGCGCCATGACGCGGTATGTCGTGAGCTTGCCGCCCGCGATCGACCACAGGCCCGGGGCGACCTCGGCGACGGTGTGCTCGCGCGACACCTTGGTGGAGGCCGAGCCGTCTCCGCGGTGCGGCTGCAGCAGGGGCCGCAGACCGGCATAGGTGCCGATGATGTCGTCGCGGCCGAGCGGTCGCGCGAGCACCGAGTTGGCGTGCTCCAGGACGTAGTCCACGTCGGCGGCGGTGGTGACGGGGTGGTCGCGGTCCTCGGTCCAGGGGGTGTCGGTGGTGCCGATCACCCAGTAGCGCTCCCACGGGATGACGAACAGCACGGACTTCTCGGTACGCAGGAACAGGCCGGTGTCGCCGGCGATCCGGTCCTTGGGCACGACGATGTGGATGCCCTTGGACGCCAGCACCTTCAGCCCCTCGTCGGTGCCGGAGAGCTGCTCCACCTCCTCGGTCCACACGCCCGCGGCCGCGATCACCCGACGGGCGCGGATCTGCAGGTCCCTGCCGGCCTCGGCGTCGTGGACCTCGGCGCCCACGACCCGGCCGGTCTCGTCCTTGACGAAGGACGTCACCCGGGTGCGGGTCGCGGCCAGGGCACCGTAGCCCGCCGCCGTGCGCACCAGGTCGATCACCAGGCGGGCGTCGTCGACGCGGGCGTCGTAGAACCGGATGGCCCCCGAGAGCGCGTCCTCGCGGATGTCGGGGAAGAGCCTGCGGGCGCCCTTCTTGCTGTAGTGCTTCTGCAGCGGGACGGTCTTGGCGCCCTTGGCCCCGAGCACCGCGAGGGCGTCGTACATCCCGACACCCACCGCGCTGTAGGACCGCTCGACGACCGGCATCTTCAGCGGCCACAGGAAGGGCTGCGCGGTGACCAGGTGCGGGGCCAGGCTGGTCAGCAGCAGCCCACGCTCCTTGAGCGCCTCGGCGACGAGGGCGAAGTTGAGCTGGTAGAGGTAGCGCAGCCCGCCGTGGACCAGCTTGCTCGACCACTGGGAGGTGCCGGAGGCCCAGTCTCCCGCCTCGACGATGCCGACGCGCAGCCCGCGGGAGGCGGCGTCGAGAACGATGCCGGCGCCGGTGACCCCGCCGCCGACGACGAGCAGGTCCAGCGGCTCGCCCGAGGTCATCTGCTCCAGGGCCTCGGCGCGGGACCGGGCGGTCAGTGCGGTGGCGGTCATGGGTGCACCCCTCTCGACGGTGATGAGTTGTCCGCCAGCATGCGCCCGGCTGCACGTATGCTCAACCGATGTGCACGGACGTGCAGAAGGAGGTGTCCCGCATGAACGAAGGTGACGACATGCTGCGGGCCGCGCAGCTGTACTACCTGCAGGACCGCACCATGGACGCCGTGGCGGCCGACCTGGGCGTGTCCCGGTCCACCGTGTCGCGCCTGCTCGCCCGCGCCCGGGAGACCGGTCTGGTGCGGATCACCGTCGCCGCACCAGAGCACCCCGCCGACCACACCGCCCGGGCCCTGCACGACGCCTTCGGAGTGACCGTCCACGTGGTCCCGACCCCCGCCGCAGCCGGGGACCCGCAACGGATCGACGCCGTGGCCCGCCGGGCAGCCGGCCTGCTCGGGGACTGGTTCCGGGACGGGATGACCTTCGGGGTCGCCTGGGGCACCACCATGTCCGCCGTCGCCGCCCACCTGCGGCCGACCGAGCTGGTCGACGCCCGGGTCGTGCAGCTCAACGGCGCCGCCAACGCCCGGACCTCCGGGGTGCGCCACACCACCCAGCTGCTCGACCGCTTCGCCACGGCCTTCGGCGCCGACCTCTACTACTTCCCGGCCCCGGCCTTCTTCGACTACGCCGAGACCCGGGACCTGCTGTGGCAGGAGAGCGCGGTCCGGCGGATCCTCGAGCTGCGCCGCACCTGCGACCTGGCGGTGTTCAGCGTCGGGGCCTTCCGGGGGCGTCTGCTGAGCCAGGTCTACTCCTCGGGGTACCTGCGGGCCGAGGAGGTGGCCGCACTCGCGGAGCAAAGGGTCGTGGGCGACGTGGCCACCCACTTCCTGCGTGCCGACGGCAGCTTCGCCGACATCGCCTTCAACCGCCGCGCCTCCGGGCCCTCCCCCGCCGAGCTGCGCCGGGTGACCCGCCGGCTGTGCGTCGTGGCCGGGGACAACAAGATCCAGGGCACCCTCGGCGCGCTGCGGGCGGGCGTGGTCACCGACCTGGTCGTCGACGAGCGGACCGCGGCCGGGATCCTCGGCTACCTGCGAGCCGGTTGATCGATCCCGGCGGTATGCCGACCGGCCCCGCGCGCCGGCGGGTGGACCCCGCGCCGTCACGCCGTCACGGCCCCTGCCGGCGGGGTCACCCTCGGCCAGGCCGGGCATGACAGAAGGCCCGGACCACCTGGTCCGGGCCTTCTCGGGGTGGAGCTGAGGGGATTCGAACCCCTGACCTTCTCATTGCGAACGAGACGCGCTACCAACTGCGCCACAGCCCCTTGCGTCGAGGAACACTACCACCTCGGCGCGATCGGTCGAAATCCTCAGCAGCCCACGACCCGTCGCAGCGGGACCGGCTCGTCCAGGAACTCGTCCTCGATCTCGACCGGGGCGAACACGTCGTCCTCCCCCGGCACGGACCCGGCGGCCACGACCGGGTGGGCGGCGCGGGGCGCGGCGGTCTTGAGGGCGTACGTCGGCAGCGGCACCGGGACCGGACGCCACTGGCCGGGGGCGAGCGGCTCGGGCTCGGCCTCGACGACGACCAGCGGGGGCTCGTCGTACGACCGGACGTCGAAGGGGGTCGGGGCGACCTCGGCGACGCGCGGGCGGGGAGCCGGAGTGATCGGGGTGCGGTCCGCGGCGACGGTCCGCACCGCGGGCGCGGGCAGCTCGACGGCGGGAATGAGCTCGGTGGCGGCAGCCGGGGGCACATAGGTCGCGGTCCGCTCGGCGGGACGCTCCTGCGCGCGGGCGGCCGGGGCCGGGGCCGGCTCGACGACGGCCCGCTGCGGCAGCGGCTCGGGGCGCGGGGCGACAGGCGCCCACTCGGCCTCGGCAGCGGCGGCGCGGCGAGAGGCGCGGGTGGTGCGAGCGACCGGCGCCGACTCACGGCCACGGTGACGCCCGCCCTCGGACACCGGGACAGGACGCGGCGTGACCGCGGACTTGGCGGCGTGCCGCAGCCAGCCGAGGTCGAGGACCAGCAGCGCCACGCCGATCGCGGGAGCCCACAGGGGCAGCATCCGCAGCGCGGCGAGCACCACGACGGCGACGGTCGCACCGAGGGTCAGCACGAGCGAGAGGGCCCGCACCGTCCGACCGCGACGGCTCGCAGAACGCGCGGCCCGGGTCGCGCGGGAGCCGGGCTCCGCCCGGGGCGCCGGACCGGTCGGCCGCAGCGGGCTGACGGCATACGACCTGGTGGAGGACGTGGCGATGATCGGACGCTCCTGGAGGACCGCGATCGCCTCGGCGTAACGCTCGAGGGAACGCGCGGTCTGCAGGTGCTCCCGACGCCGCATCCACGACTGCGTCAGGTAGGCAGCCCACAGCCCGATGACGACCACGAAGACGAGGCTGGAGGGCTGCATGAGACCGAAGGTACGGGTGGGAGAGGTGGGACCATCTCAACCGAAAGGGCGTGTCGACTCTTTGTCGTGAGATCCACCCGTTCGGCCCTGAGCACGGTCACCCGAGCGGAGTCTCTGAACGAAGGTTGACCCACCCAGCTCCTCGGTGGTCAGGGCGAAGGAGTGATGATCTCGCCACGCTCCGTCGATGTGGAGATAGCGCTCACGCAGCCCTTCCGCGCGAAAGCTCAGCTTGGCCGCCACCGCGAGGGAGCGATGGTTCTCCGGTCGGATGTTGACCTCGATGCGGTGCAACCCCCGCTCGCGGACCGCATAGTCGCAGGCCATCGCCAGGGCGAGCGGCGCGATCCCCCGCCCGGCGTGGGTCGGGGCGCACCAGTAGCCCGCCGACGCACCCCACAGCGCCCCCTCGAAGACCTGGGACAGCGTCACGGCGCCGCAGAGCCGGCCCTCGACCTCGGCGACGAAGGGCAGCAGCCGCCCGGCCCGCGCCTCACGACGCTGGTGGCGCAGGTAGGCGGGGTAGGGCAGCGCCACCTGGCCGGGCCGCGCGGGCGTCGGCTCCCACTGCTCGAGCCAGTCCCAGCTGCGGCGACGCAGCTCCAGCCACTCATGCTGGTCACGACGGCGCAGCCCGCGCAGCACCAGGGTGGCCCCGTCGTCGAGTCGCTCCTCGAGCCGGACCGGCCACGGGTGCGCCATCAGTGGTCTCCCCCGGCCACCTGGTCGAGGGCGTGCCCGACGAGGGGCTCCAGGACCGCCAGCCCGTCCCGGACCCCACCGGTGGAGCCCGGCAGGTTGACGACCAGGGTGCGTCCCGCGAGCCCGGCGACCCCGCGGGACAGCGCGGCGGTGGGGATCCCGGCGCCGGTCCCGGCGGCCCGGACGACCTCGGCGATGCCGGGGACGAGCCGGTCGACGACGGCGAGGGTCTCCTCGGGGGTCCGGTCCGTGGGCGACAGACCGGTCCCGCCCGTGGTCACCACCAGGTCCACGCCTGCGGCGACGGCATCCCGCAGGGCGCTCCCCACGGCCTCGCCGTCGGGGACCACCACGGCGGCGGGGGTGTCCAGGCCCCACCGCCGCAAGGCCGCCACGACGACCGGGCCGGTGCGGTCGGGATAGACCCCCGCCGCGGCGCGCGTGGACGCGGTGACGACCACCCCGCGGCGCGTCCGGGGAGGGGTCATCGGTCGCCCTCGGCCCAGTCGCCGGAGCGGCCTCCGGACTTGGCGGTGACCCGGACGTCGGTGACCCGGGCGTGCTTGTCGACCGCCTTGATCATGTCGACGAGGGCCAGCGCGGCCACGGCGACAGCGGTCAGCGCCTCCATCTCGATGCCGGTGCGGTCGGCGGTGCGCACGGTGGCCGTGACGTCCACCCCGTGGTCGGCGACGGCGAGGTCGACGGCGACCGCGTGGACGGCGACCGGGTGGGCCAGCGGGATCAGCTCGGGGGTGCGCTTGACGGCCTGGATGCCGGCGATGCGGGCGACGGCGAGGGCATCGCCCTTGGGGACGACCCCGTCGCGCAGGGCCGACACCGCGGCCGGGGAGAGCAGGACGCGCCCCCGCGCCGAGGCCTCGCGGGCGGTGACCGGCTTGGCGGACACGTCGACCATGTGGGCGGTGCCGTCGGCGCGGACGTGGGTCAGCGCGGGGGCTGCGCGTGGGGGCGTGTCGTCGCTCATGGACGGGACTCCTGCTCAGGGGCGGGGTGGGACGAGGTGGGGTGCGTCGCGAGGGGATGCAGGAGCAGGCAGGTGAGCGGCATGCCGGGCCGCACCTCCTCGACCGCCGCGGGCACCACCGCGAGGGCGTCGGCGGCGGCGAGCGCGCCCAGCATGTGCGAGCCCTGGCCGCCCGCGAGGCGCAGGCGCCAGCCCCCGTCGCCCCGGTGGAGGGTGACCCGGGCGAGCTGGGTGCGGCCCGCGGGGGCGCGCCAGGCGTCGTCCGCCACGGCGACGACCTGGTCGCGGTCCGCGGCGTCCGGGCCCGCGGGGTGGGCCGCCAGCTGCCGCAGCGCCGGCAGGACGAAGACGAGGTAGGACACCATGGCGCTGACCGGGTTGCCGGGGAGCGTCAGGACGGGGACCCGCCGGCCGTCGGCGGCCTCGAGCGTCCCGAAGCCCTGGGGCTTCCCCGGCTGCATCGCGACCCCGCGGAAGGTCGCGCGTCCGCCGCGGGACAGCACGGCCTTGACCACGTCGTAGGCGCCCGCCGACACGCCGCCCGTGGTCACGAGCACGTCGCAGCCCTCGACCAGCTCGGTCAGCGTCCGCTCGAAGGCCGCCTCGTCGTCGCCGGCGGCCCGGGCCCGCACGGCCGGGAAGCCGTGCTCCCGCAGCGCCGCCACGAGCATCGGCCCGTTGCTGTCGACGACCTCGCCGTGGCCGGGCAGGGCACCGGGCTCCAGGAGCTCGTCCCCGGTCGTCAGGACGGTCACCCGTGGCGGCGCGACCACGGCCACCTGCGGGCGGCCCACGGACACGAGCAGCGCCAGCACCCGCGCGTCGACGAGGGTGCCCGCCGCGAGAACGACCTGCCCGCGGCGCACGTCGTCGCCGGCCGGCCGGACGTGGGCGGCCGGCCGGGGCTCCGCGAGCAGTCGAACCTGGTCGGTGCGCCGGTCGGTGAGCTCCACCGGGATCACCGCGTCGGCGCCCTCGGGGACCGGGGCCCCGGTCATGATCCGTATGGCGGTGCCCGGGGCGAGGGTGACCAGGTCGGTGCGTCCGGCGGGGACGTCGTCGGTCACGGGGAGGACGACCGGTCGCTCGGCGGACGCGCCCAGCACGTCGGCGCGGCGCACGGCGTAGCCGTCCATGGCGGAGTTGGCGCAGACCGGCACGTCGACCGCGCTCACGACGTCCTCGGCGAGCACGGCTCCGTGTGCCTCCAGGACCGGGACGGTGACCACCCGGCGCGGGACCTGCCCGCAGGCGGCGAGGACGGCGGCGCGGTGCTGCTCCAGCGGGACCAGGTCGGATGCCATGGCGCGGAGACTAGTCGAGTGTGGTGTGCTCACCCGTCGTGGCGGCCCGATCGCGTCCCGCGGCCTTGGCCGCCGTCATCGCGTCGTCGGCCGCCCCGAGCATGTCCAGGGCGGTCGCCCCGTCGTGGGGCCAGGTGGCGACGCCGATGCTGCAGGTGACCGGCAGCATCTGGCCGCCGACGTCCAGGGGGCGGGTGCGCAGGTCCGCGACGAGGCGGTCGGCGAGGGCCAGGGCCTGCTCCGAGCCGCGCTCGGGGCACAGCACCGCGAGCTCCTCCCCGGCATACCGCGCGACCGTGTCGACGGGGGGCACGAGCTCGACGAGCCGGGCTGCGAGCGCCCGCAGCGCGCCGTCCCCGGTCTCGTGGCCGTACCTCTGGTTCAGCGCCGCGAAGTTGTCGATGTCCACCACCAGCAGCGACAGCTGGCGCCCGAAGGTCTGCGCCCGGGCCACCTCCCGGCTGAGCGCCGAGGTGAGCATGCGCAGGTTGCCGACGCCGGTGAGCGGGTCGACGACGGACTGGCGCTGGGCGGTGCGGTGGAGCATGGCGTTGTCCATCGCGACGCCCGCGGGCCCGGCGACCACCTCGAGCAGCTCGGCGGTCTCGGCGTCGTAGGCCTCCTGGCCTGCGCTGCGCTCCACCACCAGGACGCCGACGGCGTGGTCGCCGGAGACCAGGGGAGCCGCGCAGGCGCGACCGTCGAGGACGGCGGAGGGGCAGGGAGTGGCGTCGTCGAGCATGACGACGCGGCGCTCGGACGCGGCCAGACCGACGATGCCCTCGTCCAGGTCGACCCGGCTGGAGGGCGGCCGCGGCGTGCCGATGGGGTGCACCACGCGCAGCCGCAGCCCGGCGCCCTCCCGCAGCCAGACCGAGGCGGAGGCCGAGGAGGTGGTCGTCTCCGCCAGGGCGCACACCGCCGTCAGCAGCCCGTCCAGGTCGTGGGTGCGCTGCAGGGTCGCGGCGATCGCGTGCGCGGTGTCGTGCAGGGTCTGGCGGCGGTCGCGCAGCTCGGCCATCTGTCGGTCCAGCTGGGCCGCCATGTGGTTGAAGTCCCTCGCCAGCTCGCCGATCTCGTCCTGACGGTGGTCGGGCAGCCGCACCGACAGGTCGCCGTCGGCCACCTGCTGGGCCCCCCGGCTCAGGGCCACGATCGGCTCGGTGAGCTCGCGGGCGAGCCAACGCACCAGCAAGGCCGCGCCGGCGAGGACGGCGATGAGCACGATCAGCGGCAGCCAGGCCCGCAGGCCCGAGGTGGGGTCGGGCGCCGAGCCCTCCACCGCGCAGGGGCGGCCCGGCCCGGCCTCCACGGTCCGGACGATCGCGCCCCGGCCGATGTCGGCGCTGGGGTGCACCTCCGAGCCGGCGCAGAGCAGGACGGCCCGCACGTCGCTGACGGCGGCGTGGCGGGCCAGGGCGTCCAGGCGCCCGGGCGTCAGCGGCTCGACGACGAGCACCGACAGGTCGCCCCGGTCGGTGCGGAGGGTGACCTGCTCGGCCAGGGCGGCGCCGGCGCGCGAGGTCACCTGGGAGCAGCGCGTCGTCGGCAGGGCTGCAGGCTGGCGGGCCGGGGGCTTGCCCGCAGTCCCGATGACCTTGCCGCCCTGCGTCACGACGACATACCCCTGCTCGGCGCCGAGTCCCCCGCGGGTCTCCTCGGTGAGGACCACCTGGGGCGGGCGCCCGTTGGCCACCGACAGCGCGATCACCTCGGCGCGGTCGCCGAGTGCCCAGCACTCCGCGCCGATCGCCGTGGCCAGCGCCGAGGTGGCCCGGTCGACGTCGCGACGCTGGCCGTCGAGGAGGGATCGGGGCAGGAACACCCCCGCGAAGAGCCCGGTCAGGAGCAGCGCCGGCAGGATGACGGCCGCGAGCGCGATGCCCAGGCGGGTGCGGATCGGCACGGCTCCTCCTCGAGGTCGGTGCGCCCATGGTGGCACGCCGCACGGCCCTGTGCGCCGAGGCGTCCGTCCGGCCTGCGAGGATGTCTGCATGGACGGCACCTCCCCCGGATCCAAGAAGGCCCTGCGCACGGAGCTCTGGGCGGCCCGCCGGGCCCGGCTCGCGGACTCCACCAGCGCACGACGAGACTCGGACGCAGCGCGGCTCGCGGAGCAGGCGATGCGGCTGGTGCGCGAGCACGTCGCTCAGGGCGCCACGGTGACGTCCTACGAGTCCTATCCCGCGGAGCCCGGCACCCGGCCGCTCAACCGCGCCCTGGTCGCGGCCGGCTTCCGGGTCATCGTCCCGGTGACGCTGCCCGACCTCGACCTCGACTGGCGGCCCCTGGACAGCGCCGAGGACGACGAGTCCGCCCGGCTGGGACGTGACGCGATCGGGGAGGCGGACCTCCTCCTCATCCCCGGCACCGCGGTCGACCGCACCGGCGTGCGGCTCGGGCAGGGCGGCGGGTGCTACGACCGCGCCCTCCCACGCCGTCGCGACGGCGTGCCGGTGATCACCCTGCTGCACCCGGGCGAGCTGCTCGCCGCCCCGCTCCCCCGCAACGACCACGACCAGCTCGTCGACGCGGTCGTGACGGCCTGCGGGGTCAGCTGGATCCGGCACCGCTGAGCTCGCGCCGGCTCCCGCTCGCGACCCGGCCGTATGCCGAGGATCAGTCCCCGTCGGCCGGCCGCAGGATGAGCTGGTCGACGGAGTCCCTCGCGATCGCCTCGGGCGAGAAGGGCCAGGGATAGGGGTCGTTGGTCAACCAGCGCGCCGTCTGGTCGTCGTAGTGGCCGCTGGTCGGGTGCCCCGAGACGCCCGTGCTCTGGACCCAGGTGCTGCTGTCCAGCGAGCCGAGGTCGACCACCATCCGCATCGAGGGCCCCCAGCTCACGTCGTAGGACCGGGCGAGGTCCGCGCCGAGGGCGTTCGGCGACAGGGCGGTGCCGGGAGCCGGGTGCGGGCCCCGGTCGAGCAGGTCACCGATGAGCCCCGGCGCGGCCTCCCCGAGCGGGTGCCGCAGGGTGAGCCGGTGGAGGCGGCCGTAGTCCCACGAGACGACCTCCTTGCCGGTCCGCCTCGTCAGCTCCAGCCGGGCGTCGACCTGGGCGCGGCGCAGGATGTCGTCGCGGGTCTCGACCTTGAGCGTCTTCTGGTCGTCCCACCAGGGCGAGCGCGGGTTGTCGAGGAGTCCCTCGACCACCGCCGCCCACCGGGCACCGCCGTCGGGCCGCAGGCCGGTGGGCAGGTCGTCGTCGAAGGTCAGGTGGAGCAGCGCCGACCAGGTGGCGGCGAAGTACGCCGCGCCCCGGGACGAGGCGTTCTCGCCGGTCACGAACCTGCCGTCCCAGCCGCGCAGGGTGTCCTGGCCCTCCTTGGTGAAGGAGTCCGAGCCGAGGTCGACCGCGAGCAGGGCCTTGGTCAGGATCGGCTGGAAGGCGTCGCTGCTGTCGCTCTGGATGTCCCGCATCCGTTGCGGGGTGACCGGGCCGCCCTCGTCCAGGAGGGTGCGGATCCGGGCGGACCGCCAGCCGGCGCTCCAGTCCGTCGTGAGGAAGGGGGTCGTGCTGGGGGTGACCTGCTGGTTGGCGGTGACCACGAGCCCCTCGGGCGGGTCGTAGGCCCACGGCAGCTGGTCGAAGGGCACGTAGCCGTTCCAGTCGTTGCGGGACTCCCACCCGGGGACGGGCAGGTAGCCGGGGGGCGTCCCTGCGGTCCCGGCCCGGCGGATCGGGACCAGGCCCGGGGCCTGGTAGCCGATGTGCCCGTCCACGTCGGCGTAGGTAGCGTTCTGCGAGGGGGCGACGAAGGACTTCAGCGCCTCCCGGAAGCTCGTGAAGTCCGTCGCCCGGTCCAGCCGGAAGATCGCGTCGGCGGTGGTGGTGCGGTCCAGCGCGGTCCAGCGCAGCGCCACGGCGCTCTGCTCCCCCGGGGCGGCCGGGGGCGCCGCCTCGGCGGTCCCGTCGAGGACGCCCGAGACGATCGGGCCGTGGGACGTCGACCGCACGGTGACGGTCCGGTCCGGCCCACCCGCCACCTTGATGGTCTCGGTGCGCGTGCTGACCGGCAGCCAGCGGCCGTCCTTGAGGACCGTGTCGCCCTTGAGCCGCTCGAGGTAGAGGTCGGTGACGTCGGGGTCCAGGTTGGTGAAGCCCCAGGCGATCCGCTGGTTGTGGCCGATCACGACCCCCGGGAAGCCCGCGAAGGTGAAGCCGGAGACGGCATACGGGCAGGTCGTCGACAGGGTCCGGCAGCGCAGCGACACCTGGTGCCAGATGCCGGGCTGCTCCAGCTCGAGGTGAGGGTCGTTGGCCAGCAAGGGCTTCCCCGTGCTGGACCGGCGCGGGCCGACCACCCAGGAGTTCGAGCCGAGGCCCGCCCCCGACCCGATCGAGCTGCGGACGGCCGCGAGGGTGCGCGCGGTGTCGTCCAGGGCGGCGGGTGCTCCGGCCTGCAGCGCCGGTATGCCGCCCCGGCCGGCGGAGCGTCCGCCGTGGGGCACCGCGCCCGGCTTCCAGTCGGCCGGGGAGAGGATCGGGGCCCGCCGGTCGCCGGCATACGGCGGGTAGAGCTCGGCGACCTCGGCGAGGGACCGACCCTGCGCCATCAGCCGGGCCCGGGCGAGCTCGTCGTCGACGTTGCCCTTGAGGTCCCAGGCCATCGCCTTGAGCCAGACCAGGGAGTCGACCGGCCCCCACCGCTCGATGGTGTAGCCGGGGTGCGCCACGCCCAGCAGGAGGTACTCGGGCGCCACCTTGGTGGGGTCGCCCGTCCGCTCCAGGTAGGCGTTGACCCCGTCGGCGTAGGCCGTGAGGTAGCGCCGGGTGTCGGCCGACAGCATGGGCAGCTCGGCCTCGGCGGTGCGCCGCCAGCCCATGGTGCGCACGCCCTTGTCGGAGGCGACGCCCGCCTCCCCGACGAGCTCGGCGAGGCGCCCGGACGTGGCGTGGCGGCGCAGGTCCATCTGGAAGAAGCGGTCCTGGGCGTCGACGTAGCCCTGCCCGCGGAAGAGGTCCTCGGGGGTGTCGGCCTCGATGTTCGGGACCCCCTGGGCGTCCCGGCGCACGTCGACGCGCCCGCTCAGCCCGCCGAGGCGTTGCTCCCCGCCCAGGTCGGGGTCGGTGCGGCTGACCGCGCCCCACAGGACCCCGGTGACGATGAGGGCGGCGACGACGAGGAGCGCGACCACGGTGACGGCGGTCCGTCGGGCGATCTGGGCAGCGTGCGACACGACAGCGAGACTAGGCCACCGGGCGGGGGTCACCGTGCGCGCGGGGCGGGGCGTCGTGGACGCGACACCGTTCGGCATACGACACAATGCGTGACATGCAGACGGCGGCGATGGCGGGGTTCGGCGTCGAGGACCTCCGTCTGGTGCTGCTGGTGGGCTCCGTCGTGCTGCTGCTGGCGGTGGTGGCGGTGCGGGTCAGCACCCGCTCGGGGCTGCCGTCGCTGCTGCTCTACCTGCTGATCGGGGTGGCGCTCGGGGAGTCCGGCCTGGGGATCCAGTTCGAGGACACGCGGCTGACGCAGGCCCTGGGCTACACCGCGCTCGTCATCATCCTGTCCGAGGGCGGGCTGACGACCTCGTGGCGGCACATCCGACCGTCGGTGGCGCCCGCGGCGCTGCTGTCGACCGCGGGCGTGCTGGTCTCGGTCGCGGTGATCGGGGTGGCCGCGCACCTGATGCTCCCGCTGGACTGGCCGGCGGCGATGCTGGTCGGCGCGGTCCTCAGCTCGACGGACGCGGCAGCGGTGTTCTCGGTGCTGCGCAGCGTCCCCCTCCCGCGCCGCCTGACCGGGATGCTCGAGGCCGAGTCGGGCTTCAACGACGCGCCGGTGGTGATCCTGGTGACGGCGCTGACGGGGGTGGTGGCGGGCACCTCCCACGCAGGCCCGCTGGTGCTCTTCGCCGAGGCCGTGGTCGAGCTGGTCGTGGGCACCCTCGCCGGCCTCGCGGTCGGCTGGCTGGGGACCCGTCTGCTGCACCGCTACGCCGACACCTCCTCGGGCCTGTTCTCGATCGGTGTCCTCGCGGTGCCCGGCCTGGCGTATGCCGTCGCGACCTATGCCCACGGCAGCGGCTTCATCGCGGTCTACGTCGCGGCCCTCGTCCTCGGCAACTCCTCGCTGCCGCACAAGGCCGCCACCCGCGGGTTCGCCACGGCCATGGGGTGGCTCGCCCAGATCGGACTCTTCGTCCTGCTCGGCCTGCTGGCCTCCCCCTCGCAGCTCGCACGGTGGGCGGTGCCCGCGGTCGTCCTCGGGCTGGTCCTGCTGCTCGTGGCCCGCCCCCTGTCGGTCCTGGTGTCGGCCACTCCCTTCGGGATCGGGGCGCGCGAGCAGGTCTTCCTGTCGTGGGCGGGGCTGCGCGGGGCGGTGCCCGTCGTCCTGGCGACCGTGCCCGCGACCGAGGGCGCGCAGCAGCTGGCCTGGTTGTTCGACCTGGTCTTCATGCTCGTGGTGATCTACACCGTCGTCCAGGGCCCGACGCTGCCGTGGGTGGCGCGGCGCCTGGGCGTCATCGACGAGGGGGCGACGATGGACCTGCAGGTCGAGTCCACCCCGCTGGAGCGGATGAACGCCGACGTCGTGCAGGTGGAGATCGGCGACGAGTCCCGCCTGGCCGGCGTCGAGGTCTACGAGCTGCGGCTCCCGCGCGGGGCCAGCGTCGCGCTGGTGCTGCGGCGGGGCCGGTCCTTCGTGCCCGAGCGGTCCACGGTGCTACGCCGGGGTGACGCCCTGATGGTGGTCATGCCCTCGACGCTGCGGGAGGCGACCGAGGAGCGGCTGCGGGCGGTGTCCGAGCAGGGGCGCCTCGCCGGCTGGCTGCGGCCCGGGGAGCGGCCGCCGCCGGCCCGCATCCCGCGCGAGCGCGGTCAGGATCGGCATCGCGGCTCGGTAGACTGAGCCACCGCCCGCGCACTCGCCCGACCCCGTGGAGAACCCGTGCCTACCTACTCCTACCGCTGCTCCGACTGCGGCGAGGCCTTCGACATCGTGCAGTCCTTCAGCGACGACGCGCTGACCGAGTGCCCGGCGTGCCAGGGGCGTCTGCGCAAGCTCTTCACCAGCGTGGGCGTGGTCTTCAAGGGCTCGGGCTTCTACCGCACCGACTCCCGTGGCAGTGCTGCGAGCACCCCGCCCGCCTCGGACAAGGCGGCCCCCACCTCCTCGGGCACGGCAGCGCCTGCCGCGTCCTCGACGAGCTCGGCGAGCACCACCTCCGCCGACTGACCCGCTCCCGCGCCGCGCTGTCCACAGGCCCGCGCGGTCCGGCGCCGGTCGTCCACAGCCGACCCGTCCGTGTGCCGGAGGCCATCCCTCGTCGCCCTAGCGTCGGGCCATGGCTGCGCACCCTGCTCTCGTGGACCCTCCGATGGCCCCCGGACCCCGTGCCGGGTCCGCAGGCGGACCGGCAAGACCTGACGCCCCTCCGCCCGCTGGTGCCCGGGTCGGATGGCGCGACCGGCTCGCCGCCCGTGGTGGCACCCGCCGGTGGTGGTGGCTCCGGCTCGGCCGTCGGGTGCTGGGGGCCCTGCTCGCCGCGACCGCCGCGGCCCTGACCGTACGGCTGGCCTTCCCGCCACCCCCTCCCGTGGGCGTCCTCGTGCCCACCGCCGCACGTGACCTGCCGGCGGGCCACCGCCTCGCCGCCGCCGACCTGATCCTGCGGCGCTGGCCGGGTGCCGACGCGCCCCCTCGGCCGGCGGATCCTGCCGCTCTGGCCGGGCATCCGCTCGTGGTCGGCGTGCGGGCCGGCGATCCCCTCCCCGCCGCGGCCGTCGTCGGACCCGCCCTGGTCGAGCGGCTGCCCCCCGGCCGGGTGGCGCTGTCCGTCCCCGACGTCCCGCCGCTGGTGGCGCAGGCTGCCTCGGCGGGCGACCGGGTCCAGCTGTGGGCCGGGGACCGGCTGGTGTCGCGGGACGCCGTCGTCCTCGCGCGCGGCGACGACACCGGCGGTGGGGGGCCGCTCCCTGCCACCGTGGCAGGGTCTGGAGCCGGCCAGGCCGGGGGCGGCGGGGCAGGCGGGACCCTGCTGGTCTCGCTGACGCAGGCCGACGTCGAGCAGGTCCAGGGAGCGCGGGGTGGTAGCCCGGATCCACGTCCGATCATGGTCGTTCTGCGCGCCCGCACCGCGTGACCTGGGACAGACATCCCCCGAATGGACCTAATCGCATACAATCGGACAAATTGGATCAAGATCACAATTGGTTCACGACTAGGCCCGGACACTCCCCACCGGGGGTGCGGTTGTGGTGGGCTGGGGAACCGTGCGCACCACGACCAGGTCGACGCGCACCACCTCCTGCGGGCACGCAGCCCTCGCTCGGCCCGCCCCCTGCTTCCTAGCGAAAGAGACGTTCACCATGCTCAAGGGTTTCAAGGACTTCATCATGCGCGGCAACGTCGTCGACCTGGCGATCGCCGTCATCCTCGGTGGCGCCTTCGCCAAGGTCGTCGAGGGCTTCGTCGCGATCCTGATGAACCTCATCGGCAAGGCCGGCGGAACCCCGAACTTCAACAGCTGGAACCCCGGCGGGATCCCGGTCGGCCCCTTCCTCACCTCGCTCGTCTACTTCCTCATCGTCGCGGCGATCCTCTACTTCCTCGTCGTCACCCCCATGAACCGCGTCGCGGCGCGTCGCAAGGCGGGAGTGGAGGAGTCCAAGGCTCCCTCCGAGGAGGCCGCAGTGCTCATGGAGATCCGCGACGAGCTGCGGATCCGCCGCCTCTGACCTCTGCTTCCTCGCCCGGGAGGGGCCGCGTCCTCACGGACGTGGCCCCTCCCGGCATACCTGGACGTCGCCGCCCGATCCCTCACTCCCAGTGGGGAGGACGCTGCTCGCGCAGCCACCGGTCCCGCGCCCCCTCGGCACGGCCCCCGGAGGCGCCGGCGACCCGGGGCGAGCCCGGGTCCGACGCTGCCCCACGCATGCTCGCGGCGGACGAGCCGGCAGCCGGCCGAGACGTCGCACCCGGCGTGGCCGCCGCGGCCGACCCGAGACGGGGCTCCGCCTCCCCCACCGGGTGCCCTGCTGCGGCGCCCGTGCCCGGCGCGTCGACCCGGCGGTGCCGCCGCCGGCCGGTTCCCGCGGTCATCGCCCTGCCCGCCGCTCCTCGGCCGCCTCGGCCACGGCCTGCAGGATCCGGGCGACCTCCCGGTCCGGCATCCGGAAGGCGTCCACCGACCAGACCCGCAACGGGCGCCAGCCCTGGCGCTCCAGCAGCGCGGGCCGGTGCACCTCACGGTCGGCGGGGTTGGCAGCGGCGGCGTGCAGGAGCCCGTCCGACTCGACCGCCACGGCGCCGCCCCACACGGATCGGGGGTCGCGGACGGCGAGCTCGATGGGCCCGACCCCGCGACCGGCCCGCTCGGTCACGTCCAGGCCTGCGGTCCGCAGGCGGTCGGCGAGGTCGAGCATCACCGGGTCGGTCAGCTCTCCCTGCGACGGGGGCAGGTCCGGCGACTGCGTGGCCAGGGTCAGCACCTCGGCCAGCAGGTCGATCCCGCCCGACCCGCCGGCCGCCCGGGTCAGCTCCTCGACCGTCAGGGCGGTGATCACGGTGAGGGTATGACGCGCCCGGGTGACTGCGACGGACACGCGGCGCTCGCCGGTCGCCAGCGCCATCGAGCCGAACCGGTGTGCGGCCTGCCCGGTGTCGTCCACGACATACCCGACGGTGAGCAGGATGTCGTCGCGAGTGTCCCCCTGCACGTCGTCGACGTGCTTGACCCAGAAGGCCTCTCGTCGCTCCGCCGCGAAGTAGTCGATGAGCGGGTCGCCGGGCTCGAGGGCGGCCACCTCGGCCTGGATGCGCTCGCGGACCCGGTCGGCGTGCTCGGCGTTGAGCGCGATGACACCCAGGCTGTGGTCGGTGAAGCCGCGGGCGTGGGCGAGGACGAGGCGGGCGACGCGGTCGACCTCCTCGTCGGTGCTGACCGCGGCCTCCCCCGCCTGGCCGCGGCTGCCCGGGCGGAGCTCGACGTGCTCGAGGGTGACCCGCTGGAGAGTTCCGGCCGGGGGGACGGTCGTCGGCTCCTCGACATACAGGTGCTCGTCGAGGGCGACCGTCAGCCGGTCGTCGAGGATCCGGTGGTGGGTCTGCAGGGTGTGGGTCGGCAGCCGGGCCGACAGCACGCTGAGGACGGAGAAGGATCGCTGGTCGGCGCGGACGTCGTCGACCGGCCGCGGGTCCACCTCGAAGCTCAGCTCCGACGGCGGGAGCTGCTGCTGGTCGCCACACACCACGACCTGCCGACCGCGGCTGACCGCCGAGACCGCCTGGGCGACGGCCAGCTCGGAGGCCTCCAGGATGATGACCGTGTCCACGACCGGACCCGGGGCGAGCAGGGCCCCGACCTCGTGCGGCGAGACAGCCCGGCACGGCGCCGCACCACGGGTCGCCCGGGCGACGGCCTGGGCCCGCTCGCGCAGGGCCCGCGCCTCCAGCCGGCGCAGCTCCTCGGCCATGGCGTGCAGGGAGGGTCCGTCGTGGCCGCCGTACCGCGGATCGGTCCGGGCCACCTCCTCCAGGAAGGACGTCCACCACACGTGACGCACCTCCGGCGCCACCTGTTCCGGCGGCACGTGGCGCTCGGCCAGGTCGTCCACGAGGGCGCCCATCCCCTGGTCGCGCAGGTCGTCCAGGAAGCCCGTCACCTTGGGCAGCACCTCGAGGCGGCTCTGCTGGGAGACCAGGTCGTGCATGCGCAGGTGGACGACGTCGACGTGCTGGGTGGTCGTCGAGGCGCCCTCGCCGGTGGTGGCGAGCACGGGCTCCAGGCGCTCGAGGTCGTCGACCACCGCGTGGTAGGCCGACCAGGCCTCGTCGATCCCGTCGGCGGGGGCGGGAACCGCGTCGGGCCCCCCGCGTGCCTGCCACAGCACGAGCTGCTCGTGGGCGAGGGCGAGGGTCTGGTGCAGGTCCCGCGGCGCCATGCCCGGGCGGACGAGCGACTTGGCGTCGCGGCGCAGGGCACCGCGGCGCAGCACCCCGATCCGGGAGCCGTGCTCCGCGCGGTATGACGAGGACGTGGCCTCGAGCAGCTCGGGCAGGGGCGCCTCGTAGACCTCGGGGTGCAGGACGTCCAGGGTGGCGCGCACCCCGGTGAGCAGCTCCAGGTCGGCGCCGATCTCGGCCAGCGTGGTCGCCGGGGGCAGGCCGACGCCGCGGGACAGCTCGTCGACGAGCTGCACCAGGCGCGGGATCCCGCGGTCCCCGGCGAGGCGCTCGCACGCGGCGAGGGCGGCCGCGGCGTCGGTGGCGGTGGTGATGCGGGCCCCGCGCCAGGGGTCGGGCGCCGGCGTCGGCAGCCAGGCGCCGTCGGTGACGGCCTGCACCAGGCGGCGGGTCGCGGCGTCGAGCACGCGCGGCGTCAGCCGGTGCAGCGTCTCCCGGTCCAGCCGCACGCGGGAGTGGGGCGCGGGGCGCAGGGACGCCAGCTCGACCAGGGCGCCGTGCGCCTGGAAGGCACTGACCCCCCAGGGGGCTCGCGGCGCGTGCAACGCCTCGACGTGTCCCTGCAGCACGGTGGTCGCGTCGTGCAGGTCGGTGAGGGTCTCGTGGTGCGGCTCGATGCGGGCGGGCACGGCGAGGGTGGTGATCGGGCCGTGCGCGTGCCTGAGGTCGGGGCCGTCGTGGGCCTCGGTGACCAGGTCGAGACCGACCTCCAGCAGCCGGGTGCGGACCGCGTCGATGGCGGTCCGCTTGTGCGAGACGAGCAGGATGCTGCGGCCCTGGGCGGCGAGACCGGCGACGGCGTTGGCGACGACCTGGGTGACGCCGGTGCCGGGCGCCCCCTGCACCACGACGTCGTCCCCGGCCGCGATGGCGGCGAGCGCGGCCCGCTGGGAGGCATCGGCGGCGAGCACCAGGGGCATCGGGGCGGGGTCGGGCGTCGCGTCCCGCAAGGTCGTGGGCAGCCCGGCCATGGCGCGGACGAGCGGGTGGTCCGCCACCGCGGTGTCGACCAGGTCGGCGACCATGCCGAGCTTGACGTAGGGATAGACCCCGACGCCCAGCCGGCGCTCGATGTGGAAGCCGGGCAGGCGCGCGCACCGGGACTGGATCTCGCGGTAGGCCGCGTCGGGGTCGAAGCCGTTGCGCCCCCAGGTCATCTCGACCAGGCGAGGCACGTCGAGCTCCACCCCCGCCTCCGTGCGCAGCAGCTCGACGAGGGCGGGGTTCAGCTCGACGCCGGGGCCGACCACGACGTCGAAGTCGTCCTGCGCCAGGTCGCGCGGCACTAGCTCGCAGGCCCGCAGGAAGACCGGGGCCGCGGGGATCCGCGAGCCGGCCATCCGCCAGGCCGCCATACCGGCCGTGGCGAAGCAGGACGCCAGCCCGTGCTCCTGCCACAGCCGCCGCTCGGTGCGGCGCAGCGCGCGGGCCTTGACGCAGGCGTCGGACAACGCCGCCGGCTCGCGAATCAGATCGGACAGCCGGGTGTCTCGCCCGGACAGGAAGATCGCGAGCCCGGCCGGGTGGGCCCGCGCGAAGTCCAGCCGGACGACGTCCTCGGTCCGCCACAGCAGGGTGTTGGGACCACCGATCTCCACCAGCTCACGTCGCCACCGGCGGACCGCTGCCAGAGCCGGATCGAGCTCGTCCGGCGGGGGCGCGGGGGCGGGTGGGGTGGCAGTCACCGGCTCAGGATAGCGATCAGGGGGCATTCAGGCCGGGCATCGGGCACGCAATGACCTGCGGATCTTTCGATCGATCGACGCAGCACCGGGACATGGGGGCAGCGCGCATCATGCAGGGGGAGGGATGATGCACGCCGCTGGTTGAATCATCAGCGACCCACCTGAGCAGGTCAAGGGCAACAGGATGGGCATGCCCGATTTCGCCCGGATGGCGCGTTCTGTCGGGATTTCGTCACCTGTTGTTCATGTTGGCCTGAGCCACTCAGGCGTGCGCCGTGAGGCGCCTCGGCGCAGGCCGCGCCCGAGTCGATCGGGGGCGCGGGACGTGCGAGGATAGGTCGCCGTGGCGCCTCGACCGCCACCCCCGCCCTCGTAGCTCAGGGGATAGAGCACCGCTCTCCTAAAGCGGGTGTCGCAGGTTCGAATCCTGCCGGGGGCACCCCACATCACCACAGGTCAGAGCCCCTTTCCGGGGTTGATCGCCAGCATGTCGAGGGCCCCCGAGGGGCTCTTGTGGCACATCTGTGGCACACCCGCCAGAGCCACGTGTGCCTCCAGCGACCGGCCGACGGCATCGAGATCGTCCGGGAAGAGACCCGCGTAGACGTCCAGAGTCATGGCCGCCGAGGCGTGGCCCAACATCTGCTGCACCGCCTTGACGTTGGCGCCCGCCGCGATCGCCAGCGACGCCGCCGTGTGCCGCAGATCGTGCGGGGTCAGGTCCACCAGCCCAGCCCTCTCGACGGCAGGGTCGAAGACACGACGCCGCCAGTTGTTGAGCCGCAGCGGACCACCCATCGGGGCAGGGAAGGCCAGATCGTCGGCGCCCCTCCCCCGGCACTGCTCCTCGATGTGGCGCATGAGCGCCGGTGGCACCGGCACCGACCGGACCTGATGCGTCTTCGGGGTCGTCCACACGAGCTTGGACCCGACGACGCTCACGGACTCGGCCACGGTCAGCCGGTTGCGCACCGGATCGACCCGCCCGATCTTGAGCGCCGCGAACTCCCCGAACCGCAGACCTGTCAGCGCGAGCACGAGCACCTGCAGGCCGTTGTCCCCCGCCGCGTCCACGAGCTGCTGCAACTGCGCGGCGGTCAGGAACCGCGGCTCACGGCGCGGCTGACGCGGCAGGCGCACACCCGTGGCGGGATTGCGCGCGATGCGGTGATCGGCCACCGCGGCCTCGAAGATCATCGACGCGACGAGGTACACCTTGCGCACGAGGCCGGGCGACATGCCCTGCCCGACAAGGTCACCGATCCAGGCGGCCACGTCCGAGCGCGCGACCTGGGCCAGCGGCCACGGCCCCCACTTCGGGATCACGTGCGTGCGCGCCACCTCCCGATAGCGCAACGCCGTGCTCGGCTTGAGGTGCCCAAGTCCGGCCATCCACGTCTTCGCGTAGACCTCGAAGCGCACCTTGCCCGCAGCCGGGTCGAGGTAGGCCCCACGGTTCATCTCCGCCTGCAGCTCGGAGAGGAACCGCCCGGCGTCGACCTTGCGCCGGAAGGACTTCTTCCGCTGAGCACCGGTCGGATCGCGCCAGCGAGCCAGCCACTTCCCGTCGCGAGGGTCCTTGCTGATCGTGGCCATGTCAGGCGGCCTTGGACACGGCCCAGGCCCGCACCGCGGCGGGGTCGAACCGCAGATGCTTGCCGAGGCGCATGCACGGCGGACCGTCGCCGCGGTGGCGCCACTGATAGATCGTCGGGACGCTCACGCTGAGGAAGGTCGCCACGTCGTCGATCGTCCAGGGAGTGTCAGAACAACGGTGGGTGGGGGTTCGGCCTGACGCGCTGAGCGGTGCTCGGCGGGAGAGCAGGCAGCATGACGAACACGATTGGGGTCGTGGACCTCAACGATGACGACAAGCAGGCGCTGGCGCAGCGTCTGGTGGACCAGGCCCGCGCTGAAGGAGTCGACCTGGTCGGCCCCGACGGTGTGCTGACGGGCCTGACCAAGCAGGTGCTGGAGACCGCTCTGGAGGAAGAGCTGACCGAGCACCTCGGCTACGAGCACTCGGATCGGCACGCGAAGCCGGCGCCGGTCGACGGGGGCGGGAACGAGCGGAACGGCACCCGATCCAAGACGGTGCTCACGCAGATCGGGCCGGTCACGATCGACGTTCCGCGGGACCGGGACGGCACATTCGACCCGAAGATCGTCCGGAAGCGGCAACGCCGTCTGGACGGCGTCGACCAGCTCGTCCTGTCCTTGTCGGCGCGCGGGTTGACCACCGGTGAGATCGCGGCGCACTTCGCCGAGGTGTATGGCGCGTCGGTGTCCAAGGACACGATCAGTCGGATCACCGAGAAGGTCGCCGCGGAGATGTCTGAGTGGCAGCACCGGCCCCTGGACCGCGTGTACCCGGTGATCTTCATCGACGCGCTCGTGGTGAAGGTCCGTGACGGGCAGGTCACCAACAAGCCCTTCTACATCGTCATCGGCGTGACGACCGCCGGGGAACGCGACATCCTCGGGATCTGGGCCGGCGACGGTGGGGAGGGCGCAAAGTTCTGGCTGGGCGTGCTCACCGAGATCAAGAACCGCGGTGTCGAGGACGTGTGCATCGCCGTGTGCGACGGGCTGAAAGGACTGCCCGAGGCGATCACCACGACATGGGAGCTCGCCGCCGTACAGACGTGCGTCGTGCACTTGATCCGGAACACGTTCCGGTACGCGGCCCGCCAGCACTGGGACGCGATGGCCAAGGACCTGCGGCCCGTGTACACGGCCGTCAACGCCGAGCAGGCCGCCGCACGGTTCGAGGACTTCGCCGCCACGTGGGAGCCCGTCTGTCCCGCCGCGATCCGCATGTGGCGAGGCGCGTGGAACGAGTTCGTGCCCTTCCTCGACTACGACGTCGAGATCCGCAAGGTCATCTGCACGACCAACGCGATCGAGTCGTTGAACGCCCGCTACCGGCGCGCCGTCCGTGCGCGAGGGCACTTCCCGAACGACGCCGCCGCGTTGAAGTGTCTCTACCTGGTGACCCGTTCCCTGGACCCCACCGGGAGAGGCAGGGCACGATGGGTCATCCGGTGGAAGGCACCCCTGAACGCCTTCGCCATCACCTTCGAGGGACGCATCACCCCCTCGACCACCTAAGAACGCTGGGCACCCCGCCCACCGATAATCCGACAGTCCCGCTGGCGGGGTAGCGCCGTCGAGGGCTGTGGGGTCTTGGCTGGCGACCGCTGTCGGTGCCGTGCTCACAACCCTGGGCAATGTCTTGCCGGCTCGGCGAGCGCGCCGGCAGCGCTGAGGCACCCGCGGGCATCCTTGCGCCGCGGGATGCCGCTGGCTCCACTGTCCTAGGGACGCCGCCGCCGTGCTGCCGCCACGTCCCAGACCACCTGCACCGCCGCGACCACCAGGCCGCAGTGGAGAGCGTCGGTCCACCGTCGCTGCGGGTCCAACCACAGCCCGGTCACGAGCCACACCAGGCCCCAGACGACCCTGATCCACGCGGCATGAGCTGCGACGAGCCGCCACGAGATCCCCTCAGCCTCCTGCGATCCGGTCACCCCACCAGGGTAGGCAGGCATCGGCGCAGGCGACCACGAAGGGCCCCAAGTGGTCGGCGGCCACGAAGGGTGACGAGCGCCGGCATCGTCCGCCCTAGACTCCTCAGGTGACCTCTGACCGGCAACGTGCCACCGTGCGATGGGGAATCGTCGGGCTGGGCGCCGCCTTGACGATCGTCGTGCTGCTCCGGCAGACGCGGAACCATCCCTAGGCGCCTGCTCTGCGGAGCACGTCGGGCGCCTCGATCAGGTAGAACCCCGCGACCGCTTCCGCCGCCTCGACGAAGGTCCCCTCGGTCACCCCGGCGGCACGGACCGACACGGCCTGCGCCCTCGGCGTCAACGCCCAGGCATGCGTCATCGCACCCTGCCGCGCGAGCTCGTCGGCATGGTCGTCGCACACCCCTTGGCTGCACCCTCGCGGCCCAGGTCGTGGGCGGAGCCGGCGGCATGGATCAGGACGGCGAACTGCGGCATGGGGGTGGTCCTCTCGGCGCGATCGGGCACGACCCCGGCCCTGGGAACCGCATCAGGCGGCAGGCTCACGTCAGCCGCCGCTACCGTCATACCCACGGAGGAGCCGGGGCAGCGGCTCGAGGGCGGCCATGCGTCCGCCGGCGTCGACCTCCCTCGGAGGCACGGACGGGACGAGGAGAGCCGATGGCCCTGAGGATCCAGGTATGCCGAGGGGCACGGCGCCCACTGGCGAGACACCGCGCGGCTCCCCGCCCGGCACGAGGACCGGTGGCGGGCGGCCTTGCTCGGCGACTGAACGACCCTCAGCCGCCCGGTGCACCCGCCCATGACCGGGGTGCACCCGCCCATGACACGACGAGGCCCCCACCGGAATCCGGTGGGGGCCTCGTGGCGTCAGCGAGAGGTAGCTCAGGCGCGACCGTAGGTCACACGCGAGGACCAGATCGCGTGCAGGCCGGTGGTGCGGCCGGTGCGCGGAGCGTCGTACATCATGCCGCCACCGGCGTAGATGCCCACGTGGTAGGCCGGGGAGCCGAAGAACACGAGGTCACCGGGACGCGGGTTGGAGACGCGACGGGTGGCGCGCTGCTGCTGGGCAGCGGTGCGCGGCAGGCGGATGCCGTTGGCGCGGTAGACGTAGCCCACGTAGCCCGAGCAGTCGAACCCGGAGGTGGTGGTGCCACCCCAGCGGTAGTAGATGCCGGACAGGCGGGCAGCCGTGCCGAGGATGCCACCGCGAGCGGCGCGGCGGGGGGCCGGGTTGGCCTTGGCCTTGCGGACCGGGCGACCCACCGCACGACGCACGTACGAACGCGAGACGCGACGGTAGGTGCGGTTCACGCGGCGGTAGGTGCGCGAGGTGCGACGGTAGGTGCGGCGGTACGTGCGCGAGGTGCGACGCGTCGCGCGCTTGCGCTTGAGGGAGGCGCGCTTGCGCTTCACGGCGGTGCGCTTGCGCACGGTGCCGCGAACCTTCTTGAGGCGCGACTTCTTCAGGCCGACCTTCGACACCTGGCCGAGCTGGCCGGCCGCCGCGACCGTGGCGGTCGTGGAGGTGGTGGACGCAGCCGGGGCAGCAACCGCGGGCATCGCCGCGGCGATGACCATGCCACCAGAGGCGGCGGCAACGGTGGCGACCTTGACCGAGGGAGCGGAGTGGTGCTTGGCGGCGTCGATCAGCAGGGTGGCAGACGAGACATCGGCCGTGCGGTGACGACCGTTGGAGCGAATGGACACGATTAACCTCTCGAACGCCTGCGAAGTTAGCTGTCGGGTTCGGGCGGAAGTTAACGACGCCCGGCCACCAAGGTGGCTTCACCCCGTGGTGCTCGCGCACCAAAGGTGGGTCCCCCGCTCCTGTCAGCGGAATAAGCAACCAGCTGGAGTGACAGGACTCGGCGTCTCCAGCTGCGGACCTTCCAGGGGGAGAAGGGCCACGACGAACGTAGCGGACCTTCCGGGCATTGTCACGCTCAGGTCACGAATGGATTAAGGCGGCGAGGGACGAGCAGCACGCGTGACAACGCTCAGCGACGTCACAGACCCCTGGGTGATGATGGGTCACACCGGTGACAACTCGTCGACGAACACATGTGAAGCCACCTCCACGGGCAGTGAAACCCCTTGCTCAGCAGGAGAATTCACACCCACGACGACGATGCGGTCGCCGTCCGCACTGACCCGGACCCGGCTTCCGGGGAGGGCTCCGGCGGCGGTGAGCAGGCCCAGCGCCTCCTGGTCAACCTGCAAGGGCTCCCCGATCCGGCGTACTCGAACTGTGGCGCAAGTCACATCGTTGCTGACCACCAGGTGGAGAGCACGTAGCCCCTTCACGCCGGTCTCGGGCTCGTCGGAGCCCCCTGCGGACGCGCTGGAGAGCGCGGTCCCCCCTCCGCCGTGGACGCCTTCGGCGCCCTCAGCCCCCTGGGGATCCCCCCGCAGCTCCTCCAGGCCCGGGATCGGGTTGCCGTACGGCGACACCTGCCCCTGCCCGTCCCCCTCTCCCAGGAGCGCCAGGATCTTGCGCTCCACCCGGTCGCTCATGACGTGCTCCCACCGGCACGCCTCGTCGTGGACGTACTCCCACTCCAGCCCGATGACGTCGACGAGGAGCCGCTCGGCGAGACGGTGCTTGCGCATCACCCGGGTCGCCTGCAGGCGGCCCTGCGGCGTGAGCTGGATCCGACGGCTCCCGGCCACGTGCAGCAGCCCGTCCCGCTCCATCCGGGCGACGGTCTGCGAGACCGTCGGACCGGCGTGCCCGAGACGCTCGGCGATCCGGGCGCGCAGCGGCAGCACGCCCTCCTCCTCCAGCTCGTAGATCGTCCGGAGGTACATCTCGGTGGTGTCGATGAGCTCAGTCACCCGTCAAGCGTGCCACGGTGGCCGCCCGTCGGTGACGCCCCCGAGCCAGGCGCGCGGGCGCAGGTATGTCGCCATACCCGCGCCCGCCCCGGCCGCAGGGGGAAGGGCAGGCCGGTCAGGGCATCACCCGGGTGCGGCGCCAGGACGCGGGGTCGTCCAGGTCGCCGTCTCCCACCCGCTCGTAGACGATCCGGTCGTGCAGCCGCGAGGGGCGCCCCGCCCACAGCTCCACCTGCTCGCAGCGGATCCGCCAACCACAGAAGGTCTCCGGCATCGGCACCTCGAGCTCCTCCCCCGCCGGCCCGGTGAACCGCGCCGCCTGGTCGGCATACCGCTGCTCCAGCTCGGGCCGCCCGGAGATCGGGGTGGACTGCAGGGAGGCCCAGGCGGAGACCTGCGAGCCCCACGGCCGGGTCTGCCAGTAGCCCTGCAGCTCCTGCGGACCCAGCTCCTGCGCGACGCCCCGGAACCGGATCACCCGGAACAGGTCGGTCCAGCGCAGGGTGGCGGCGACCCGCGGGTCGGCCGCGATCTGGCGGGCCTTGGCCGAGCCGCGGTCGGAGATGAAGCCCGGACCGCCGGGGGCGAAGAACTTCATGAGCACGGGCCGCACGTCCGGGGCACCGTCCTCGTCGACGGTCGCGACCTCCAGGCAGTCCGGCTCGGAGTGCCCACCTCGGGCCGCGTCGTGGGCCACGGCCTCGGCCATCCAGGCCGCGAGCTGCTGCCACGGGGCGGGCCCGAGACGCGCCTCGTCCAGCCCCTCGCCGGAGTAGTCGGTGCGCGGGACCCCGGTCAGGTCGGATGGCTGCTGGCTCATGCCCCGAGACTAGGCTGAGCCCGACACCGGACGCGAGGAAGGTTGCACCATGACTGCTGGACAGCCCACGGGCGCAGGCAAGAGCTCGGGCGCGGGTCCCGGCAAGGGCACGGACACCAGCGCCCTGGCGAGCGCGCTCGTCGCCCTGGGCATGAAGTACGGCCCGACCGTCTACGAGGCCGTCAAGAGGGGCAAGGAGCCGGCTCGCAAGGCGGCCGAGCGCGAGGTGGGCCGGGCCAACATGCGCCGCCGTGCCCTGGAGCACGCGCACCACCTCGTCGACGGCTCGGTGCTGACCGTCTTCGACGGCGACCAGCGACTCTTCGTGGTGTTCAACGGCGACCGACCGATCGCCTCCCACCCCTCCACCACCAAGTCGCTCGAGGTCCTCATCCAGGGCTACGACCTGGACAAGCGGGTGCGCTCGACGCCCCGCCCCCGCTTCACCCCCCGCCTCAAGGGCATGACGTCTCGCCCCCGGGGCGTGACGCCCCGCCGCCCCGCCGGTGAGTGAGCGCCCCTGGGCGGACGCCGGGGCCCTGCCCGTCCTCACCACGGCGATCGCCGAGGCGGACCGGGAGGGCAGCACGCTGCGCTATCGCGGCGTCGACGTGCGCGAGCTCGTCGGACGAGTCCCCTTCGAGCAGGTCTGGGGCCTGCTCGTCGACGACGCGCTGACCCCCGGGCTGCCGTCCGCCGAGCCCTTCCCCCTGCCGGTCCGCACCGGGGACGTGCGGGTCGACGTGCAGAGCGCCCTGGCCCAGCTGGCACCCGTCTGGGGCTTCCGGCCGCTGCTCGACATCGACCGCGACCAGGCGCGCGACGACCTGGCGCGCGCGTCGGTGCTCGCCATGAGCTTCATCGCCCAGTCCGCCCGGGGCGAGGACCTGCCCGCCGTCCCCCAGCGCGAGGTCGACCGGGGCGGCTCGCTGGCCGAGCGGTTCATGATCCGGTGGCGCGGCGAGCCGGACCCCCGGCACGTCGAGGCCGTCGACGGCTACTGGGTCGCGGTGGCCGAGCACGGCTTCAACCCCTCGGCCCTGACCGCCCGGGTCATCGCCTCCACCGGCGCCGACGCCGCCGCCTGCCTGTCCGGAGCGGTGGGCGCGATCAGCGGCCCGCTGCACGGCGGCGCACCGCGACGGGTCATGTGGCTGCTGGAGGACGTCGCGGCGGGCGCACCCGTCGAGCAGGTGGTGGCGACGGCCCTGGACCGGCGCGGCCGGCTGATGGGTTTCGGCCACAGCGTCTACCGCGACACCGACCCTCGAGCCGTGGTGCTCAAGCAGATGTGCCAGCGGCTGGGCGCCCCGCGCTACGACGCCGCGTGCGCGCTCGAGGCGGCGGCCCTCGCCGCGCTGCGGGAGCGCTGCCCGGACCGGCCGATCGCCACCAACGTGGAGTTCTGGGCCGCCGTGCTGCTGGACCTCGCCGAGGTGCCAGCCCAGATCGTGACCCCGATGTTCGTCTGCGGGCGGACGGCCGGCTGGTCCGCGCACGTCCTGGAGCAGATGGCCCAGCGACGCATGATCAGACCCCAGGCACGGTATGACGGCCCGCCACCCCGTCACCTCTCCCAGGTGTCGGGCGGCTGACCCCGCCCGCGGGTCCAGTGCAGCGCGGCTGACCCCGCCCGCGTCCGCATCGCGGCGCGCCCCGGTCGCCGACGGCATACCGCTGCGACGATGGAGCGCATGGCCGACCACGCCCCCACCCCGCCGATCGTCCTGCCCGACGAGCTGCGGCCCGCCGACGGCAGGTTCGGCTCCGGGCCGAGCCGGGTCCGCCCCGCGCAGGTGCAGCGGCTCGTGGCCGACGCGCAGGCGGTGCTGGGCACCTCGCACCGCCAGGAGCCGGTCCTGCGGGTCGTCGCCGAGCTGCGCCGGGGGCTGGCCGAGCTGTTCGCGCTGCCGGACGGCTACGAGGTGGTGCTGGGCAACGGCGGGTCGACGGCCTTCTGGGACGTGGCGGCGCTCGGGCTGGTGCGCGAGCGGGTCCAGCACGTCGTGGTGGGTGAGTTCTCGGCGAAGTTCGCCGAGGTGACGTCCGCCGCGCCGTTCCTGGCCGAGCCGGACGCGCGCCGCTCGGCCCCGGGCACCCGCACGGCGCCGGTGGCGGCCGACGACGTGGACTGCTTCGCCTGGCCGCACAACGAGACCTCGACCGGGGTCATGCTGCCCGTGTCGCGCGTCGGCTCGGCCGACCAGCTCGTCCTGGTGGACGCGACCTCCGCCGCGGGCGCGCTTCCGCTGGACGTGTCCTGCTGCGACGCCTACTACTTCGCCCCGCAGAAGGTCCTCGGCTCCGACGGCGGGCTGTGGCTGGCGCTGCTGTCCCCCGCCGCGATCGAGCGCGCCGGGCAGATCGCGGCGACGGGCCGGTGGATCCCGGCCTCCCTGTCCCTCGCCACGGCGATCGCCGCCAGCCGCCAGGACCAGACCTACAACACCCCGGCCCTGGCCACCCTGCTCATGGCGGCGGAGCAGGTGTCCTGGCTCAACGCGCAGGGCGGCCTGGACTGGGCCTGCCGGCGCGCGGCCGAGAGCTCGTCGTCGGTCTACGCCTGGGCGGAGGCGCGGGACTGGGCACGGCCCTTCGTGGCCGACCCGGCAGCCCGCTCGCCGGTGGTCTGCGCCGTCGACCTCGCCGACGAGATCGACGCCGCCACGGTGACGCGGGTGCTGCGGGCCAACGGCATCGTCGACACCGAGCCCTACCGCAGGCTCGGGCGCAACCAGCTGCGGATCGCGACCTTCCCGGCGGTGGAGCCGCGGGACGTCGAGATCCTCACGAGCGCCGTGGACTTCGTGGTCGACCGGCTCTGATCCTGGCAGGGCGGCGTCCGGGCCAGGTCAGCGCACCGGCCGCAGCCGAGCGCACCAGCCGGGTCAGGTCAGCGTACGAGCGTGCCGTAGGCGGCCAGGGCCAGGCACAGCGCCAGGACGAGCAGGGTCGCGGTGCGACGGAAACGTGGGGTCATCGGGCCAGCACCTCGGCAGGATCGGGGTCAGGGGCGGACGGGTTGACGACGACGAAGCCACCGCTGCCGGTGCGCCATCGGAAGCGCACCCCGTCGGACACCATGATGTAGCCCACGGCCGCCAGGACGGCGATCCCGGTGGCGATGGCGCCGACACCGATGGTCCACCGCGCACCGAAGGTGTCCCCGATCCATCCGACGAGCGGGGCCCCGAGCGGGGTGCCGCCGAGGAAGATCGCCATGTAGAGCGACATCACCCGGCCGCGCATCTCCGGCTCGGTCCCGAGCTGGACCGAGGCGTTGGCGGTGGTCATCACCGTGAGCGCCGTCAGCCCGCAGGGCACCAGGCAGGCGGCGAAGAACCAGTAGCTCGGCGCCAGGGCGGCCGCCGCGCTGGCGACGGTGAAACCCGCGAGGGCGGTCAGCAGCACCCGCAGCCGGGGCCGGGCCCGGCGGGCCGACAGCAGGGCGGCCGACAGCGAGCCGATCGCCATGATCGAGCCGAGCATGCCGTACTCCCCCGCGCCCCGGCCGAAGACCGTGGTGGCCATCAGCGCCATGGTGAGCTGGAAGTTCATCCCGAAGGTCCCGAGCATGAAGACCACGAACATCAGCAGCTGGATGTCGGGTCGCCCGCGGACGTAGGCGACGCCCTCCCGGATCGCCCCGCCCCCTCGGCGCAGCGGCGCGGGCCGAAGCTCGGACTCTCGCAGCAGCAGCAGGCTGGTGATGACGGCGACGAAGGACAGGGCGTTGACCAGCAGCGCCGGGCCGGTGCCCCAGGCCGCGATGGTGACCCCGGCGACGGCGGGCCCCACCAGGCGAGCGGCGTTGAAGGACGCGGAGTTCAGGCCGACGGCGTTGCCCAGCAGCTCGGGGCCGACCAGCTCGGAGGCGAAGGCCTGGCGGGTGGGGTTGTCCACGGCCGCGGCGCAGCCCTGGGCGGCGGCGAGGACGTAGATCATCCACAGCTGCGCGGTGCCGGTGACGACGAGCAGCCACGTGAGGATCGTGGTGATGCCGATGGCGGTCTGGGTGAGGAGCAGGATCCGGCGCTTGGGGAAGCGGTCGGCGATCGCCCCGGCCCAGGGCGCGAGGAGCACCACGGGGGCGAACTGCAGCCCGGTGACGACGCCGAGCGCGGCCGCCGAGTGGTCGGTCAGCTCGGTCAGGACCAGCCAGTCCTGGGCCACCCGTCCCATCCAGGTCCCGATGTTGGAGACGAGCCCGCCGAGGAAGAAGGTGCGGTAGTTGGGCACGCGCAGCGAGGCGAAGGTCGTGCTCATCGGCCGGACACCTCCAGCAGGATGTCGGTCGCGCGGCGCAGCGTCGCCAGGTCCTCGGGGGGCAGCGCCTCGATCCGGGCGAGCATCCACGAGTCGCGCTGCGCGCGGGTGCGTATGACGAGCTCCTCGCCCGCGGCCGTGCGGCTGACCAGCACCTGCCGCCCGTCGGTCGGGTGAGGCGTCCGCTCCACCAGCCCCAGGTCGACCAGGCCCCCGATGGTGCGGGTCATGCTCGGCGCGCTCACCCGCTCGGTGTCGGCGAGATCGCCTGGGGTGCGGGGCTGGTCGAGGCGGAAGAGCACGCTCGCCTGGTGCGGCGCGATCTCCTCGGTGCCCTCGAAGCGGACACGGCGGCTGATCCGCTGGCAGGCGAGTCGGAGGTCGTTGGCGAGGTGGCAGAGGTCTCGAGTCATCGATCGTTAGCCTACCTCATTACCTTGGCTAACGATCTGGGTCGACCACGCCCGGTCCGTCGACTGGCCGGCAGGTCGGCCGGGTCAGCCCCGCCCTGACCCGTCGGTGCCGCCGTCGGCCATGAGCCCCAGCACCTCCCGCCGGTGCGGCGGCAGCGATGCCACCGCCCCCGGCCGCGGCGGCCGCGCGAGGAGCGGCGCATCCTGGCGCGTCGACGACCGTCTCCCTGCGCGCTCCTGCTCCAGCACGTCGAGGAAGCCGTCGACGTCGCTCACCCGGTCCTTGGGCAGGTGGTCCACCCCGCCGGTGCCCGACGACAGCAGCTCCTGGGCGCAGGACCGCCGGTCGCGCCGTACCGGCGACCAGGACCGGCAGCCCCACCCAGATGATCGTGGTCCCGGCACGACGGCGAGCAGGACCACGACGCCAGGCAGCGCCGCATCCCCTCCCCCTGCCGGTGCCTGCGGCGTCGGGCTACCCGGCCTGCTCGGTCCACCCGTCGAGGACGGCCTCGGTTCCGGACAGCCCCAGGCGCGTCGCCCCCGCCTCGATCATCTCGCGCGCGGCCTCGGCGGTGCGGATCCCGCCGGAGGCCTTGACCCCCAGGCGATCTCCCACGGTCTCGCGCATCAGCCGGACCGCGTGGGCGGTGGCTCCGCCGCTGGGGTGGAAGCCCGTGGAGGTCTTGACGAAGTCGGCGCCCGCGGCCTCGGCGGCCTGGCAGGCCCCGACGACCTGCTCGTCGGTGAGGGCGGCGGACTCGATGATCACCTTGAGCACCGCGCCCTCGCAGGCGGCCCGGACCGCCGCGACGTCGGCCTCGATCGCGTCGACGTCGTCCGCGACGGCCGCGCCCACGTCGATGACCATGTCGATCTCGTCGGCCCCGAGGCGCACCGACTCGGCGGCCTCGGCGGCCTTGACCGCGGAGGTGTGCTTGCCGCTCGGGAAGCCGCACACGACGGCCACCTTGACCGAGGTCTCGATGGGCAGCATCGACGGTGACACGCACACCGACCAGGCGCCCAGCCGCTCGGCGTCGGCGATCAGGGCCTGCACGTCGGCGGGCGTCGCCTCCGGCTTGAGCAGGGTGTGGTCGACCATCTGCGCGACCTGGTCGCGAGTCAGCTCCGTCATACGACTCACCCTAACGAGCGGGCAGCAGCGGTCGTACGCCGAACCGCCCGGCTGCGCGCACCGGGCGCGCGCAGACGGGCGGTCGGTGCGCCGGTGGTCAGGCGACGCCGAGGGCGGTCTTGACCGGGGTGATGCAGAAGTAGACGACGAAGAGCAGCCCGACGAGCCACAGCAGCGGGTGGATCTCGCGGGCCTTGCCGCGGGCGAGCTTGACGACGACGTAGGACACGAAGCCCGCGCCGATGCCGACGCTGATGGAGTAGGTGAAGGGCATGAGGACGATGGTGAGGAAGGCCGGGATGGCGATCTCCATGTCCTCCCAGTCGATCCCGGTCACCTGCTGCATCATCAGGAAGCCCACGACGACCAGGGCCGGGGTGGCCGCCTCGTAGGGCACCACCGACACCAGCGGCGACAGGAAGGTCGCGGCCAGGAAGAGCACGCCGGTGACCACCGAGGCCAGGCCGGTGCGGGCCCCCTCGCCGACGCCGGCGGCGGACTCGATGTAGGACGTGTTGGAGCTGACCGAGCCCAGGCCGCCCGCGATGGCGGCGACCGAGTCCACGATCAGGATGCGCTGGGAGCCGGGCGGGTCGCCCTCCTCGTCGAGCAGGCCCGCCTCACCGCCGATGGCGACCATGGTGCCCATGGTGTCGAAGAAGTCGGCGAGCAGCAGGGTGAAGACCAGCAGCGCCGCGGACACGACCCCGAGCTTGGGGAACGAGCCGAGCAGGGAGAAGTCACCCAGCAGGTCGAAGTGCGGGACCGCGAAGGGATTGCTGGGCAGGCGCGGGACGTTGAGCCCCCAACCGGTGGGGTTGACGACCTTGCCGCCCGGTCCGGTCTGCGAGCCGATGTGCAGGACCGCCTCCAGGACGATCGCGAGCACGGTCGCCCCGGTGATGCCGTAGAGGATCGCGCCCTTCACGTGGTTGACCATCAGCCCGATGGTGAGGAACAGGCCGACGACGAAGACGAGCAGCGGCCACCCGTTGAGGAAGCCGCCGATGCCGAGCTCCACCGGGGTGGGGCCGGTCGGCTTGCGGACGAAGCCCGCGTCGACCAGGCCGATGATGGTGATGAACAGGCCGATCCCGACCGAGATGGCGGTCTTGAGCTGCGCGGGGATCGCGTGGAAGACGGCCCGGCGGAAGCCCGTGAGCACCAGGAGCAGGATGATGATGCCCTCCAGCACGATCAGGCCCATCGCGTCGGCCCAGGTCATCTGCGGCAGCGTGGCCACGCCGAAGGCCAGGAAGGCGTTGAGGCCCAGGCCGGTCGCCAGCGCCAGCGGGTAGTTGGCCACGACACCCATCAGGATCGTCATCAGGCCGGCGATCAGCGCGGTGCAGCTCGCGACCATCGCGAGGTTGGGGTGTCCCCCGCCGCCGATGAAGGCCCCGGTGGAGTCCTTGGCGGTGCCGATGATCAGCGGGTTGAGGACCACGATGTAGGCCATCGTGAAGAAGGTGACGATGCCGCCGCGGACCTCCTGACCGACGGTGGAGCCGCGCTCGGCGATGCGGAAGTAGCGGTCGAGGGTGGAGCGGCCGGCGGGCGTGCTGCCGGCCGGGCGTGCGGGGGCCTGCTTCATGGGAGAAATCTACCGACTTCTCGGCTGGCTCCCAGGTAGTCGTCCACCGAGCCCCCACCTAGGCTGGGCGCATGGCCCGCCGCCCGAGCATCGACGCCACGACGCTGCCCGTCGTGCGGGTGCGCACCGACCGGGTGGTGGTGCTCGGCCTGTGGCTGTGGGCGGTCGCCCTCGTCGTCATCCTGCTGGTCCCCGGCTTCCACGCCCAGGGCCGGTCCTGGTGGCCCTACGTCTGCGTGGCCGGGCTGGCGATCGGGGTCGTGGGCTACTGGTACGTCCGCAGCGGGCGCGCCCGCTCGCGCGGGGCCTGACGGCACGCGACGGACGAGCCCGCCACCACGGTGGGGTGACGGGCTCGATCCGGAGAGCGGCAGGCCGGGTCAGCGGGTGCGCGGCGGCCCCGCCGGCGCGCCGGCCGCACGCCGCGCCCCCCGGCGACCCCGCCGTGCGGGAGTCTCGACGGCGGGAGTCTCGGGCTGGGTGGCCGCAGCCTCGTCGGTCGCCTGGACCGGGGACGCCTCGGTCTCGGCCACGAGAACGACCGGCTCGCTCGCCGGAACCGCCTCGACGGCCTCGACGACCGCGACGGTCTCGGCCGCGGCCTGGGGCTCGGCGGCCTGCTCCACGACCGCCTCGGCGGTCGGCTCGACCACCTCCAGGTCGACGGCGAGGTCGTCCACGACCGGCGGATCGAGCGGGCGAGGCCGCGAGCGCTCCAGGTCGCACTCGCTGTGGGCGCCGCAGCCGTGGTCGAGCGAGACCACCCGCCCGTCCGAGGGCGACCACTCGTTGGCGCACACCCCGAAGGAGCGTCGCAGCGCACCCGCCATGGGCACGAAGTAGCCGCACGTCTCGCACCGCGCCGGCGCCTGTCGGGCGACGTCGGAGGTGGGGCCGTTGTCCCCGTCGTACCAGCGCTGGGCCGCCACCTCACGGCCCTCGGCCGAGAGCACCCGCCTGCGACCCAGGCCGAGCTCCCACTCGGCCATCTGGTCCACGTCCTCCTCGCCCGTGGCCTCGAAGCCGGGCTCGAGGTTGGGGTCCTCCTCGCGGTAGGGGCTGACGTCGCCGGGCCCGAGGTCGCCGGGGGCGATGCGCTGATCGTAGGGCAGCCACGCCGGCGCCACGATCGAGGTCTCGCCGGGCAGCAGGTGGGTCTCGGAGACGGTCACCGTGCGCGAGCGGGACACCCGGGTGACGGTGATCGACCAGAGCCAGTCGGGATAGCCCGGGGCCAGGCAGGCGAACCGGTGGGTGGCCAGACGCTCGGCGTCCATGACCACGCCGACGTGCTCGCCGACCATGCCGGGCTCGGCGATGGACTCGGCGGCCTGCCGGGCGAGGTCCACGGCGGCGAACAGGGTGGTGTCGGGCTTGAGGGTGGCCATCGGTCAGCTCCCGTCGAAGGTGTCGGCGATGACGCGCAGCGCGGCCGCCAGGCGGGCCGCCGCGGCCGGGTCGGGGTAGCGCCCCTTGCGCAGCTGGGCGGACGCGCCGTCGAGCAGGCGGATGGTGTCCTCGATGATCGGGACCATCTCCTCGGCCGGGCGTCGGGTGCGCTCGTGGAGGGTCCGGGCGACGGACGGCGCCTCGTCCAGGACCGTGACCGACAGCGCCTGGGGGCCGCGGCGGCCGTCCATGATCCCGAACTCGACCCGCGTCCCCGGCTTGAGGGTGGTCACCCCGGCGGGGAGGGCGTTGGCGTGGACGAAGACGTCGCCGCCGTCGTCGTCGCCCAGGAAGCCGAAGCCCTTGTCGGCGTCATACCACTTGACCTTGCCCGTTGGCACTGGTCCACCTCTAGTCGTCGTCGGGTGCGGGCCGGGCCCCGCGGGCGGGGTCGGCGGACGGTGCGAGCGCGTCGCACCGTCCGCCCAGGCTAACGGGTCACGTCGGGTGCCGCTCTCGGGCGCGGCGAGGCACGGCCCTCCGACCAGCCCCTCAGGGGTATGTCGGGGACCGGGTCTAGCCTGTCCGGGTCGGCAGACAAGGGGGACGACGTGCGACGAGACAGCGCAGCCGTGGGGGTGCTGGCCGTGACCGCGGCCTTCGCCCTGGCCGCCTTCCAGGGGCTGGGGGGCGCCGCACCGGGGGCCGCCCGCCCCTCGACGAGCACGGCCGCCTCACCTGCTCCCTCGCCGGTCAGCACCGAGCCGGTCCCGGCGAGCTGGACGAGCGTCGACACCCGCCCGGTCACCCCGCCGGACCTGCGTCTCGCCCGCAACGTCACGGTGGAGGACCCCAGCTATCCCGACCTGAGCCACCCCGAGGTCGACGCGCTGCGCTACGCGCTCGACCTCGACTGGGACGGCCGCACGCTCGCCGGGACCGCGACCGTGCGGCTGCGGGTGACCCGCGACACCGACCGGCTGCAGCTGGCGCTCGCCGACCCCCTGCGCGTCGTCGCGGTGACGCTGGACGGCCGGCCCGCGCAGGTGCGGCGGGAGCGGGACACGGTGACGGTGCTCGCGCCGGGGCTGCGCCGCGACGGGGAGCACCAGGTGGTCGTGCGCTACGCCGGGACCCCGACGACGGTCAAGGCCCCCACCACCCGCGGGGACGACGTCGGGGGTCTCGGGTGGGGATATGACGCGCAGGGCCAGGTGAGCACCTACCAGGAGCCCTTCGGGGCCTACACCTGGTACCCCGTCAACGAGCACCCGTCGGACAAGGCGTTCTACGACCTGACGATCCGGGCGCCGCGGGGGCAGGTGGGCGTGGCCAACGGACGGCTCGTCGGGCGCGAGGACGCCGACGGGCGGGTGCGGACCCGGTGGCACCTGGACTCCCCCGCCTCCAGCTACCTCACCACGGTCGCCGTCGGGCGCTACCGGCAGCATGAGCAGACCCTCCCGGGCGGCACGCCCGGCTCGGTGTGGACCCTCCCGGAGGACGAACCGCTCGTGCCCGCCCTGCAGGCGGCGCTGCGGGACGCCCACGACGTCCTCACCGCTCAGGTGGGCCCTTATCCCTTCTCCACGTCCGGGCTGGTCGTGACCGCGGGCCAGTCGGCGATGGAGACCCAGTCCCTGATCACGCTCGGGCGGCTGCCGGCGCGGGTGGCGGCGCGAGAGGTGACCGTCCACGAGCTGGCCCACCAGTGGTACGGCGACCTGGTCACCACCCGGGACTGGCAGCAGGCCTGGCTCAACGAGGGCTGGGCGATGTACTGGGAGCTGGCCTACCGCGCCCGGCGCGGCGCCCCGGTCCCGGTGGACCAGGTGGCGCAGGGGTGCGCCGACGCGGTGGCCGAGGCCGGGCAGGCCGGCCACCCGGACAAGGACCACTTCGCGGCCGAGAACATCTACCTCTGCCCGGCGCTGATGCTGCGCGAGCTCCGGCAGCAGGTGGGTGACGCGGCCTTCCTGCGGCTGGCCCGGGGCTGGCCGGCGCAGCACCGCTACGGCACCGCGACCCGCGCCGACCTGGAGACCTACGCCCAGCAGGTCACCGGGCACGACATACGCCCGCTGACGCGCCGATGGCTCGACCAGGTGGACCCCCAGGCCCCGCCGACGGTCAGCCCTGGTCCACCAGCCTGACCGCCTGGTCCCGCATCTCGACCTTGCGGATCTTGCCGGTCACCGTCATCGGGAAGGAGTCGGTGATGTGCACGTAGCGCGGGATCTTGTAGTGCGCGAGCCGGCCGGCGCAGAACTCCTCGACGTCCTGCACCGTGAGCGCGGGCACGCCCTCGCGCATGATGATCCAGGCCATGAGCTCCTCGCCGTACTTCCTGTCCGGCACCCCGATCACCTGGACGTCCTGGATGTCCGGGTGGGTGTAGAGGAACTCCTCGATCTCGCGCGGGTAGACGTTCTCCCCGCCGCGGATGACCATGTCCTTGATCCGGCCCACGATCGCGACGTAGCCGTCCTGGTCCATCGTCGCCAGGTCGCCGGTGTGCATCCAGCCATCCTGGTCGATGGCCTCGGTGGTCTTGTCCGGCTGGCCCCAGTAGCCCAGCATCACCGAGTAGCCGCGGGTGCAGAACTCGCCGGTCTCGCCGCGCGCCACCTGCTCCCCCGTCGCCGGGTCGACGATCTGGATCTCCACGTGTGGCATCACCCGCCCGACGGTCTCGGTGCGGTGCTCGATCGTGTCGGCCGGGCTGGTGATGGTGGACACCGGCGAGGTCTCGGTCATGCCGTAGCAGATGACGACCTCGCGCATCCCCATCCGCTCGATGACCTTCTTCATCGCCTCGACCGGGCACGGCGAGCCCGACATGATCCCGGTGCGCAGGCTGGACAGGTCGTAGGACTCGAAGTCCGGCAGGGCCAGCTCGGCCAGGAACATCGTGGGCACGCCGTACAGGCTGGTGCAGCGCTCCTGCTGCACCGCCGTGAGCGTCGCGACCGGGTCGAAGGTCGGGGCCGGGATCACCATGGCCGCGCCGTGGGTGGTGCAGGCGAGGTTGCCCATCACCATCCCGAAGCAGTGGTAGAAGGGCATCGGGATGCACACCACGTCCTGCTCGGTGTAGCTCAGCCCCTCCCCGACGGAGAAGCCGTTGTTGAGGATGTTGTGGTGGGACAGGGTCGCGCCCTTGGGGAATCCCGTGGTGCCCGAGGTGTACTGAATGTTGATCGGGTCGCTGCTCGACAGGCCGGCCATCCGCGCGTCCAGGTCGTCGTCGCCGACCGACCGGCCCGCGGCGAGCAGCTCGTCCCAGGAGTCCTCGTCGAAGTAGGCGATGAGCTCCAGGTCCGGGCAGTCGTGCCGGACCGACTCGAGCATCTGCTGGTAGGCCGAGGACTTGTAGGCCACGGCGCTGACGACCATGCGCATCCCGGACTGCTTGACGACGTACTCCAGCTCGTGGGCGCGGTAGGCCGGGTTGATGTTGACCAGGACGATGCCCGCCTTGGCCGTGGCGTACTGCACCAGGGTCCACTCGGCGCGGTTGGGGGCCCAGATGCCCAGCCGGTCGCCGGGCTGCAGGCCCTTGGCGATCAGACCCTTGGCGACCTCGTCCACCGCGGCGTCCAGCTCGCGGTAGGTCCATCGGCGGCCGGTCCACACCTCGACCATCGCCAGCCGGTCGCCGTGCTGCTGGACCGTGCGCTCGAGGTTGGCGCCGATGGTGCCGTCGAGGAGCGGCGAGTCGGAGGCGCCGTTGTCGTACGAGAGCGTCGTTGCCGTCATGCCCGGAGTCTGACCACGTGGCGTGACCGAGGCAACACCTGACGCGTCCTGGGCGCCGAGCGGTCGGCCTCGCACCACGAGCGGCAGGTGACCGGGTCCCGGCACGTACCGTGGTGCGGTGAACCCTGCCCCTGATCGCGCCACCGCCGAGTCTCGCCGTCCCCGGAGCCTGGCCGACGACCTGCGGGGCCGCTCCGAGGAGGAGCTGGTCGCGCTGCTGCTCGCCCGCCCCGACCTGGCGCGTCCGGCACCGGCGGACCTGACGGCGCTCGCGGCCCGCTCGGGCACCCGGGCCTCGACGCAGCGGGCGCTGGAGGGTCTGGACGCCGGGCACCTGCAGCTCCTGGAGGCGCTGCTCGCGAGCGGCTCCCCGGCGGACGTGACGCAGGCGGCCCGCTGGCTCGGAGCCGAGTCCGGGCCGCAGCGGCAGGCCCTGGACCGGGCCCTGACCGACCTGGAGACGGCCGCGCTGGTATGGCGCTGCGGTGCGGACCTGTCGGTGACCCGCACCGTCGGCGACCTGCTGGGTCCGCGCCCCGGGGGGCTCTGGCCCGGCCTGGCCGCCCTGCTCGTCGCCGTACCCGCCTCGCTGCGCACGGCGCAGGCCCTCGCAGCGGTGGTGGACTCGGTGCCTGCCGAGGCCCGCGCCATCCTGGAGCGGCTCGCGTGGGGGCCGGGCGCCCTGGCGGCCGACGAGCGCGCGCTGGCCAGCGCCGACGTGCGGGACCTGGTCGACCGGCGCCTGCTGGTGCCGTGGGGCGAGGACCAGCTCGTCCTGCCCCGCGAGGTGGCGCTGCACCTGCGCGGCGGACGGCTGCTCGCGGAGCCGGGGCTGCTGCCTCCCGACGTGCCGACGACCAGCCGGTCCGGGACGGTCGTGGACCTCGCCGCGGGAGGTGCCGCCTCCGAGCTGCTCGCCCAGGTCGACGAGCTCGCCCACCGGTGGGGCGCCGAGCCCCCGCGGGTGCTGCGGGCGGGCGGCCTGTCGGTGCGCGACCTGCAGGCCCTGGCGCGAGCCCTGGACGTGACACCCGACCGGGCGGCCTTCGTCGTCGAGATCGCCCACGCCGCCGGGCTGCTCGCGGACGACGGCGCCCTCGACCCCTCCTGGGTGCCCACCTCGATGCTCGACGAGTGGGCCGCCCGCCCGCCGCAGGACCGGTGGGCGGCGCTGGCCGCCGCCTGGATCGCGACCACGCGCGCCCCCCACCTGGTCGGCCAGACCCAGCCCGGTGCCCGGTCGGTCACCAACGCCCTCGGCCCGGACGTGCAGTGGCCCGTCGTGCGCACCGTCCGGGCAGACGTGCTCGCCGCGCTCGCGGACGCGGGTCCCGGCGCCGCCGTCACCCCCGACGGGCTCGTCGCCCTGCTGGCCTGGCGGCGACCGCTGCGGCGGGTCGCCGACGCGGCGCAGGTCGTCGCGGCCGTGGTGCGCGAGGCCGAGTGGCTGGGTCTCACCGGCCGCGGCGCCCTCGCGGATGCGGGCCGGACCCTGCTGGACCACCCCGAGGACCCCGCCGCTGCCGCTGCCGCCATGGCACCCCACCTGCCGGCGCCCGCCTCCGAGATCCTGCTGCAGGCCGACCTGACCGCCGTCGCCCCGGGCCGGGTCGAGGGCGACCTCGCGCACCTGCTCCGGGCCGCCGCGGACGTCGAGTCTCGTGGTGGGGCGACGGTGTTCCGGTTCGGCGAGGCTTCGCTGCGCCGAGCCCTCGACGGCGGGGTCACCCCGGACGAGCTGCTCGAGCGACTGCAGGCCGCGAGCGCCACCCCGGTCCCGCAGCCCCTCGCCTACCTGGTCCAGGACGTCGCCCGCCGGCACGGGCGCGCCCGGGTGGGGCCCGCGTCGTCATACCTGCGCTGCGACGACCCGGTGACGCTGGACGCGATGCTGGCCTCGCCCGCCCTGGCCCCGCTGCGGCTGCGGCGCCTCGCCCCGACGGTGCTGGTCAGCGCGGCGTCGGGCGACCGGGTGCTGACCGCTCTGCGCGACAACGGTTTTGCGCCTGCCGCCGAGAGCGAGGACGGGGTGGTCACCGTGCCGCAGGCGGTGGCCCGGCGTGCGCCGGCCCGCAGCAGGAGCGGCGCCCCGACCCTGACGGCCGTGGTCGACGAGGAGCACGCCCGGGGCGTCGTGGCGGCCCTGCGCTCCGGGCGGGTGGGCGCCGACGCGAGCCGCCACGGCGCGCCCGAGGAGGCGACGGATCCCACGGTCGTCCTGGCCCTGCTGCGGGACGCGGCGGAGGACCGCCGACCGGTGCAGGTGTCGTATGTCGGGGCCGACGGCGAGGCCACGCCGCTGGTCTTCACCCCCCGGCGGGTCGAGGCTGGCCGGGCCTACGGGACGGTGGGGACGAGCGAGGTGGAGCGCGTCCTGAGCATCCATCGGGTGAGCTCGGCAACCCCTCACTAGGGCCATCCACGGATGGCGCGAGTCGGCCATGGCGTCACGGATCGGACACCGGCTGTGATGGTCGGGCGCACCGATGCGCCATCACACCAGGGGGATTCATGAATACTCGTACTCGGGTGCTCGCCTGCGCCACCGCGCTCGCGGCCACCATGACCGTCGCGCCGGGCACCGCCGAGGCGGCCCACCGCGAGACGCCCGCTCCCGGCCACCACGCCGGCGGCTTCGCACCCGTCACCACCCTCGACTTCGACGCGCTGCGGATCGCCTCCCCGGCGGCCGGCCAGTCCGCGGTCGCCGGGATCCGCCGCGCCGACGCCACCTCCGAGGGGCCGCTCGTGGTCGCCACCGCCACCGGCCGCAGCTGGACCACCACCACCCTCGACGCGACCGCCAAGGACGTCCGGATCGCGGCGAGCGACGGCAGGACCTTCGTGATGGGCGTCGGCGAGAAGCCCAGCCTGTGGCAGCACGACGGCCAGCGGTGGACCAGCCTGCCCCTGCCGACGACGGTGGAGACGATGCGCTCGATGGCGCTCACGTCCGCCCACGGCACGCCCGTCGTCATCGGCACCCCGACCCAGGGGGCCGTTCCGGCGGGCCGGACCGCGTCCCAGTCGCTCGTGGTCACGCGCTATCTCGAGGGGACGTGGCAGGGCAAGGCCACCCCCTTCGAGGGCACCAACCCGGCACCGGGCGGGGTGGCGGTTCCCTACCTCGCCCTGGCGGTGCAGGGCCATGTGCTCGCGACGACCCGGCAGGTGAGCGGCTATCCCCAGGTCCAGGACCTGTCCACGTCCCCGGCCACCCCGCTCCTGGGCTTCTGGCTCCGGTATCGCACGGTCCTCGACACCCCGGGCGGGTTCACCGCCCAGGGGCCGACGGAGATCGTCGGATGGGGAAGCCGTCAGGCGAGCGACTCGAGCGGCGGCAGGACCGAGACCGGTCTGTGCCTGCGCTCGTCCGGCACCGACTGCCCCGCCCCCGTGTGGGCCGTCTCGGCAGCCACCCAGCTCGAGGATGGGCGCACCGTCCTCGGCGGACGGGACACCGCAGCCACGACGGACCGCGACGGCACGGTCCGCCAGCGCGTCCCGGGCGGTTTCGCGTATGCCGCACCCGGCACCACCCCCACTCCCGTCGCCGGAGACCCCGGCGAGACCACCCTGTCCATCGCCGCGGAGCCCACCGGCACCACCGTCTGGGCCCTGACCCGCACCGGCGACCTGCGCCAGGTCCAGAAGGCCACCCTCCCCACCGTCGGCACCCGCCGCTGACACCGGACGCCTGCGCCCGGCGCGTCTCCCGCCCGCGAGGGGACGCGCCGGGTCCGGTCAGGCGGGGTAGAGCCGGGCGAGGCCGGCCTGGCCCAGGTCGATCGCGCGCAGGGCGCGATCTCGCGGGCGAGGTGGCCGTTCGCGGGGCCGCCGGCGGTGACGGGCTACTCGCCGGAGAGGGCCTTGACCACCCGGGACGGGGAGGGACGGCCGAGCTGCTCGCTCATCCACACCGAGGTCGCCACCAGGGCCCCCAGGTCGACGCCGGTCTCGACGCCCATGCCGTGCAGCGCCCACACCAGGTCCTCGGTGGCCAGGTTGCCGGTGGCGGACTTCGCGTAGGGGCACCCGCCCAGGCCGCCGGCCGACGCGTCGATCGTCCGGACGCCGAGCCGGATCGCCTCCAGCGAGTTGGCGAGCGCCTGGCCGTAGGTGTCGTGGAAGTGCACGGCGATCCGGTCGGTGGCGATCCCACGGGCGTCCAGCGCCTCCAGCAGGCGCCCCACGTGCCCGGGGGTGGCGACGCCGATGGTGTCGCCCAGGGAGAGCTGGTCGGCGCCGAGGTCCGTCATCCGGCGGCACACGTCGGCGACCTGGTCGACGGGCACGTCCCCCTCCCAGGGGTCGCCGAAGCACATGGAGACATAGGCGCGCAGCCACAGGCCGTCGTCCTTGGCGCGCTTGGCGACCGGCTCGAACATCGTGAACTGGTCCAGCACCGTGGAGTTGAGGTTGCGGGCGGCGAAGGTCTCGGTGGCCGACCCGAAGATCGCGACCGACGAGACGCCCAGGTCGAGCGCGCGGTCCAGGCCCTTCTCGTTGGGGACGAGCACCGGGCGATGGGTGCCGAGGGCGAGCTCGCCGAGGGACGAGACGAGCTCGGCCGCGTCGGCGAGCTGCGGGACCCAGCGCGGCGACACGAAGCTGGTGATCTCGACGGTCTCCAGGCCGGCGGCGAGCATCCGGCGGACGAACTCCGCCTTGACCTCGACGGGCACGACGGACTTCTCGTTCTGCAGACCGTCGCGGGCGCCGACCTCGTAGATCGTGACCCGGTCGGGGGCGCCGGTCATGGGCTCGAGCTGGGGCTTGCGCATGTCACTCCTGAACGTCGTCGGTCGAGGATCTGCTCCCATCCTGCCGCACGGCACCCGGGTGGCCACCCGGGCGGCGTCCCCGCCACGGCACCGGCGCGACGGCCGCGGGAAGGCCGTGACGTGTGGCAGCGTTGCGCGCAGGGCGACCCCGGTCGCCTTCCGGCATACCCCCGCCAGACCACCCGAGGAGCCCCGCGTGCCCGATGGCCCCCTGATCGTCCAGAGCGACAAGACCCTCCTGCTCGAGGTGGACCACCCCGGCGCGGAGGTGGCGCGGCGAGCGATCGCGCCGTTCGCCGAGCTGGAGCGGGCGCCGGAGCACGTCCACACCTATCGCGTCACGCCCCTCGGCCTGTGGAACGCCCGGGCGGCGGGGCACGACGCCGAGCAGGTTGTGGACGCGCTCGTCACGCACAGCCGGTATGCCGTGCCCCACAGCCTGCTCGTGGACGTCGCCGAGACGATGGACCGCTACGGCCGGCTGACCCTGGACAAGCACCCCGCCCACGGCCTGGTCCTGCGCACCACCGACCGGGCCGTCCTCACGGAGGTGCTGCGGCACGAGAAGATCCGCCCGCTCGTCGGCGCCGCGGTCGACGACGGCACCGTGGTGGTGCACCCCTCCGAGCGGGGCCACCTCAAGCAGGAGCTGCTCAAGGTGGGGTGGCCCGCCGAGGACCTCGCGGGATATGTCGACGGCGAGGCCCACCCCATCGACCTGGCCGAGGACGGCTGGTCGCTGCGGCCCTACCAGCAGCAGGCGGTCGACGGCTTCTGGCACGGCGGGTCCGGGGTCGTGGTGCTGCCGTGCGGCGCCGGCAAGACCCTGGTCGGCGCCGCCGCGATGGCCAGGGTGCGGGCCACCACCCTGATCCTGGTCACCAACACCGTCTCCGCGCGGCAGTGGCGCGACGAGCTGGTCCGGCGGACCTCGCTGACCGAGGACGAGATCGGGGAGTACTCCGGCGCCCGCAAGGAGATCCGCCCGGTCACCATCGCGACCTACCAGGTGCTCACGACCAGGCGCAAGGGCGTGTTCCCGCACCTGGAGCTGCTCGACGCCCGCGACTGGGGGCTCGTGGTCTACGACGAGGTGCACCTGCTGCCGGCGCCGATCTTCCGGATGACCGCGGACCTGCAGGCCCGGCGTCGCCTGGGGCTGACCGCCACGCTGGTGCGCGAGGACGGGCGCGAGTCCGACGTGTTCTCGCTGATCGGGCCCAAGCGGTACGACGCCCCCTGGAAGGACATCGAGGCACAGGGCTGGATCGCCCCGGCCGACTGCGTCGAGGTGCGGGTGACGCTGCCCGACCCCGAGCGCATGGCCTATGCCGTCGCCGAGCCCGACGACCGCTACCGGCTCGCGTCCTGCGCCGAGGCCAAGGAGCGCGTCGTCGAGCGGCTGGTCGAGCGCCACGGCGGCGAGCCGACCCTGGTCATCGGGCAGTACCTCGACCAGCTGGAGTCCCTCGCCGCCCGCCTGGACGCGGCGCTGATCACCGGGCAGACCACGGTGCGCGAGCGCCAGCGGCTGTTCGACGCCTTCCGGGCCGGGGAGATCTGCCGGCTGGTGGTGTCCAAGGTCGCGAACTTCTCGATCGACCTGCCCGAGGCGTCCGTGGCGATCCAGGTGTCGGGGACCTTCGGGTCGCGGCAGGAGGAGGCCCAGCGGCTCGGACGGGTGCTGCGGCCCAAGGGCGACGGCCGGACCGCGCACTTCTACACCGTGGTGACCCGGGACACCGTGGACGCCGACTTCGCCGCCCACCGGCAGCGCTTCCTCGCCGAGCAGGGCTATGCCTACACCATCGTCGACGCCGACGACCTGGGCTGAGACCGACCGCTCCCATGCAGCCGATTCCCAGCAAACCTTCAGTGCAGGTCGTCATACTGGCAGCATGAGCACCGCACCCGAGGCCCGCCTGCTGGTCGTCGAGGACCAGCCCAACATCCGTGAGCTCCTCGCCACCAGCCTGCGATTCGCCGGCTTCGAGGTCTACACCGCCGGGGACGGGGGTGCCGCGCTGATCCTGGCCGAGGAGCACGAGCCGGACCTGGTCGTGCTCGACGTGATGCTGCCGGACATGAGCGGCTTCACGGTCACCACCAAGCTGCGCGAGGCCGGGCGCCACGTCCCGATCGTCTTCCTCACCGCCCGCGACGCCGTCGACGACCGCGTCAAGGGCCTCACGATCGGCGGCGACGACTACATCACCAAGCCGTTCAGCCTCGAGGAGGTCGTGGCGCGCATCCGTGCGGTGCTGCGCCGCACCCGCACCGACGAGCCGCAGGACTCCACCATCGTCTTCCACGACCTGGAGCTCAACGAGGACTCCCACGAGGTGCGCCGGGCGGGCAAGGTCATCGACTGCTCCCCCACCGAGTTCAAGCTGCTGCGCTACCTCATGCTCAACCCCAACCGGGTGCTCTCCAAGCCGCAGATCCTCGACCACGTCTGGGACTACGACTTCCGCGGTGAGGCCGGCATCGTCGAGTCCTACATCTCCTACCTGCGCCGCAAGGTCGACACCATCGACCCGCCGCTGATCCACACCAAGCGGGGTGTGGGCTACGTGCTGCGGCTGCCTCCCGAGATCTCGTGATCGCACCGCCCGCCGCATGGGGCGGGGCCGCGCGCCGGGCGCTGCAGCGGGTGCCGCTGACCCACCGGCTGGTGCTCATCACCGTGATGATGATGGCGGGCGCCCTGACCCTGACGACCGCAGCCAGCTCCTGGCTGCTCGAGCGGCAGCTCGTGGCCCGGCTGGACCAGGAGCTCGCCACCAGCGCCGTGCCCCTGCGCGACGCCGCGATCGACGCGCTCCTGCGCGACCGCGAGCTCGACAACTTCCCCACCAACTACGGCGTCTACATCTACCTGCGCGGCTCCAACCAGCAGATCGCCTTCCACCCGCCGACCGAGACCGAGCGCCCCGACATACCTCCGCTGACCCTGAACTCGCCCCAGGTCACCGGCCGGACGATCTTCGAGGTGCCGTCCAAGGACGGCGGGTCCAAGCACTGGCACGTCATCGCCGGCACGCTCACCGGAGGGTCCGGCACCTATGCCGTGGCGGCGTCCCTGCGCGGCGTGGAGCGCACCACCAGCCAGGCCGTGCTGTTCAACCTCGGCGTCGGCCTGGTAGCGCTCACCGCCCTGATCGGGCTCGGGTGGCTGGTGATCCGCCGCGCCTTCCGACCGCTGCGGCAGATCGAGGACACCGCCGCGGTGATCGCCGGTGGCGACCTCACCCGGAGAGTCCCGATCCGCGACTCCCGCGACGAGGTCGCCAGCCTGGGACTGTCCATCAACCGGATGCTCAGCCACATCGAGGAGTCCTTCCAGCACGTGGAGGCGAGCGAGGCGCGGATGCGCCAGTTCGTCGCCGACGCCAGCCACGAGCTGCGCACCCCGCTCGCGGCCGTGCGGGGGTATGCCGAGCTCTACCGCCAGGGCGCGGTCACGCAGCCCGACCACGTGCGCCAGGTCTTCACCCGCGTCGAGGACGAGGCGACCCGCATGGGCGCGCTCGTCGAGGACCTGCTGGCCCTCGCGCGCCTGGACGAGCAGCGACCGATGACGATGACCGACGTCGACCTGACCGTGCTCGCCGCCGACGCCGTGCAGGACGCCCGCGCCCTCGCCCCCGACCGGGCGATCACGCTCCAGGGCATCGGCGGGCCGCTCGGCCCGGTGCCGGTGTGCGGCGACGAGGCCAAGCTGCGCCAGCTGATCACCAACCTCGTCGGCAACGCCGTCAACCACACGCCCGCCGGCACCCCCGTCGAGATCGCGGTCGGCGCGCACGACCCCGAGCACGCCCTGCTGCAGGTGATCGACCACGGGGACGGCATCGCGCCAGAGCTCGTCGAGCGCGTCTTCGAGCGGTTCTTCCGCGACGACCCCTCCCGAGGACGCACCGAGCACGCGGGCGGCACCGGCCTCGGCCTGGCCATCGTGCGGGCCATCGTCGGCGCCCACGGCGGCCGGGTGTGGATCGACCAGACCCCGGACGGCGGTGCGACCTTCTCCGTCCGACTTCCCGCCACCAAGCCCACAGCACAGGCCTAGGAATCACCCATCGATCGCCTAGGTTGACCGAAGAACCTGCGTGACACCATCCCCCGAAGGAGCCCCGCGATGTCCGAGCCGCTCGACCCGCACTCGCCGCCGTCCGGCCGTCCGGCCACCCCCGGCCACCCCGGACCGGGCCAGCCGGCCCCCGCCGAGCACACGCAGGAGATCCCCCACCACGACACCACCCACGAGCTGTCGGTGACCCCTGGCCACCCCGCCGAGGGCGGGCCGGCTGCGGGCGGGCCGCCCGCGGGGGCGAGCACCACCCCCGGTTCCGTGCTCCCTCCCCCGCAGGGGGCGCCGTACGGCTCGGGCGGATCGACCCCCGCCGGCCCGACGGCGCGACCGGCCCGACGCGGCGGCTGGTGGCAGGTGCCGACCGCCGCCCTGGCCGCGGCGCTGCTGGCCAGCGGCGGAACCGCGGCGCTGGTCTCCCACAACGCCGACGGGCGCGCCGGCTCCGCCGTGACCACCCACTCCCCGAGCCCCGCGGCCGGCTCGGCGCGCAACACGCAGGCACCGCTGCAGCAGGCCAACGCCGACGCCCCCAACTGGAAGGCCACCGCCGCCGCGGTCTCCCCCAGCGTCGTGTCCATCTCGGTGGCGGACGCGGGCGGCAACGGCGGAGAGGGGTCCGGGGTGATCCTGGACCAGCAGGGCCACATCGTCACCAACAACCATGTCGTCGGCCGCAACGGCAGCGACCCGCAGATCGTCGTGACGCTGTCCGACCAGCGGGCGTTCCGCGCCAAGATCGTGGGCCTGGACCCCTCCACCGACCTCGCCGTGATCCAGCTGCAGGACGGCGTCAAGGACCTGCGGCCCATCGCCATCGGCGACTCCGACAAGATCGCCGTGGGCGCACCGGTCATGGCCGTGGGCAACCCGCTCGGCCTGTCCGGCACGGTCACCACCGGCATCGTCTCCGCGCTCAACCGCCCGGTGCGCACCACCCAGCAGCCTCAGCAGGACCCGATGGGCGGGCTCTTCGGCGGACGTCAGCAGTCCGCCGCCAACGAGGTGATCACCAACGCGATCCAGACGTCCGCCCCGATCAACCCCGGCAACTCCGGCGGGGCCCTCGTCAACGCCGACGGGCAGCTCGTCGGCATCAACTCCTCGATCGCCTCGATGGGCACGGCCGAGGGCGAGCAGGGCGGCTCCATCGGCATCGGGTTCGCGATCCCGGTCAACGAGGTCACCTCGATCGCCGACCAGCTGATCAAGAGCGGCAAGGCCGAGCACGCCTTCATGGGCGTGACGTCCACCACCGACATGGTCAAGGACGGCGACGGCCAACGGGTCGCGGCCGTCATCGGCACCGTGGTGCCGGGAGGCCCGGCCGACCAGGCCGGGCTGCGACCCAAGGACGCCATCATCGCCATCGAGGGCGAGCCGGTCACGGGCTCCAACTCGCTGGTGGCCCAGGTCCGCGAACGCAAGGTCGGCGACAAGGTCACGATGACCTACCTGCGCGACGGCGCCCGCAAGGACGTCGAGGTGACCTTCGCCCAGAAGTCCCAGAGCTGAGGCCGGCCGGGCCGGGAGGACCCCTGCGCGACGGCCCCTGGGCCTGGACAGCCTTGCGGCCGAACGGTTCTCGCCAGGCGGGCGGGTGCGGTCGAGGACACGCACCCGCCCGCCGGCGTATCCTGGGACGTTCCCCCGTCGCCGTGCGAGAGACCCGTGATGCCTGCTGCCCCCGACCCCTGCGACCTGGGTGCCGAACAGGACTACCTCCTGCGGGCTCGCGCCGCGCTGGCCGCCATGCGGAATCGGACCATGTCGCTGCAGGTCAACGCCGGCGACCCGATCGCCGCGGAGCGGCTGGCGGTCGCCCTGTGGCAGCGGGCCCGGTCCCTGGAGGACGACCCCACGACGGCGTTGTTCTTCGGACGGCTCGACCTGGACACCGCGGACGACACGGCCCAGGAGGGGCACGAGCGCTTGTACGTCGGGCGCCGGCACGTCTCCGACGAGTCGGGCGACCCCCTGGTCATCGACTGGCGGGCCCCGGTGTCGACGGCGTACTACCGCGCCTCCCCCGACGACCCGATGGGCGTGCGGCTGCGGCGACGCTTCGGCTACGACCGCGGCGAGATCAGCGCCATCGAGGACGAGGACCTGACGGGCGGCGAGAGGCAGCAGCAGGACTCGCAGATCCTGGCGCACGAGATCGAGCGCCCCCGCGTCGGCCCGATGCGGGACATCGTCTCCACCATCCAGCCCGAGCAGGACGCCCTGGTGCGCGTCGACGACGCCACCACCATCTGCATCCAGGGCGCCCCCGGCACCGGGAAGACCGCGGTCGGCCTGCACCGCGCGGCCTGGCTGCTCTACGCCTACCGCGAGCGGCTCAGCCGCCAGGGAGTCCTCGTCGTCGGGCCCAACGCCGCCTTTCTCGAGCACATCGCAGCCGTCCTGCCCACGCTGGGTGAGGTGCAGGTCCGGCATACCACCGTGGACGGGCTGGTCACGGAGCAGGTGCGGGTGCGCGCCACCGATTCCCCCGAGCTCGCCACCCTCAAGGGCGACGCACGCCTGGCCGAGGTGCTCGACCGGGCGGTGCGGGCCCAGGTCCGCGAGCCGCACGAGGCGCTGGTCGTCCCGCGGGGCGCCCGCAGGTGGCGGGTCCCGGCCCACGAGGTGCGCGACCTGGTCGAGGAGCTGCAGGCCCGGGACGTGCGCTACGACGCGGCGCGACAGATGCTCCCGCAGCGGCTGGCCCACGCGGTCCTCGTGCTCATGGAGGCAGCGGGCGACTCCCCGGACGACCGGGTCCAGGACGCCGTCGCCAGCTCCACCCCGGTCAAGAGGTATGCCGAGAGCGTCTGGCCGCAGCTGGACGCCCGCGCGGTCCTGCACCGGCTCTGGTCGGACCCGGACGCGCTGGCCGCGGCGGCCGACGGGGTCCTCACCGAGGAGGAGCAGCGAATGCTCCTGTGGGACAAGGCACCCCGCACGCCCGGCACGGCCCGCTGGACGGTCGCCGACGCGGTGCTGATCGACGAGGTCGGCGACCTGCTCACCCGCACCCCCAGCGTGGGGCACGTGGTGCTGGACGAGGCCCAGGACCTGTCCCCCATGCAGCTGCGGGCCGTCGGGCGACGCTGCTCCACGGGCGCGGCGACGGTGCTCGGGGACATCGCGCAGGGGACCACGCCGTGGGCGACGGGGTCCTGGGCCGAGTCGCTCACCCACCTGGGCAAGCCCGACGGGCAGGTCACCGAGCTGGTCCGGGGCTTCCGGGTGCCCGCCTCGGTCATCGCGTATGCCGCACGGCTGCTGCCCGCCATGGCGCCGGGACTGGCCGCTCCCGAGTCGGTGCGCTCCGACCCGGGCCGGCTCGCGGTGGTCGCGACGTCGCCGCGGACGCTGGTCGAGCGGGTGGCCGAGGAGACGCGCGACGTGCTCGCCGAGCCCGGCTCCCTCGGGGTGATCGTGGCGGACGACCAGGTCGCCGCCGTGGCCGACGCCCTCGCCGCGGCCGGGATCGAGCACGGGGTGCTCGGCGCCGACCACGGTGACGTGGAGCATCGCGTCGACGTGGTGCCGGCGACCATGGCCAAGGGGCTGGAGTTCGACGCCGTCGTGGTCGTCGAGCCGACCCGCATCGCCGCGGCGGAGCCGGACCGGCGGACGGGGTTGCGGCGGCTGTACGTCGTGCTCACCCGCGCGGTCTCTCGGCTCGTGGTGGTCCACGCCGAGCCGCTCCCCCCGCTGCTCGCCACCGACGCGGGCGAGTGACCTCTTCCCCTCGCACCACCGCATCCCAGGGTCAGGGAGGGTTCGCGGAGGTGAGGGGCCCCGCGAGTCAGAGGCGGGTGCCGGGCTCCAGCCGGGTGCCGGCGGGCAGGTCCACGCCCGCCCCGACGTGGCACTCGCGCCCCAGCAGCGTGACCTCGTCGTCGGTGAGGTCGTGGTGGGGGCGCAGCCGTCCGACCCGGGCCCCCTCCCCGACCACGCAGTGGGTGTCCACGATCGCCGAGGCCACACGGGCCCCGGCCTCGACGCGGGAGTGCGCGAAGACCACGCTGTCCTCCACCACCGCGTCCTTGGCGACCTGGACGCCCGGCCCCAGGACGCTGCGGCGCACCGTGCCGTGCACCTCGCAGCCCGCGCTCAGCAGGCCGTCGTCCACCTCGCCGCTCGGGCCGACCCGGGCGGGCGGCAGCTCGGGGAACCTGCTGAGGATCGGCCAGCCCGCCCGCTCCAGGACGTCCACCTGCTCGTCGAGCAGGTGCCGGTGGGCGAGCAGGTAGTCCGAGGGCGTCCCGAGATCGCGCCAGTAGCCCGACAGCGGGTGGGCCCGCACCTCGCCGTGCTCGACCAGGTGCGGGAGCAGGGTCTGCCCGAAGTCCCCCAGGCCCGATCCCTCCGCCTCCGCGCCGTCCGCGCGCAACGCCTCGAGCGCCTCCACCAGCGCGCCCGCGTCGTAGGCGAAGATCTCGGCCGCGATGGTGGTGCTCGGCGGTTCCTCGCACTTGTAGGCCACCTCGGTGATCCGGCCGTCGTCGCCCACCACGACCGCCGCCTTGGCCCGCGCCTGCTCGGGAGTCACGTCCACCGTCACCACGGTGCAGTCCGCGCCGGAGCGACGGTGCGCCTCGACCAGCTCGGCGAAGTCCAGGGCGAAGACCGAGTCCGCGCTCATGACCAGCACCACCTCGGGTGCGGCGGTCCGGATGTCGTCGACCCGGCGCAGCAGGTCGTCGGCGTTGCCCTCGGAGAAGCCGCTGTGCGCGGCCCCCTCCTCCGGCACCAGCCACTGCAGGCCACCCTCGGTGCGGTCCAGGTCCCAGGGGCGACCGCCCGCGACGTGGCGGGCGAGGGTGCTCGCCTGGTACTGCACCCCGAGCCAGACGTTCGAGATCCCCGAGTGCGCGAGCGAGGACAGGGCGAAGTCCACCAGCTGGTAGTGCCCGCCGAAGGGGAGCGCCGGCTTGGCGCGCTCGCGGGTGAGCACGTCCATACGCGAGCCCTGTCCACCCGCCTGGACGATGGCAAGAACGGGGTGTCGACGGGAGGTGCGGATCATGTGACCGAGACTAGGCCGACGGGCCGACATACCGCTTGCCGAGACCGAGCCCGGACCGTGTGGGAGGCTGACCCCTATGGACGACATCGTGGCGTCGTGCGCCGCCGACCTGCGCGTGCTCTCACCGGCGGCAGACGACCACGAGCTGGAGTCGGTGGCCACGGACCTGGTCGACCGGTGGCTCACCCCCGACCGCAGCTTTCACACGCTGCGCCACCTCGCCGAGATCCTCGCCGCGCTCGGTCGGCTGGCGGCGGTCGACGAGATCGACGACCGGGAGCTGGTGCTGTGCCGGGTGGCGGCATGGTTCCACCACGCGTGCGGCCCGATCGCGAGCCCCGACGAGGGCGCCGCCCTGGCTCTGGAGTCCCTGGACCGGCTGGGTGCCGACCTGGCGGTGATCGAACGCGTCACCGAGCTCGTGGCGGCCACCGAGGACCACTCCCCCGGCGCGGACCGGGCGCGCGCCGCGCTCATGGACGCCGACCTGTGGATCCTCGCAGCCTCCGAGCAACGCTTCGACGAGCACTGCGCCCAGCTGGCCGCCGAGCACGCCCACGACGAGGCGTATGCCGAGCAGCGCGCGGCCCGGCTGCGGGCCCTCGTCGAGCGGGAGCACCTCTACGCGACGGAGCACGCCCGCCGCTCCTGGGAGCCCGTGGCGCGTCGCCAGGTGGAGCGCCAGCTCACCCGCCTCGCCGAGGCCTGACCGGCCGCCTCCCGGCTCCTCGGGGCCGCCTCCCGCCGAAGCCGCCCTCAGAGGTTGGCGCGCAGGAAGGCCACCACCTGCTGCTGCAGGTCGGGCCGGGTGTAGAACGCCGGCTCCGCGTGACCCGCGTCGATCAGGACGACCGGGGCCTTGGCGCCTGCCCGGGTCAGCGCCTGCGAGAGGCGCTGCGACTGAGCCATCGGCACCACGCAGTCCTGGCGGCCGTGGAGCAGGAGCATGGGCGGTGCCCCCGGGTGGACGTGGTGGAGGGGGCTGGCCAGGGTGCCGCGCGCCGCCCCGGCGGGTGTGCTGGGGTCGACCCCGAGGAGCGCGGTCTCCGGGCCCAGGTCGGACGGCGGGCAACCGGCCGCCGTGCGGTCGGCGAGCAGGTGAGGCAGGTCCGCCACGCCATACATGGCGACGACGGCCTTGACGGCGCTGGACCCGCCGGGCCGTCCGAGGGATCCCTCCAGATCGGCACCACCCGTCCGCGTCCGCGTCGGCCCGAGCAGCCCGGCGAGCTGGGCGAGGTGCCCGCCCGCGGACTCGCCCATCACGGCGATCCGCTCGGGGTCGATCCGCAGCCGGGACGCCTCGCCCCGCAGGTGGCGGATCGCGGCCTTGACGTCGTGGATCTGGGCGGGGAAGGGCGCCTGGCTCGACAGCCGGTAGTTCACGGACGCGACGGCGTAGCCCTGGGCGAGCAGGACGTCCCGCAGGTGCTCGACGCCGATGGAGTGGCCCGTGCCGTCCAGGAGGGCCTTGTCGCCCATCTGCCAGGCGCCACCGTGCACGAACACCACCAGCGGGTGGACGCCCGGGGTGGACGGCAGGTGCAGGTCGAGGCGGTGCGATCGGGAGCGGTCGCCGACGTAGTCCACGTCGCGCAGGACCGCGCCGGGCACCGCGCCGTCGGACGTGGCAGATCCGCTCCCGGTGGCCGCGGTGGCACCGGAGGTGGCGGTCCCGGTGCGCGGGTCTGCGCCGCCGGACCGGGCGCAGGCGGTCACCACGAGCAGGGACGACGTGACGAGGGTCGTCGCGCGGAGCATCGGTCGGCGCATGAGGTGGGCTCCTCCGGTCGGCGGGGAGTCCAACCTATCCCGCGCGCCGGAGCTCCCGTCTCATCCGTGACTCCCGGTGATTGTCCCCACGCCGATGGCTGAACCCGCCGAGCCTGTGGACGGCCCCGCGGTCCGTCGCCCGACCTGCCGGACAGTGGTGATCGGCCGACGCCCGTCGGCGACATCCACCGGACGAGGACATGATCATGAGCGCGACCTTCACCGTCGACACCGAGCGCATCGCGGCGGCCGCCGTCGACGTCGGCCACATCTCCGGGGAGATCGAGTCCCAGGTCGCGGCCCTGATGGGCCGGCTGACGGCGCTGCAGGACGCCTGGCAGGGCTCGGCCTCGGCCGGGTTCCAGGGGGTGATGGCGCAGTGGCGCGGCACCCAGAGCCAGGTCCGCGAGTCCCTCGACGCGATCAACCGGACGCTCCAGCAGGCGGGCGTGCAGTATGCCGACACCGAGTCGGCCAACACGGCGATGTTCCGCTGATCCCGGGGATCCACCGGCGGTCACAGGCCGGCGGGCTCCGCGGGCGGGCGCGCGCCCGGTCGGGGACGTCCGGTCGCGGCGCCCGGCGCGGGCCGATGACCCCGAGCGCCATCAGGACCCCCAGGATGATCACGGCAGCCCCGACGAGCCCTGCGGTCGTCGGGGTCTCGCCGTTGTAGGCGTAGGCCGCCACCGTCCCCACCACGGGGACGAACATGGACCAGGGCGCCACCGTCGACGCCGCGTGCCGGGAGAGCAGCACGTTCCACAGTCCGTAGCCCGCCATCGAGGCGAGGTAGGTCACGAAGGCCAGGCCCACCAGCGACATCGGCGTCAGGTGGGTGAGGGCGTGCCGGTCCCGGTCCCAACCCTCGAGCCACAACGAGAGTCCGAGCAGCGGGATCGGCGCCGCCAGCGCCGACCACACGACGAGCGAGAAGCCGGTCCGCGGCGGGTAGCGCCGCGTGAGGACGTTGCCGGCGCCCCAGGAGGCGGCCGCCGCCACGGTGAGCAGGAAGGGCAGCAGCGGCGCCGAGGCCATGAACTGCCAGCCGACGAGGGCCATGCCGGCCACCCCCAGGGCGATGCCGGCGACCTGCCAGCGGGTGGGCAGCTCGCGCAGGACCAGCGCGGCCAGGCCGACCGTGAACACCGACTGGACCTGCAGCACCAGGGAGGCCAGGCCCGCCGGCATACCCAGCTGCATGGCGGTGTAGAGCAGCCCGAACTGACCCGCTCCCGTCGCCAGCCCCGCCCCCACGACCACGCGCCAGCCGGTGCCCGGCGGCCGCACGAAGAACACCGCCGGGAGCGCGACCAGCGTGAACCTCGTCGCGGCGAAGAGCAGCGGCGGGATCACCTCCATGCCGAGCTTGGCAGCCACGAAGTTCACGCCCCAGATCAGGACCACCACGCTTGCGAGCAGCATGTCCTTGCGGGGCATCATGGCGGGCTCCTCGGGCTGGGGGACGTGGTCCCCGCCAGTCTGCGCCTGCGGCGGCTCGGAGGCGCCTGCGGGCCGCAGCGCGGACAGGGGTGTGTCGTGCCCAGCCGCTCGCCGACCGGTGCCTCGTGCGGGGAGTCACACCTCTGGCGGACCGGAAGGTCTCGGCAGCGCCAGACCGGTGCTGGCAGGCCGAGAGCCCCGGACGACGAGCGTCGTCCGGGGCCCTCGAGCCGTGAGGCGGGGCGGGTCAGAAGCCCATGCCACCCATCTCGTCGCCACCGGGCATGGCCGGGGCGGCCTTCTCCGGCTTGTCGGCGATGACGGCCTCGGTGGTGAGGAAGAGCGCGGCGATGGACGCGGCGTTCTCCAGCGCGGAGCGCGTGACCTTGGCCGGGTCGATGATCCCGGACCCGATCATGTCGACGTACTCGCCCGTGGCGGCGTTCAGGCCCTGGCCCGCGGGCAGGTTGCGGACCTTCTCGGACACGACGCCGCCCTCGAGACCGGCGTTGACCGCGATCTGCTTGAGCGGGGCCTCCGCGGCGACCTTGACGATGTTGGCACCGACGGCCTCCTCGCCCTGGACGTCGAGCTTGGCGAAGGCCGCGTCGGTGGCCTGCAGCAGGGCCACGCCACCACCGGCGACGATGCCCTCCTCGACGGCGGCCTTGGCGTTGCGGACCGCGTCCTCGATGCGGTGCTTGCGCTCCTTGAGCTCGACCTCGGTGGCCGCGCCCGCCTTGATGACGGCGACGCCGCCGGCGAGCTTGGCGAGGCGCTCCTGGAGCTTCTCGCGGTCGTAGTCGGAGTCGCTGCGCTCCATCTCGGAGCGGATCTGGGCCACGCGACCGGCGATCTGGTCGGCGTCGCCGGAGCCCTCGACGATGGTGGTCTCGTCCTTGGTGACGACGACCTTGCGCGCGCGGCCGAGCATGTCGAGCTCGGTGCTGTCGAGCTTGAGGCCGACCTCCTCGGAGATGACCTGGCCACCGGTGAGGATGGCGATGTCGCCGAGCATGGCCTTGCGGCGGTCGCCGAAGCCCGGGGCCTTGACGGCGACGGACTTGAAGGTGCCGCGGATCTTGTTGACGATCAGCGTGGACAGGGCCTCGCCCTCGACGTCCTCGGCGATGATCATGAGCGGCTTGCCGGACTGCATGACCTTCTCGAGCAGCGGCAGGACGTCCTTGATCGCGGAGATCTTGGAGTTGACGATGAGCACGTAGGGGTCCTCGAGGACGGCCTCCATGCGCTCGGTGTCGGTGACGAAGTACGGCGCGATGTAGCCCTTGTCGAAGCGCATGCCCTCGGTGAGCTCGAGCTCCAGGCCGAAGGTGTTGCTCTCCTCGACGGTGATGACGCCCTCCTTGCCGACCTTGTCCATGGCCTCGGCGATGAGCTCGCCGATCTGCGGGTCGGCGGCGGAGATGGAGGCCGTGGAGGCGATCTGCTCCTTGGTCTCGATGTCCTTGGCCATGGCGTGCAGCTCGTCGGAGACGGCCTTGACGGCCTTCTCGATGCCGCGCTTGAGCGCCATCGGGTTGGAGCCGGCGGCGACGTTGCGCAGGCCCTCCTTGACCATGGCCTGAGCCAGGACGGTCGCGGTGGTGGTGCCGTCACCCGCGACGTCGTCGGTCTTCTTGGCGACCTCCTTGACGAGCTCGGCGCCGATCTTCTCGTAGGGATCCTCGAGCTCGATCTCCTTGGCGATGGACACACCGTCGTTGGTGATCGTGGGGGCGCCCCACTTCTTCTCCAGCACGACGTTGCGGCCCTTGGGGCCGAGGGTGACGCGGACCGCGTCGGCAAGGGTGTTCATGCCGCGCTCGAGGCCGCGGCGGGCCTCCTCGTCGAAAGCAATCAGCTTGGCCATTCGGGGGGTTCCTCCCACACGAGACGGACTGGTGACCGCACACCGCCCGCGACGGACGGACCGGGTCAGGAGGGTTCACATCACCCGTGACCCGGGCCTCGGCATACGGCCCAGAATTATCACTCTGACACTGAGAGTGCTAAGACCATGATTAGCACTCGGTCCTCCCGAGTGCAAATGGCGCGGCAGCCCTCGGAGCGGCCCCGCCCTCGCCCAGCGCGTCGCCCCAGCCGACCAGCTCGTCCAGCCCGCGGAGCAGGGCCGCGTCCTGGGGGCGGGCGTACCAGTAACCCTGGGCCAGGGGCACCCCGAGCTCGCGCACCCAGCGCGCCTCCGCGGCCGTCTCCACCCCCTCGGCGACGAGGGTGATGCCGAGCTCGCGGGCGAAGGTCACCACGCCGGTGACGATCGAGCGGGCGGCCGACGAGCTGGGCAGGTCCCGGACGAAGGCCCGGTCGATCTTGATGCCGTCGACGGGCAGGTGCACCAGATAGCTGAGCGAGGAGTAGCCCGTCCCGAAGTCGTCGATGTAGACCCGGAAGCCCTGCGCGCGCAGGGTCTGCAGGGTGCGGGTGACCTCGGGGCCGCGCTCGACCATGGCCTCCTCGGTGAGCTCGAGGTGCAGCTGCTCCGGCCGGACGTCGTGCGCCTGGAGGTGGCGCAGCAGCCCCCGTGCCGGCCCCGGCGAGTGCAGCAGGACCGTCGGCACGTTGACCGCGACCGGCACGGTCCGGGGCCCGAGGGTCTGCAGCGTCCGTATGGCGGCATCGACGGTCCAGCCGGTGAGCCGCGCCAGCTGCCCGGTGCGGGCGGCGTAGTCCAGGACGCGCCCCGGGCCCGTCACCGCCCCGCCGTCGGCGGCCCACCGCAGGAGCGCCTCCACCGAGCGCACCTGCAGGTCGTCCGTGGTCACGATGGGCTGCAGGTGCATCTGCACGGCGTCCTGCCGCCACTGGCGCGAGAGCTCGCTGTCCTGGTCGGCCCGGCGCTGGGCGGCCAGGGACAGGCCGGGCTCGTACAGGCGCACCACGGACGTGGACTGCTTGGCGGCATACATCGCCAGGTCGGCGCGCCGCAGCAGCTCCTCGGCGTCCACGCCTGGTGCGCCCACCGCGAGCCCGACCGACGCACCGACCTGGTGGACGCGCTCGCCCACGACGAAGGGTGGGACGATCGCGGCGTGGACCCGGTGGGCGGTGCGGGTGCCCTCCTGGACACCGCCGCGCAGGACCACCACGAACTCGTCGCCGCCGAGGCGGGCGACCAGCGGCTCGGTGCCCTGCTCCCCGCGCACTGCCTGCCCGATCCGGACGGACACCTGCTGCAGGAGGGCATCCCCCGCGTGGTGGCCGTCGGAGTCGTTGACCTGCTTGAACCGGTCGAGGTCGAGGTAGAGGACGACGGTGCGGCCGCCGGCGGCGAGCCGGGCGGTCAGCTCCTGGACGAGCTGCTGCCGGTTGGGCAGGCCGGTCAGCACGTCGTTGAAGGCGAGCGCCCGCAGCCGTTCGCGCAGGCCGTCCCGCTCGGTCACGTCGCGCACCGCGACGACGTACCCGTCCTCACGTCGGCCGACATTTCCCTCCAGCACCTGGCCGCCGTGGTGCACGTCCAGGCGCGATCGGCCCGTGCGGTCGGCCACGGCCAGCGCCTCCCGCACCAGCCGCGGGTCGGCGCCCAGCAGCTCGTGGAGGGTGCGCATGCCAGGGTCCCCCGGGCCCCGACCGGCGCCGGGCGTCCGGATGACCCTTTCGGCGGCCGGGGAGACGTAGTCCAGGCGCCCGGTGGCGTCGCAGATCAGGACCACGTCCTGCGAGTCCTGCACCAAGGTCCGGAAGTACCTCTCCCGCTCACGGGACTCCTGCATGGCCTCACGCAGGCGGGTGTTGGCGACCAGCTGCCGGGCGAGCAGGGCGATGACGAAGCCGCCGCCCACCACGAGCACCGAGGCCCGGGGCACCCGGGGGGCCGCGGCGCGGGTGACGACCGCGGTGGTGACCACGATCGCCGTGACGACGTAGGGCAGCCGGGCGGCGGCATACAGGCCGGTGTCACGCTCCGGAACCCAGCGGCGGGGCCGATCCACGAAGGGCAGGGCGAGCAGGCCGAGGTGGGCCAGGACCGTCGGGACGCCGGCCCACCGTCCCAGCGCCGGAGCGGGCACCGAGGTGGCCAGGAAGATCAGGGCCCAGGAGATCGCCCTGGCCGTGACCACGGCGCAGACCAGGAGGCGCAGCGCCCGCCGACGGGCGAAGACCTGGTGCCCCACGAGCAGGACGACGGCGGGGAGGTAGCCCACCAGCGCGAGCTGCACCAGGTCCGCCTCGGACTGGAGGGAGTCGCTGTGCCGGCCGGACAGCTGCAGGGCGAAGTTCGCGACGAGGGTGACCCCTCCGGCGAGCATCCACCCCTCGGCCAGGATCTCCGTCCAGGACCGGAAGAGCCCGTAGGCCGACAGGCACAGCCCCAGGGTCGCCACCTGCAGGAGCACGAGGGCGGCCATCGGCTCGTGCAGCCAGGTCCGCGCGACGTCCGCACCCAGCGAGCCGACGCCGAGCAGGACCAGCCCGACGGTGGCGACGGGGGCCCGGCGCACCTGCACGCGGGCACGCAGCAGCACGCCGAGCGCCAGCAGGAGGAGGCCCGACGCCAGCCAGGCCACGGTGCCGCTCACCGGCATCGCCTAGGCCGTGCCGGGGGAACGCACGCACAAGGACATACGGACAGTATGTCGCTGATTACCGTCCGGTATCGCGGTATCCGACCAGATGTCCCGGAAAGGCTCAGTGGGCGGCGAGCGCCCGCAGCCGGCCGTCGGCCTCGCTGGTCACGGGGTCAGCCAGGTCGTCCACGTAGACCACGACGAGCTCCCGTGCCGGGTTGCCGGCCACCTCGTCGAGCAGTCCGCGCCAGGCGACCAGGTTGGGATGCTCGACGCCCGGGCAGGCCTCGGCGGGCGCGAGGTCCGCGACGGCGCGGCGCAGGACCTCGGTGCTGACCGGCAGCGTCTCGGAGGTGCGGGTATGCCGGACCAGCCGCCCCAGCACCACCGCGGGCATGAAGCCGCCGTCACGGTTGACGACCGGGAACTCCCAGGTGGGCTCCGAGGTCGCCGAGCTGATGCCGACCCCCCACAGGACGGGTCGCTGCCAGCCGGGGATGGCCGCCTCGGCCGCGTCCCGGATGGCGACGAGCTTGTCGGGCGTGTCCCAGGCCTGCGTCTCGGGTGCGTTCATGGCGCCAGTGTCTCAGGCAGGCGGGGCTCAGGCGGTGGCGACGGCCGAGGGGAAGGCGTCGCGGTAGCTGCGCCAGGCCCCTCCCCCGTCCGCGGTCCGGTCGGTGCTCTCGGCGGCGAGGACCGCGTGGGCGACCGCCCGGGTGACGCAGTCGGCCCCGGCCTCCATCAGCACCGCCAGCTCGAGCAGGGTGGGCCGGTGCTCGTGGGTCCCGGAGGCCATCGCGAAGAAGGTGTCGCCGTCGAGATAGGTGTGGACGGGGCGGACGGCGCGCGCCAGCCCGTCGTGGGCGATGCCGGCCATCTTGCGGCACTGGGTCTTGCTCAGCGCGACGTCGGTGGCGACGACCCCGATGGTGGTGGCCAGGCCGGGCCGGCCGGCGACCCGGTCCGGCAGGGCCAGGGCTCGCTCCTGGGCGCGGCGGACGTCCTCGGCGCAGGGATCGCGCAGGGGGCCCAGCTCGCCGTCCACGGCCAGCGGCGCCGACCACAGCCGGCCGGTCTGCTCGTCGACGGCAGATCCGACCGCGTTGACCACCACGACCGCCGCCACGGTGATGCCGGAGTCCAGGACGACGCTCGCGGAGCCGAGCCCACCCCTGAGCTCGCCGACCTTGGCGCCCGTGCCGGCGCCGACGCAGCCCTGCGGGACCGGGCGACCTGCGCCGGCACGGGCGTCGGCATACGCCGCCCGCCCCTCGGCGGGGCCAGGGTGGTGGCGCCATACGCCCGCCCGTCCCAGGTCGAAGACCACGGCCGCGGGCACGATGGGCACGACCTGCCCGGGCTGCCCCACGGGCCAGCCGATCTCGTCGTCGAGCAGGGCCTTGGCCACGCCGTCGGCGGCGGACAGCCCGAGCGCGGAGCCCCCGGACAGGACGACGGCGTCGACCCGGTCGACCAGGTTGACGGGGTCGAGCAGGTCGGTCTCGCGGGTGCCGGGCGCGGCGCCCCGGACGTCGACGCTCGCGGGGCAACCCTGCGGGGGCAGGACCACCGTGGTGCCGGTCAGCCAGCCGGGCTCGGCGCGCGTGGCATGCCCGACGAGGAAACCGGGGACATCGGTCAGGGAGTTGGTCGGTCCGCTGCGCATGTTCGGGAACCTAACGGAGACCAGCCGATTCGCCGACCCCCTGGACCCTGACGGGTGCGGCCGGCCACGGAGCGTGGGTCAGACCTGGACGCCGAGGCGACGGGCGCTGCGGGCCCGCTGGCGCTGGGCGCGCATCCGGCGCAGACGCTTGACGAGCATCGGGTCGTGCTCGAGGGCCGCGTCGGTGTCGATCAGGGCGTTGAGCAGCTGGTAGTAGCGGGTGGCGCTCAGCCCGAAGAGCTCCTTGACGGTCTGCTCCTTGGCGCCCGGGTGCTTCCACCACTGCCGCTCGAAGGCGAGGATCTCGCGCTCCTGGTCGCTCAGCGACGCGACGGGTCGCTCGGCCGAGGTGGGCTGCAGGGCTGCGGTCATGCCGGCGAGGATATCGACCGAATCACAGGGGTGTCATTCACCTCGCCGTCGGTTGGGCCACACGTGTCGGACGGCTGGGCTTCACCTTGACGGGCGAGACCCAGCCGTCCGCGGGGGGTGGTACGCGAACCCCGCACCGCCCCAAGGTCACTCGGTCTGGATCGCCCTCAGGACGTCCATCCGCGAGGCCCGGTGCGCGGGCCACAGGGCGGCGACGACGCCCACGACCGCGGCCACCAGGAGGAAGGCGACGAGCTGGACCCACGGCACGTGCAGGCTCAGTCCGTCGTCCACGAGCGCCTGCACCACGGCCGTGCCGAAGAGCAGCCCCATCCCCAGCCCGAGCACCGAGCCGAGCAGCGCGATCCCCACCGACTCCAGCCGGATCATGCGCCGCAGCTGCCCGCGACCCAGCCCGATGGCCCGCAGCAGACCGATCTCCCGGGTCCGCTCGATGACCGACAGCGCCAGGGTGTTGACGATGCCGAGGACGGCGATGA